>CALBPF010000346.1 GCA_937899105.1 uncultured Flammeovirgaceae bacterium | reverse complement strand
GACAGCGGATTAATTAAAGGCCATTCTGAAAAGAGCGGCCTCTCTTTTTGTTAAAATCTCGTGTCCATACCTTTCCAATTCTTCTCAACTTCTTTAAATTCGTCATTTAAGAATGAAAAAATGAGCTCTGAACCCAAAATTACGGAATTAGAAAAGGTAGCCTCACAGGTAAGGCGAGATATTGTTAGAATGGTACACGCAGTACAGTCTGGCCACCCGGGTGGTTCTTTAGGATGTACGGAATTTTTCGTGGCGCTATACTTTCATATTTTACAACATGAAAAAGGTTTCAATATGGATGCAAAAGGTGAGGACATCTTCTTCCTTTCCAATGGTCATATCTCTCCGGTCTGGTACAGTGTATTGGCAAGAAGCGGCTATTTCCCGATTGAGGAGCTTAAAACCTTTAGAAAAATGGATTCAAGGCTTCAAGGCCATCCAGCAACAGAAGAAAACCTTCCAGGAGTTAGAATAGCTTCAGGATCACTTGGTCAAGGTCTTTCTGTTGCCATTGGCGCTGCACAGGCCAAAAAACTTAGCGGAGATGATCGCTTTGTATATGTACTTATGGGTGACGGCGAGCAGGACGAAGGACAGGTTTGGGAGGCCGCCATGTATGCCGCACACCATAAAGTAGATAATCTTATTGCTACTATTGACTTCAACCATCAACAAATAGATGGCCCTACCAAAGAGGTAATGGGATTAGGCGACCTCAAAGCAAAATGGGAAGCCTTCGGTTGGAAAGTGATAGAGAGCAATGGTAATGATTTTGAAAACCTTATCTCAAACTTAGACCAAGCCAAAGAACTTTCAGGAAAAGGCATCCCCGTTCTGAACCTAATGTCGACGGAAATGGGCTATGGCGTTGATTTTATGGTAGGTACTCATAAATGGCATGGTGTCGCTCCCAATGATGAGCAGCTTGCCGATGCCCTTGGGCAGCTAGAGGAAACCTTAGGGGACTATTAATCCCTACTCGTACCTCAAACTCTCTACCGGATTCATTCGGGCCACTTTTAAAGTTTGCCAACTTATGGTAGTAATGGCGAATAACAAGGTTAATATGCCTACTCCAACAAAAATCCATCCGCTTATATCTATGCGATTGGCAAAATCTGCCAACCACATTTGCATCAAATACCAGGCTATTGGATAAGCCAGTACGCAAGCGATTAAGACGGTAAATAGAAACGATTTGCACATCACGAAGAATACCTGAAAGTGATTGGCGCCTGTTACTTTTCTTATCCCAATCTCTTTCGTTCTTCGTTTAGTCTCGTGAAAGGCAAACGTAAACAATCCTGAAGAAGCAAGTAAAATAGCTACTAGAGCAAACCCGTTGACCACACTACTCATTCTTTTTTCATTGGCATATTGTGAATTCACCTTCTCCTCAAAGTCATTAAAGGTAAAAGCGGAGTTTGGATTAATATCACGATGTAATTTATCCATAAAATCCAGCACACGGTTTCTTGCATCAGGTCTGTATCTCACAATGAAACTTTTATCCGCATAGTAAAAATTCCTGAGGATGAGTGGATTCACTTTATGTGATAAATGTTGAAAATGAAAATCCTTAACCACACCGATTATGGAATATCTGATATCCCCACCAGGCATGTGCATAAGAAGTTCGGTGTCATCGATTCGTTCAATATTTAAATGACGCATTGCTGACTCATTGATAACGACTGTATTGTTATCAGATTCCAAAGAATCGGAAAAAAAGATTCCGTCAATTACATCTAATCCAAAAACATCATCATAATTCGTATCCACCGACATTACATTCATAAGTTCAAAGTCATTGTCTGCATCTGCTCGCTTTATGCTTTGTGTATAAGCGTTATTAATGGGTACGGTTCCTTGCGAAACGGCTATAATATCCGGGTTTCCTTTAAGTTGATTGACCACACGAGCATGAATATTAAGCATTTCCATTCGCTTAACACTATCTTGTCTTAAAGAAGGGAATATCTCAAAAATATTGGTTTCGATAATATTGCTTTGGATCAAGCCGGTGTCTTTGTTAACCATATATTTCAGCTGGAGAAAGATGATTGATGTTGAAAAGATCAATATAATAGCCAAGGTATATTGCAAGGTAGTTAGGATTCGCTGGGTTATTGGGATCTTAAAAAAATTAACGTTAACAACTAAGCTCTCTGTCACACTAACCTTCATAATTCTAACGAATGAAACAGAAAATGAAACAGCTATTATAAAAATTATTACCAGAGAAAGTACTTGTAAATCTAACACGGAATTTTGGTCCAGATCAAGCCTCATAATATGAAGGTAGTAGGGAAACATAAGTTCATAAGCCAGAAAAGCTATGAACAGTGACGAACTGAAGTATAATAAGCCATTAACGATAAGCTCAAAACCAAGATTTAACTTAGAAGCTCCCATGGCTTTTTTAATACCTATCCTGTTTGCCATGGTAAGTTGAAGCGTAGTTTGAAGGTTTGTAAAACTAAGCGCCGTCACAATTAAAATAATAATGGCTATGAGCTGCATGGCCCTAAGGTTATTAAGGTCACCTTGCTTACTAAATAAAGGCACTTCCAACGGCCGCTCAAAGTAAAGTGTATTGAAAGGAATGGTTGACATTACGCTCTTACCATGCCTACCATGGGCGCGCCCCATCGGGGCGAACTTGGCATTAAACGCATCTCGATCAAAATTCTCATCTACCAGAAGGAGTTCTGTTGGAAGCCTTCTCCAAAAATCCTTGGAATGCCTGGGCACAAGAAAGTCTACGTTTATTGAACTATTAGCCGGTAAATCCTCCATGATCGCTGCGATCTGATACAACCCAACCTGATCGCAACTGACTTCAACCATTTTTCCCAGTGGATCTTCGTTGGGAAATAGCCTGTTGGCAAATTCCTGAGTTACAATAATACTTCCCGGGTCATGCAGCGCTTCTTTATCTCCTGAGGTCAGCCTAAAATCGAAAAAGTCAAAGAGAACGCTATCCACTACCCATGCTCTTCCGGGAAATGAAACCGTACCTTTCTTAAGCTTTATCTGGTCTTCATCATAAGTGTGAATAACCATCACTTTCTCAACCTCAGGGAGTTGTGCATAATCCAATCCGAAGAACACGCCTGGCGCCACAGGTATGAAATCAGACATTTCATTAAACTTAGAAATAGCCAGATGTATTCTGTCTCTCTTGGAATGAAGATTATCCATACTGAGTTCATTGTCTATCCAGGCATATACCAGGTGAAATGATATGGCGCCTACAACCAGGGTAAATAAGCTAACAGCCGATACTAGCCTATGCTTGAAGAGGTTCCATAAGGACGTACGTATATATAATTTGAGCATACCGTAATAATTGAGTTCTTGAGTTCCTGAAATATTTTTTAACAATGAAGGGCGAAGAAAATGAAAAACGTGAAACCAATAGATAATCTTTCTTTTCCAATTGGGTTGCTCCATCAGCTCTTCATGATATTCATATAAGTCACCAAGGATCTCTTCCAACAGTTCCTCTTTACAGAACCAACTAAGAAGTCGCTCAGCTAACTCGGGTGGAGTTGGAGTTATACGTTTCATTATTGCTTGTCTAAAGAGAGTTCCGGTATCTGCCGCCAAATATTCACTTTCACATCCTGACTATTCTGCAGAAGCTTCTTGCCAGCAGCTGTTATGGTAAAGATCCGTTTCCTACGCCCCCCCCTTTCCTTGGTAGCGCCGCCAAGAGTAGACTCCACGAACCCTTTACTTTCAAGCCTATTAACCGTACCGTGAACCGCTCCTATGGTAACATTTCTATTGGCCTGCTCTTTTAATGCCTTACGAATGGCCAACCCATAAGCTTCCTCTTTTAACATGACAATGAGTAGTAACACTAGCTCTTCTAACTCACCCAAATATTCCTTGCCCATACATATATGTTCTATTTTATATAACAAAAATACGGGTATTATTTTAATTTGTTATACTAAATAGAATAAATTCTCACTCTATGTAATGAAGGTGTATCTCGATTTTTATTAAATGGATTCAATTAGACGCACTACAAGGTCAGAATTAGCGTTATCATTTCTTCATCAGTTCCTTTGCTAATTCTTCTAAAGTTTTTCCCTTTGTTTCAGGCATTAGCGCTTTAACAAAAAGCAGTTGTAAAACCATCATAAGCGCAAAAAAACCAAAAACCGGCCAAGGGTTCTCACCAAATATTCCTTCTTCCTTATCTATGAAAATTGGAGTAAATAAGGTAATCAAGGCAGCAAAAACCCAATGCGTGCCTGTACCTAAGGACTGACCTTTTGCTCTAACTTCATTCGGAAAAATTTCAGAAATAAATACCCATATCACAGCTCCTTGACCAACAGCGTGTGAAGCTATAAAAATTAGAATAGATGTTAAGAGAAGCACGGGGTCAAGGTCTGCATAAAAACAGAATGCCGTCATGGCAAGACTAACGATATATCCAACAGAACCTATATACATAAGCATTCTCCTACCCATTCTATCAATAAAATAAAGCCCAATGAACGTGAACAACATATTTATAATGCCAATGGATATGGAATTAAAGAGCGAATCCTTTCCACCAAGACCTGCGAGTTCCAAAAGCTCGGGAGCATAATACAATATAAAATTAATGCCTGACAGCTGATTGAAAAAGGCAATTAAAAAGGCCAATAATATAGGCTTCGAAAATCTTCCTGAAAAGAAGCTGCTATTGTGCTTTGTTTGCTCATTGTCCAGAATAATATCTTCTAAACGTTCATCCGCCGTATCCGGATCGATCACCTTTAGAACCTTGAGGGCGCCTTCTCTATCATTATTATGAAGAACCATCCACCTGGGACTATTAGAAACACCAAGTATGAGAAAACAATAGAAAAAAGCTGGCACACCCTCCATACCTAACATCCATCGCCAGTCATTATCACCCCCCACTCCATCCAAAAGATAATTAGATATAAAGGCCAATAAAATGCCAAAAACAATCATAAACTGATAAAGTGCCACCAGCTTACCTCTGTTTTTTGATGATGAAATTTCTGAAATATACATGGGAGCTGCTACGGAGGATGCACCTACTCCCACCCCACCGATAAATCTAAAAAAAGAGAAAGTGTATGGGTCTGGCGCCATCGCCGACCCCACAGCAGATATAAAATATAGCAACCCTATCCAAAAAAGAGTCTTCTTTCTACCTATCTTATCGCACGGAATACCCCCAAACATGGCTCCAAAGACGGTACCCCATAGCGCCATACTCATAATAAAAGTGCCATGAAAGAAAGGGCTTGTATTCCATAATTCCTTGATAGGTAAGTTAGCGCCTGAAATGACTACCGTGTCAAATCCAAAGAGGAGGCCGGCCAAAGCTACACTTAGCGACCAGAAGAGAACATTTTTCTTCATCTTTTAATAATTTCAGCTTTCAATTTAATCAAATCGTAGTCTGGAAACTAATCCTATTACATCTGGAAATATTAAGCTCGCAGATTCTAAAATCCTGAAATCATGGAGCGCTAAATAGGGGAAATTACTTATTTATTTGAGCGTTTAAATTCTCTACTTTTACAATAGGAAATGAAAAGGTTAATAGTGTATGTCTATACAAGGATGAACACCCTAAGTGGTGTAGTTCTTATTTCCTGGACTACCGTTTGTAGTCTTTATAGTATACTCTATTGGTTTGTTCCTTTTGCCTCATTTTGGACCGGTTTTATCTTGGCAACATTAATTTCTGTAATTACTGCTTATCCCATGGGTTTGATTATATTGTCCTATGCATCAAAATTGAAAAGCCAAAGTAAAGCGGCTGAGGCCGACAATCAAGTTAAAAACAAGCTCATCTATATTCTTGGGCATGATTTAAAAAGCCCTCTTAACAATATTAGGCAAACCTTGAGCATGCTTGACCACGGGCATATTGATCAAAACGAATTTAATCATCTCACGAAAATACTTGCTAAGGACATAGGATCTACACTAAACCTAACTTCCAATCTGATCAAATGGATCAACATTCAACAAAATGACTTCAAACCTGAGATCAAGTCGGTAAAAATAAGTGAGCTAATAAAAGAGTGCGCCTCACTCTATATGCCAATTGCTCGGGAAAAGAATATAGACCTTTTAGTTAATACAGGTGTTGATATTGAAATGGATTCAGACCCTGAAATGATCAAAATTGTATTAAGAAACCTGCTATCAAACGCTATTAAATTCTCACATCCCCATAGTAAGATCAACATTGATCAAAATATATCAGGAAGCGAAGTATCACTGTCCGTTGCCGATTATGGTGTAGGAATGTCAAAAGAAGAAGTCGATATCCTCTTTTCATTAACTGAAGTAAAAAGTCAGGTAGGTACGAATCAGGAAAAGGGAACAGGTCTGGGCGTAAATCTCTGCAAAACGGTCATAGAGAAGTTGGGTGGTAAAATTTGGGCAGAAGGCAAGTTAGGAGAAGGCACAACTTTTACTTTTACAGTACCCTCCCCAAACATTAAAGTAATCAGCAAACGCCGGCAATTTGAATCTATAACTAATTAACTGCCCGCAGTTTTCTTAGTTTCTCTTTTAAGCTAGCTTTTATCTCGCCAATAGAGTTGTAAAGCTGTTCGTAATTATCAATTAAGAAATACCTGTCTTGAAAAATATCTTTTCGATAAGGTGTATTAAGCATCTGCTCTACGTGATACTCAAAATGCTTTGGTTCTTTACTTAGCGAGTACTCGGTTTCACCTGCTGAAGATAACACTCCTGCCCCATAAATTCTTGGCTCGCCATTTTCCCTGATCAATCCAAATTCTACGGTAAACCAGTAAACTCTTGACAGAAGGTCAATGGCAACTGGATCATGCACATAATCGTGTCCAATCTTACTTATCGCCTGAAGAAAATTCACAAATGCCTGATTAGTCAGAAGCGGTACATGGGCAAACACATCATGGAACATGTCCGGTTCTTCGAGGTAGTCCAACTCACTCATTTTCCTCAGCCAGGTCGTAGCTGGAAACTTTTTGTTAGACATCAATTCAAAGAATAAGCGATCATCTACAATACCCTCAACAGCTACTAACTCCCATCCAGTGAGTATATTTAGAATTTTATTTGTTTCCTCAAAGTTAGGAATCCGCTCTGCCGTAAAGTTGATCTTGTCCAAACCTATCATAAACTCCTTAGTAGCCGTATGAGGCATGTTTACGATTTGACGGTTGAAAAGTATTTTCCAAACCTGATGATCTTCTTCTGTATACGCATCATACACCTGTTTCATGTTTTTCAAAGTTGGGATGCCGCGTTTAGTTGTTGTTTCCATCATTTAAAATTTAATCATAAAAAAAGCCCCGCTCTCGGAGCGGGGCTATGCTTGTCATTAATATCCATTATGCATTAACTACCCTGTCCGAGTCCTTCAGAGACTGAATAATAAGAGTAGTAATATGTTTTTTGTTTTCTCATTATTTATCAAAGATATAATTTATCAACAGAATGCAAAACTGATGTTTATCAGAAATCATAAAATGTCAGTTTACATACTTTCCCTTAGGTCAAAAACTTTGCGCATCCTGTCGATGAGCTTCTTAGACTCGCGAAAGTTCAGGGTTTGCTGACCATCGGAATATGCTTCTTCGGGTTTTTCATGTGTTTCATAGATAACACCGTCTGCGCCAGCCATGATGCATGCTAGGGCGACAGGTTCTACATGGTCGCGAATGCCAATACCATGTGATGGGTCAGCAATTACCGGTAAATGGGACTTTTCTTTAAGAATGGTGATAGCGTTAATGTCCATAGTATTTCGACTTGCTTTCTCATACGTTCGAATACCACGTTCGCAAAGCATAAGATTTTCGTTACCAGCCGAAAATACGTACTCAGCGGATGAAAGTAATTCATTAATTGTGCCGGAAATACCTCGCTTGATCAAAACAGGTTTATCTACAAGACCCAACTCATCTAAGAGATTGAAATTTTGAGTGTTGCGAGCTCCCACCTGAAATATGTCTACATAAGGCAGCATCTCTTCTATTTGAGAAACTTGCATAACTTCTGTAATGATTTTTATACCTGCAGACCTGGCCGCTTTATACCATAACTTTAACCCCTCAATACCCATGCCTCTAAAAGAATATGGTGAACTTCTAGGTTTATATACACCACCGCGCATAATTTTAACATCATTCTCTTTTAAATGATTGATAGTCTTATCTATCTGCTCTTCACCTTCAATAGAACATGGACCCGCCATAATAGCCATTCCTCCCTCTTCAATGCAAACTCCATCACCTAAATCAATAGTGGTGGGATTCACCTTCCACTTTCTGGATACCAGTTTATAATCGTCAGAAACAATATGTATGTCGGAGATGCCTGGCATATGTCCGACATCTCGTATGTCAAATTCTTGCTTTCCTATACCTACCAGGTAGTCCCCCTTCTGTGTTTTTACATCTGTAATCTTATATTTTAAGTCACTTACTTTGCGAACGATTTCCTCTTTCGTCTTTGCAGAAATCTCTTTTTCCAACTGAATGATCATATCTTATGCTTTTATACTTTTTACAAATTGTAGAATGTCTGACTCTAGGTTATCGGAAGAACCAAGAACTTTTATGAAGGCAGAGCCAATTATTGCTCCGTTGCTATGCGCACAAGCCTGGCCGAATGTAACTTTGTTTGATATACCAAAGCCAACCAGTGTAGGATTATTTAAGTTTAGTGACCTCACCCTTTCAAAATAACTAGCTTGTACCTCTCCAAATGAATCCTTTGCTCCGGTGGTACTGGAAGTAGATACCATATAAATAAAGCTATTACTTCGTGCGTCCACCTCCCTGATACGCTCATCGGAGGTCTGTGGTGTGATAAGGAAAATATTCTTTATACCGTGATCCGTAAACTTGTCCTGGTACTCTGAAATATATTCCGACATCGGTAAGTCTGGTAAAATCAACCCGTCGACACCAACATCTTCACAAGATTGGCAAAACCTCCCTATGCCGTATTGGATAACCGGGTTTATATAGCCCATAAGAATTACCGGAACGGTCACTTTGCTTCGCAGCTCTTTGATCTGGTTGAATAGCAGATCCAGGGTCATGCCATTATCAAGAGCTACTTTGTTACTCTCCTGAATGGTCGGCCCATCCGCCAGTGGATCGGAGAAAGGGATTCCAATCTCAATCATATCGGCACCAGCTTTTTCAAGCCATATCGCTATATCAAGTGTATTATTGAGAGCAGGAAAACCTGCAGAGTAATACACAGAAAGGATGCGATCTTTCTTGTTTTCAAAAAGCTGATTTATTCTATGCATGTCTATTCTTTAATTAAATGTCAATTGGTAATTTTTAGTACTTGCCCCATCGGATATAGGTGTCCAAATCCTTATCTCCTCTTCCCGATAAATTAATCACTACTACATCATTCTGCCCAAGGTTCAATTGCTTCAATGCCGCGAAAGCATGTGCCGTTTCTATGGCCGGTATGATGCCTTCAAGGCGGCTTAACTCAATTCCGGCTTTCATAGCTTCCTCATCCGTGGCATTTAAGAACTTAACTCTACCTACATCAAATAAATGAGCATGCATAGGGCCAATGCCTGGGTAATCTAAGCCCGCTGAAATAGAGTACGGTTCAACAACCTGTCCATCTTGCGTTTGCATTAACAGGGTTTTACTCCCGTGTAAAACACCCGGCTTACCGAGAGCTGTAGTAGCTGCTGACTCTCCTGAAGCAACACCCAACCCTGCCGCTTCAACCGCCACGAGGTGTACTTCTTCTTTATCCAAATAATGGTAAAAGGCCCCTGCAGCATTGCTGCCCCCACCTACACAAGCCAATACATAATTTGGCAATTCCGACCCGGTTTGCTCTAAAAGTTGAAATTTGATCTCTTCGCTGATTACAGCCTGAAACCGGGCCACCATATCCGGATAAGGGTGAGGGCCCACTACAGAACCGATGATGTAATGGGTATCCGTAGGGTTATTGATCCAATGCCTCATAGCCTCGTTAGTGGCATCTTTTAGTGTCTGACTGCCACTGGTCGCAGGCTGCACTGTAGCCCCGAGTATCCTCATACGTTCAACATTGGGTTTCTGACGCTCCATATCCACTTTACCCATATATACAACACATTCCATCCCCATCAAGGCGCAGACGGTAGCAGTGGCCACGCCATGCTGACCGGCTCCGGTTTCAGCAATTATTTTTTGCTTACCCAGTTTCTTGGCCAAAATAATTTGACCGATTGTGTTATTCACTTTGTGCGCACCCGTATGGCACAGGTCTTCCCTCTTTAGGTAAATATGGGCGCCATATTTATCCGACAGCCTTTCGGCCTTGAAAAGAGGTGTTGGCCTTCCAACATAATCCTTTAACAGTGCGTTAAATTGTTGTTCGAATTCTTTCGAATCAATAATCGATAAATAGCTTTCTCTGAGCTCCTCGATATTTGGATAGAGCATTTCAGGAATATACGCCCCTCCAAAATTTCCATAATAACCTGTCTTGTCAACTGTATATTTCATTTCTATTTTCAATTAAGGTTCTAATTAATTGAGTATCCTTCAAGCCTGGTTTGATTTCAAACTTACTGTTTACGTCAACAGCAAATACATTTAATCCGCTATTACTGATGCTTTTAAGATCTTCCAAACCAATACCTCCGCTGAGAATAATGGGTTTTGATAATTTCAAATCTTTAAGTGCACTCCAGTCAAATTTTTGACCCGTTCCACCGTAAGCATCGCTTCGAGTATCAAATAAGTAGTAATCAATCAGCTCTTTATAGGTATTCAGCTCTTCAATACCCGGCAAACAATTACCTGAAAAAACTTTGATTATACCTACGTTCATAGACTTAACCAGCTTGCTGCAATAATCTATGGATTCATCACCATGAAGTTGTACGTAGTCAAGGTGATATTCGGCTACTTTAGTAACTACCTTCTCTAGCGCTTCATTAACAAAGACGCCTACTTTTTTAACCGTATCCGGTATGCGGTCTAAACTCTCTGCGAACTTACTTCCGATGTATCGCTTTGACTCCGGGTAAAAGATAAACCCGACAAGATCCGGCCTTAAGGCTGCAACCTCCTCAATGTTATCTCGTAATCCACAGACCTTGACCTTCATCACTCAAATCCTTTTAATTGTTCAATAAAAGCAGCACACGATTTCTGAGGTCTTGCACTCTGCATAAAGCGTTCACCCACTAAAAACCCCTGGTAACCTGCCTGCTTCAATTCAATTATGGTCCGGGGGCCATTAATCCCGCTCTCAGATAT
This sequence comes from uncultured Flammeovirgaceae bacterium, assembly GCA_937899105.1. Lineage (GTDB taxonomy): Bacteria > Bacteroidota > Bacteroidia > Cytophagales > Cyclobacteriaceae > Fulvivirga. The sequence continues at coordinate 17,485 of CALBPF010000346.1, read as the reverse complement.
CTTTACGAATTCATCCGGGATTTTATCCGCTAGTGATATTGAAGTATCAATAGAAACTTCAAATGTTTTTAGATCCCGATTGTTAACACCTACACAATCAATGTGCGGATTAATGGATCTGGCAAGTTCATCTGAATCATGCACTTCCAGCAAAGTCTCAAGACCTAATGATTTGGCAAATTGAGCTAATCGCTCAATTTCCTTGCTATCAAGAACAGCGGCTATCAGCAGTATAGCATCGGCGCCAATTGACTTGGCTTCTACAATTTGATATTCATCAACTGTAAAGTCTTTTCTAAGGATAGGGCAAAAGTTAAATCTTCTAGCTGTTTTCAGATCTTCGTTTTTACCGTCAAAATATTTTAAATCCGTTAAAACGGATAAAGCTGATGCTCCGGCTTGCATATACCCAATAGATGTACGTTCTACTGAGGCATGCGCATTAATTATTCCTTTGGAAGGTGACTTTCTTTTGAATTCAGCAATTATACCTGATTTATCCACACGTTGAATATATTTCTTCAATGAAACCGTGCGAGAGCCAAAATAGATGCTCTGTTCTAACAATTTTACAGGATATAAGGATTTTCTCTCTGCTACCTCGACCTTTTTGTGTTCAATTATTTCCTTAAGTATATCCATTAGTTTACTGAAATCTGAGTTTTATTATTAGTTAGTCTTTTAAACGCCTCAAGCGCCTTTCCCGATTCTAGAGATTCTTTTGCCCTGGCAATCGCATTTATCTTTCCTTCTTTTTGGTTTGCGCAGTACAAGGCCATACCGGCATTAGCGGTCACCACTTGATTCTGTGCCTGCGTTCCGTTTCCTTTGAGTACGGATTCAAAGATCTTTGCTGACTCCTGAACACTTTCGCCACCATAAATATCTGATTGGGTTAGCGGAGTAAACCCTATCTGATCAGGCGAAACCAGCTCTTCTCCCAGATTGGAAATCATTTTAAAGTGACTGGTTAATGAAACTTCATCATAACCATCAAGGGAATGTAAAATGGTGAACTCCTTATCGGTTTGCTGGTATAGATAACCGTAAAGTCTGGCAAGTTCGAGGTTAAAAACTCCTACGAGCTGTTTTTTAGGAAAAGATGGGTTTACCATTGGTCCCAACATATTGAAAAAGGTTTTAACACCTAACTCCTTTCGTATAGGCGCTACATTCTTCATTGCAGGATGAAACAGCGGAGCATGTAAAAAACATATATTTGCTTCATCCAGACTCCTCCTCAATTCGTCCAGGTCATGAGTAAACTGGTATCCAAAATATGCCAATAAATTGGAAGATCCACATACTGATGAAACTCCATTATTACCATGTTTAGCAACAGTTTGACCTGCTCCGGCTACTATGAAGGATGATAGTGTCGAAATATTGAAAGTATCTTTACCATCGCCACCAGTCCCACAAAGGTCAATAGCGTCATATTCCTCAATTTCGACGGGAAGGCAGAGTTCCAGCATGGCGTCCCTGAATCCTTCAAGCTCTTCAACAGTAATGCTTCTCATCATAAATACAGTTAAAAAAGCAGATACTTGGCTTTGATTGTACTTACCTTGGGCCAGATTCATGAGAACCTCCTTTGATATTCGTTTATCAAGGGTTTTGTACTCAATGAGCTGATTTAAAATTTCTTTCATAGCGCTATATAATTAACCAATTTTTAATCATTTGTTCTCCACCTTCGGTAAGGATTGATTCCGGATGAAACTGTAGCCCTTTAACATCAAACTCCGTATGCGATAGGCCCATTACTAATCCCTTATCATCCATCGCTGTTATTCGTAATTTTCCATTGATCGTTTCTGGCTTGACACTCCATGAGTGATAATGACATCCATTGAAAACCTGGGGTAAACTTTGAAACAAACGTTCACTTTCATCTTCAACTTGTATTTTACCTACCAGCCCGTGTAAAACAACTGGCATATTGAATAACTCGGCGCCAAATACTTCAGCTATACCTTGGTGCCCCAGGCAGATTCCAAGAATCGATTTTGTTGAGGCATAAGTCTCAATTAATTCTTTCATAATACCTGCCTCATCAGGAATACCCGGACCTGGCGAAAGTAGAATCTTATCAAAATTCTCTACTTCTTTAAGAGCTACCTTATCATTACGGTACACTTGCATTTGATCTTCAAAACCTAATTTCCTTATTATATGAACCAGGTTGTAGGTGAAAGAGTCATAATTATCTAAAACAAGAATCTTCATATCTCCTCAGCCATTTTTAAGGCACTACGCAAAGCCGCCAACTTATTGTTAACTTCCTGAAGCTCACTTTCTGACTTTGATTTGGCCACAACACCTGCTCCGGCCTGATAACTTAACGTATTGTTTCTACTCAGAAACGATCGGATCATAATGGCATGATTAAAATCTCCGTTAAAACCCAAAAGGCCAATAGCGCCGCCATAATAGCTTCGGCTTATATTTTCATACTTATCAATCAGTTGCATAGCCATATGCTTGGGAGCGCCGGAAAGTGTACCTGCAGGAAAAGTATCTGCCACCAGTTGAATAGGATTAGCGCCATCTGATAGTTGCCCTGTTACTTTAGAAACCAGGTGAATGACGTGTGAATAATATTGTATCTCTTTAAATACTTCAACCTCGACCTCAGAAGAACTGCGGCTTAGATCGTTTCGGGCCAGGTCCACTAACATCACGTGCTCACTATTTTCTTTTTCATCTTCTGTCAACTTCTGGGCCTGTTCCGCATCAAGGGCATCATTACCGGTCCTTTTAAAAGTTCCGGCTATGGGATATATAGTAGCTTGCCCTTCTTTTATGACTATCTGAGATTCAGGGGATGAACCAAACAATTTGAAACTTCCATAATCAAAATAAAAAAGATACGGTGAAGGGTTTATTGATCTCAAAGCACGATAAACATTGAATTCATCACCTTGAAATTTTGTGTTAAACCTCCTTGACAACACAATTTGGAAAACATCTCCACGCTGTGCATGGTCTTTCCCCTTCTCAAGAATTTGTAAAAACTCTTCATCTGTGAAGTTGGATGATTCTTCTGCTTGACGTTTAAAGCCAAATTGAGGGTCTGTACTGGCTTTAATCAGGGCTTCAACCTTATGGATTTCGCTGGTCTCATCGCCGATAAGGTGCTCGAATAGAAAAAGTTGATTTTTGAAGTGATCAACTACAATGACATATTTATAAATGGCATAATAAATATCAGGTATCTCCTTATTCGAATTACCGAGCTCAATGTCCTCAAAATACTGTACCGCATTATATGCTGCATACCCAAATAATGCATTTGACGGAAACTTGAACTGATCAAATTCCTTTGGTTTAAAAGATTTACTAAACTTCTCAAGTTCTTCAACAAGTTCAAAATCAGTAGGCAGGGTCTCTTCAACTCCATCGGGAAATACCTTATAAATACCATTATTATCTGCTTTAAAAGAGGCGATTGGCTGACAACATATAAACGACAAACTATTTTCATTACCGTGATAATCTGAACTCTCCAGCATGATGCTTTGAGCAAAACGGTCTCTAAGTCGCAAGTATATGCTAACCGGGGTTAGCGTATCGGCCAATAACTGTCTGTGGTTTGTATTAAATCTGTATGTCATTTTCCGTGTTTAAAAAAACAAAAAAGGCTCACTGTAAAACAGCGAGCCTTTTCTTTCTTTCATTTATTATTTAATAACGCTGTTTACTTCCAATATTTTGAAAGTGCCACCACCATGCGCTATAATTAGAATTTTCACTCATCAAGCCAAAAGTAAAAATGAAACGTGAATTAGCAAACGAAAGCTATTTTTCTTTTTTAGCTGTTGGCTTTTTTGTGGCATTTGGTTGTTCAGCTGACTTTTCTGCAACTTCAATCATCTTTTTATTTTGTCATTTGAGAATGTTTAACGTGGTAGGTTACTTTAGTTATTTTATTTCCCCATAAATTGCATCAGTTGTATATTGTCTGAAATCATGGAAAGCGTATTAAAAAAGTTGTCAATACTCCTGACCCTGAAACCACATTATTGCCTATGACAACTTTGCATTATAACTTTAAATAACTTTTAATGTTATATTATCATGACAAGGGTAAGTTTGAAAATAGTTGAAGCGCTTAAAAATACTGCGAAGCAATTGGGAAAAAGCAATAACTATCAGTGGGGACATATGGGCAGTTGTAACTGTGGACATCTTGCTCAAGAAATTACAAAACTTAATAAATCAGAAATCCACTCCAGGGCTATGCAAAAATATGGCGACTGGAACGATCAACTAAATGATTATTGCCCTACAAGCGGTCTACTAATGGACGATCTCATCACAGAACTTCTTTCCGCTGGTTTGGATTTAGATGATCTCAAGCATTTGGAAAAGTTATCAGACAGCCGAGTGCTAAGGATACTGCCTAAAGAGAATCGCTACCTTCAGCATAACAATAAAGCCGATGTAATCATCTACGTTAATGCCTGGGCGAGTATGCTTGAAAATCAATTGATCGACTCGGTGAAATTACCTTCATTAGAAAAAGAAATTGTACCCGTTTAATGGTGCATGAATATTTTAAAAAGGACTTCGAAAATTTTAAGATATTAATTCAGCTTAACCCGGTGGACTTTAGAATTTTAGAACTTACGATAGATGCTAATAATGCAGTTGTTAAGCGCGAAATTCAGGCAGACGAAGATATTTATGAAGACTTGAAGGAAGACGAGTTTATAAAATCAAGTCCGCTGGAATTCAACCTCCATTTAAAAGGGGTCCGTTAATTAAGAAAGCTCCCACTTCAGGCTATACTTGGCCCGGCTTTTTCCCTCATGTAGATCTGTTGTGAACTCCGCTCCTCTTTGATCGACTAACATGCGAAATTCGCCCAATTTATCATTAGAACTTAAAACATCGTAATCCCACAATTCAAGTATCACTTGAGAACCAAGTTCTACGTCTAGCGCAAGATTAACTTTTACTATACCTTCAGAAATTCTCAGGTATTTCTGGTCTTCTGGCCAAACCTTTCTACCATTTTGCTTAAGAAAAACTTCATCACCATCACCTTCGTCGGCTCGATAACAAATTAATTCCAGGAGTTTCAGCTTGACACTCAGCCTGTCAGTCATTTTAAAGTAAGTTAAATTTGACTTTATCTACTTTCAAGTAGTTACAATTATCATCAATTAAAAGTTAAGCGACCAATATTTTACCGTAAAGGCCATATTATGTTTCTTGAATTAAGGAAATCATTGTAACTTCACCGTGGCAAATCAGTACGACCAGCTCCTGCTGAACTCCCCCAGGACCGGAAGGTAGCAAGGGTAAGCGGTTGTAGCGGTGCGATACTTGATTTGCCTTTTTTGTTTAGATTTTTCCAAAATAATCACCTCACCGTATGAAGTGATCAGGCGATTTACTGATAGATTTGTTTTAGATTTAATAACCTAAAAAATATTAACGGAACTACTATGAAATTCTTCATTGATACTGCAAACCTGAACGACATTAAAGAAGCCTACGATCTTGGCGTACTGGATGGCGTAACCACAAACCCATCGCTAATGGCTAAAGAAGGGATAAGTGGTGAAGAGAATGTGAAAGACCATTATAAGGCCATTTGTGATATTGTAGATAATAATGTAAGCGCTGAGGTTATTGCTACAGACTATGAAGGTATTATAAGTGAAGGAAAGGAACTCGCTAAATTGGACGACAAGATAGTGGTTAAAGTTCCAATGATTAAAGACGGAGTAAAGGCAATTAAACACTTTAGCAGTGAAGGGATCAGAACCAATTGCACCTTAGTATTTTCTGCCGGCCAGGCCATACTTGCTGCTAAGGCGGGCGCCAGCTATCTTTCTCCTTTTATTGGCCGTCTGGATGACATTTCGCATGACGGGCTGGCTCTTATTGAGCAGATAGCTCAGATTTACGATAATTACGGTTTCGAAACTGAGATCCTGGCCGCCAGTGTACGGCACACTATGCACTTGGTACAATGTGCTGAGATCGGTGCCGACGTGGTAACCTGTCCTCTTAATGTTATCACAAGTCTACTTAAGCACCCCCTTACTGATATAGGACTTGAGAAGTTCCTTGCCGATCATAAAAAATCAAATAGTTAATCGACAATAGTAAATGTCCTTTTCTACTGATCCGGTTATTCGCGTTAAAGATGCCAGTATCTTCCAGGAAAATAATACCGTTCTTAGCGATGTTACCTTTGAAGTAGAAAAGGGTGAATTTGTTTTCCTGATAGGCAGAACAGGAGGTGGTAAATCTTCACTGCTAAAAACAATCTATGTCGATTTACCTTTCCGTTTGGGTCAAATGAATGTGGCTGGGTTCGATATTAAAAGTATCAAATCCTCAGAAGTTCCAATGCTTAGAAGAAAGGTGGGTATTATTTTTCAGGATTTTCAATTGTTTCCAGATAGGACCGTAGCTGATAACTTGCTTTTTGTACTCAAGGCTACAGGTTGGAAGGATAAGGCCAAGATGAAGGCAAGGCAAGCGGAGGTACTTATGCGAGTAGGCCTGGGTGCGGTAGGCACCAAAATGCCGCATCAGCTTTCCGGTGGTGAACAACAGCGTGTAGTTATTGCTAGAGCGCTTTTGAACGAACCGTTAATACTGGTGGCGGATGAACCCACGGGAAATCTTGACCCTGATGTTTCCATCGGTATTTTTAATTTATTTCAGGATATTAATAAAAGCGGTACCGCCATAATGATGGCAACACATGATCATTCACTTGTTAAAAACTTCGACTATCGTGTTCTGAAGTGTGAAATGGGAAAAGTTCTCGATTCTAAAAATAGCGAAGATTTCAGCCTTGCTACAGACACTTACTAAATAGCCGCGGCTTCTGGTTTATGTTTTGCGGTATTATCATCCAATTGAGCTAACTCTTTATTTAAAATATCAATCCTAACCACTAGGTTTAGTAGCAAGGCATCTACCACCTTTTTGCTGGGATTGGTCTTAAGCTCATCCTTCAAAACCTCATACATAGCATCTAAGTTTTGAAGGTCTTGTTCATAGCCATAATCCAGCTCTGTTTCATCTGCATATGACTGTATAAGTGTCTTTTTTTCTGAGATCATTTGAAAATAAAAAGACTCTATGTCTACAAAGTCTGAAGAGATTTTTTCTTTTTGAGAGATGAGCTCTTCACCGCGATCAACTTGGTTAGCAAAAAACAAAAAGAGAGTAGTGCAGAAAAAAGAAATGGCCGCTACTTTCCATAGCCAATGATAAGTTTTTTTAGACGCTCGTTTTTCAATTTCTGTCCATACACTATCCGATGGTTCCATATCATCAAATAATGGTCTGTTCTTATCCACAAAGTCCTTCAAATTATCTTTCATCTTTCAGACTTAATATCTCTCTTACTTTACTCTTTGCCCTGCTGTATTGCGATTTTGATGCAGATTCCGAAATTGACAATATACTAGCAATTTCAGAATGATCATAACCTTCAAATAAATATAACGACAAAACCGATCGATATCCAGTCGGTAGCTGCTCAATAGCTGCCTTTACTCGATCAATAGTTAATTGGTCCGGTTCAATAGTATGCTCTTCAGAAGCTTCTACATTATCACCTATCTCCACAAAATCAATTTTATTCTTATTCAGAAAATTAATTGATTTGTTGATTACGATTCGCTTTAGCCAAGCTCCAAATGTAGCATCTCCTTTGTAAGAACTAATATTCTTAAAAGCGCTTACAAATGAGTCCTGCAGAATATCTTCAGCGTCATTGAAATCTTTAACTATACGAATGCAAGTATTGAACATAGCATTCTTATATGCCATATATAATTGCCTATAGGCATAGGTATCACCCACAAGGCATCTATCAATGAGATCACGATGGATGTTATGAACCTCTTTTCCCAATCGGCTTTTATCTGATTAAAAGACTAGGGAGCTTATCCTGAGGTTGCATAAGACTTATTTTATTTTTCCAGCTCCGCAATTTGCTTTTGAGCCAGTTCAAAATCAGGAGCCAGCGCCAGCGCTTCATCGTAAAATTTCTTTGCTAAAGCCTTGTCGCCGCTTGCCGCGCTAATCATTCCCTTAAGGGTTATAAGGGAAACTTTAATCGGGAATTCTTTTTGTTCATTACTCGCCAAAGTATAAACACTTTTAAGCTCCTCCGTTTCCTTCTTGCCTAAAAGTATATCTACATTAGTCTTTGCTTCCGCATATTTTGACATATCATATTGTAAAAAGGCCATTTTATACAGTGTATTATAGTCTTCTGTATTTAGATAAAGCGATTCATAGTTAGAAAGCGCCTTATCTTTGATACCGAGATTCTCATAGCTAATGGCAGCTATTTCAAGAGCGCCGGTATGGCCCGGTTTTAAAGTCAATATATCATTTGCGGATAACACAGCCGAAGCGTACTGCTGTCCCTGCACATAAATAAGAGCAAGTGAATACAGGATAGAGTCATTTTGTGGATTTTCCACCAACATATTATATAAAGCATGCTTGGCTACATTATAGTCGTTGTACCGTATTGCAGCTTGATATGTTCGTGCATAATGCGAAGAAAAGATTTGAGACGCTGTCATTTGCTGCGGTTGGACATCCTGCTCCTGAGCAAAGATGCCGGTGTGAGCAACAACAAGAAAAAAACCATATACGTATTTCATATTCATTTTTTTGAAAAATTTGCCAAAGCTATCATATTTAGTTTACTAATTCCAAACCTTTTTGTTTCCCAATTTCAATCATCAATTCCCATGCCGCTGTTTTGTCATTTTGTATTTCACCTTCTAATATTGCCTCTTTGATCGCTTCTTTTATATCTCCTATTACTCGTCCCGGGGAAACTCCGAAGGCCTTCATAATTTCCTCTCCGGATACTGGTGGTTGAAAGTTTCTGATATTATCTTTTTCCTCGACTTCTTTTAGCTTTTTCTCTACAAGGTTAAAGTTCTCGAGGTATCGCTTTACCTTATATTCATTTTTGGAAGTAATATCAGCCCGGCATAGTTTCATTAAATCTTCAATATCATCACCTGCCTCGAAAAGTAACCTTCTCAACGCGGAATCAGTTATCTCCTTTTTCACAAGTGCGATTGGCCTAAGATGTAGACGGACGAGCTTTTTTACATAGTGCATCTTTTCATTTAGGGGAAGTTTCAACCGTCTAAAGATACCTGGTACCATCCTCGCACCCCTATCTTCATGCCCGTGAAATGTCCACCCTACTTTGTTATTAAACCTTTTGGTGGCAGGTTTTGCAATATCATGAAGAATCGCAGCCCATCTTAGCCAAAGGTCATCAGACATTTCACTAAGATTATCGAGTACCTGTAACGTATGATAAAAATTATCTTTATGAGATTTTTTATTGATAGTTTCTACCCCATATAAAGCTACCATTTCGGTAAAAATAAGCTTTAAAAGGCCTGATTGGAATAGCAGCTTGAAACCATATGAAGGCCTCACAGATAAAATGATCTTATTCAATTCATCAGAAATACGCTCTTTCGATACAATTTTGATCCTTTCAGCATTTTTAACAATCCCATCATACGTATCAGCGTCAATATCGAAGTTCAATTGTGTAGCAAAGCGAATTGCTCGCATCATCCTCAACGGATCATCAGAAAATGTTATGCCGGGATCCAGCGGAGTTTTGATAACTTTACTTTTAAGATCACTAACTCCTCCGAAAGGGTCCACGAGTTCTCCATAGCTGTTTCCATTGAGACTGATTCCCATGGCATTTATAGTGAAATCGCGTCTATTCTGGTCATCCTCAAGTGTACCATCTTCTACTACCGGTTTTCGTGATTCTTTTCTGTATGACTCTTTTCGTGCTCCTACAAACTCGAGGTCCCACTCTTTATTACGAATCATGGCGGTACCAAAATTCTTAAATACGCTAACATTTGTATTTAATCTTTTGGCGACAGACGTTGCCAACGTTATTCCGCTACCTATGCAAACTAAGTCAACGTCTTTAGAATGCCGTTTCAGTATCAAATCTCGTACCCAACCACCTATCACAAAGGATTGGACTCCAAGTTTTTCACTTTCATCTGAGATTATATTGAATATTTTGTGTTCATCAAGCGCTGAACGGTAGTTCATCAGGTTCGGTCTTTTATAGAATTGCAAAGTTAAAGCTAATTCTACGACTCTGGAAGTAGAGTTTGAACTGACTATTTAATGAATGTCGGACAGGGAATGAATTTGTCCCTCTTTTTAATTTTTGATGAGCGAAAAGCCATGTCTAAATTATACTTCACGGACACTTCATGAGCCCCGCCACCAATGTTGCCAAGCTCAGAAACTGTAAAATCATAACTATAACCAATTTCCATTTGTTCGAAACGCATGCCAAGTATGAGTACTACGGCGTCCTGACTAATGTTGTCCTTAACATTCTGCTGAACAGGTATGCCACGATACCATAGCCCTATCATTACAGGTTCATAAAGAAAATGAAGCCCTACATCCAATTGATCAAATTCTCCCTGACGCTGGTATACAAATGACGGCGCTAAACTGGAGCTTCTTTGTTTTTTAAATACACCTGAATACAATGGGATTCTGAAACCGGCATGAACAGAGATTTTCATAGGTATGCTGCTTTCCTTACCCAGAAGTGATCGATTTGGCGTATTAATATGGCTGGCTGAAAATCCGGCCCAAAAGGTTTTATTGTAAATGAGCAGACCAGTGCCAAAATCAAAGTAGCTGGCTTTACCTAAATCATTTGTTTGGAGATCCTGAGTGGGTACCTGCCCGTCATTCTGAAACTCCAGCTGATCCCCAAAAACCAACCTGTTATAATCAATATCTCGCCGGCCATAGCCAAAATAAAGACCTGGCGTGACAATCCACTTATTTGCCAATTGAATTTTGTACGAATACATGAAATTAATGGCGGTTGATCGTAAGCCGGCCGATCCGGCTTTGTCTACCACAGCCATAAGCCCTATACCACTTTTCAAATCCGACATATGATAGTCATAGGAAAAGGCATACGTAACAAAGCCGTTAGTGATATTAGGCCATTGATTCCGGTAGTTTGCTATGAATCTATGATCAGAACCAGTGCCCGCGAATGCCGGGTTCAGATAAGTGGGCGCAGCATAATACTGTGAAAAATGAGGGTCTTGTCCTGAAACATCAAGAAGGCAAACTACACTCATCCATATGGTCAGCAGCCTGGTCATCGTATGAGGTTCACATCTCCGATACGTGTGGATGTTTCACCATTCTCGAAGACAAGATTTAATTTATATACATATACATCTTGCGGACAAAGTTTACCATTGTAATAGCCGTCCCAACCCATACTTTTGTCATTTGTATCAAAGAGCAGCTCGCCCCAACGGTTAAAAATCAACATTTCAAATTGCTTTACGCCCTGAGTGAGTGGAAGAAATACATCATTGATACCATTGCCTGGCCGGCCGCCTGAGCTACCAGAAAGATTAGGAGTAAATGCGTTGGGTATAAGCAAGCGACCGCCGGTTTTCGCCTGTACTACCCCTTCCTGACGAGTGGTGTCCGTACATCCATTTGGGCTATAGGCTATCAGAGTAATGTCATATACCCCCTCTTCCTGATACAGATGCTGCGGTTCCGGTTCCGTGTAAGTGGTTCCGTCTCCAAAGTCCCATAAGAATTCACTCGCTCCAAAACTATTATTATTAGTAAAGAGGGGTTGATCAGGAATGAGTACTACAAATGGCCGTACACTAAATTCAGCAGTCGGTCGCTCAAATACTTCAATGATCAGTGGCTTTGTTTCCCGGATTGTATCTCCTAATAGGTTTGTGGCACTCAAGCTAACGGTATAAATACCCGGCTCAAAGTAAGTATAACTTGGATTGACCGCCCGTGATATTCCTTCATTTGCCCCAAACTGCCAAAAATAACTAGCTGAGTCAGCAAATTGTGTAAGATTAATGAACTGTACAGTTAATGGTACACAACCTGCAGGCGGGTTGTAGTCAAAATCCACAATTGGAGGTATGGGATCAATAATAATCGTTTGACTAGCCGTTTCCACACACTCCTCATTAGTCACAGTTAGTGTAATTGTATATGTACCAAAGGTGGTATATTCATGATTGGTAATATTAGGGTCGTCTGAGCTTTTTCCATCACCGAAATCCCACTCATAGGTCCAGGGGCCTATGTTAGTGGTATTCGTTATGTTAACCATGCGATTTGGAAGACTCTGGACCAGCGGCGTTACATTAAATCCCGCATTGATGACATCGCGCTCCGGAACTTCAACCATTTGCGTGACAATAGGGCTCTCACAAGAAGCAAAATTTTCAGTTTGCAAAGTAACCTGGACATTTTGAGTAGAGGCATTCTTATTAAAGAGGTATTCAAATTCATCACCTAACGTTGAAGAGGACAAAACAATGAAACCATTGATAGTCACCTCCCAATTATACAGGCTAAGGCCTTTAGTGAGAGCTTCAAACTTTAGCCTCATGACTTCACAGTTGAATTGTAAGGTATCAATTACAAAGTCAGCATCGGGTGTCGGGTTAACCCGAACGTTTCTAATCGAATCCCTCGAGCAATTGTTAGGTAGCGTAGTGGTTAACGTAACCTGGAAATCTTTGATGGCTTGAGTGTCATTAATAAAACCGTAGGTGAAAGCAGGAATGGCTCCAGTACTTTGCTGCGTAATGGGCCCATTATCATCACTTATTGACCATAGATATGAACTCGGATTAAGCGATTGAGTTTCGGCGTCTACTTCAAAATCAACAGTTACAGGACTACAGTTATCATCGAACGGAGAATAGTTTAATGAAATAAAGCCCGAGCGGGGTCCGGGTTCGACAACAACATCTTGTGGCATGCTGACTGTTTCACAATTATTAACCGTAATCGCCCGCAATCTCACCCTATACGTTATGGGTAAAGTTGTTAAGTTTTCGAAACTTCGAAGGTATTGGTTTGAAAAGTCGGGGTCCGTTGGGCTTTGAATAGAATCTGTTGTGAAACCTGAACCTGCATCTATCTCCCAAATATATTGTTGGATAATATCCGGCTGAATTCCTACTCCATTATTTGCGAAAACCACATTAAGCGGGCTACAACCGCCGGGATTATCCGCTGATATATCAGCTATAGGTAACGGATCCACAGTAACCGGTACCACAATTAAATCGGAGCATGCATTTTGGTCTGTGGTAACCCTAAGCGCAACGTTATATGTGCCCGCTGCACCCATCATCCTGTCAAAAACAGTTTGATTATCGAATGTAGCATCTTTGATAAATGTGACTCCATCATAGTCGAAGTCCCACTCCCATAAAATTATTGTTTCAGAATTTACAGCTGCCAGGCTTGATAAATCTTGAAAACCGGTAAGCTCTCCCTCACAAACTTTGCTTGCAGCAAAATTAGCATCAGGGTTGGGATATACAATAACCTCTACCTCGTCTATGGTTTGGCAATCAGTAGCGTCATCCCGAACGATCAGTCGGGATGTATAAATACCCACGCTGGTGAATACCTCATCAAACGGGCCAAGCTGCGTAGATGAAAAGCCTCCGGCGCCAGGTTCTTCTCTAACCAACACATTATTTTCATCATAAAACTCCCACCTCCATCGGGTAAAAGCATTAGTGACCCCGGAAGATATATCATTGAATCTAACAGCAAAGTTTTGAGGGTTTCCAATATCCTGACAAAACAACCCCGCTATTGGGTTATTGCTAAGATCAGTAAGCCCGATTTGCGCGATAACGGTAGGAGAAATGGTGATTAAGCGTTCATACGTCGCTATACAACTGCTTTGCGCTGTTGGATTTTCAACAGTCAACCTAACCAGTTTTTGACCTGCGGTATTGTAGACATACGTCGGATTATTGGCGTTGCTTGAAGATAGGAAAGCAACTCCTGCCGGATCATCATAAAATTCCCAGGTAAAATCCAGGCCTCCTGCTCCGGCAGTAAGGTTGTCAAAGTAAATTGTTTGACCGATGCAGAAAACATCAGTTATATTACCGGAAGCGTCATCCTCTCGGGTTATAAAGTCAGGCGTCGGGGCATCCACTACAACGATGTATGCAGTTGTAGATATAGCTTCCTCATAGTTTGGATTAGCAACATCCCCGTTCCATGGATTACAAACATTCCAGTTGAACATGGTGATTTCAAAAGTATGCCCAACAAGATTGGCTGCATTGGCCGGAGCGTTCATTGGAAATGTTTGAGAGTTTGGCCCGTTAGCCGGAAAAGGTATTATGTCAATAGGCCCAAAATAACCGGCAGTAACGGGAAGTCCGGCCGTACCACGTGTTTGGGGTGTCACAAGGTTACCGGTACCGTTAGTTACGGGCTGGGTACTGCCATCTTCTAATGTCAGATCCAATATTGTGGCCGCCGGGTTGTGATTAGTACCGTATACAAACTGCACATGCCTCGTCTGCTCATTAGGTCTATCGGGCTCAACCGTAATATTACAATTGAATTCTGAGTTGTCAGTGAATATAGCGTTAACTACCGGGTTATTGTAACATACTTCATAGTTCAAAGGATTTATAAACAGCTGGGCATTGGCTTGTTCATCAGTGCCCCAAAAAAAAGCCGTTTGAATTTCTTCCGAAGTTGGGCAAAGTATACCATTGAGATAAATATAGGCGGTAGGTGTTATAGTGCATTGCCCATCGTTATCGAAATAAGTAAAACTGGGCGCTGAAGCGGTAAATACCGAATCCCCCATTGATGGCACCAACCCATTCCCAATATTAATAACGTCAATGTTATTTCCAGGATCATTCCATTCAAATCGGATTTCTATGTCGTTTGGATCTTGTGCGGAATTAAAAAAATAGGTAATTGTGAAATCTGTAACAGTAACCGGAGCACAGTCCTGGTCTGTATTAAAAGTGATATCTATCTGTGGACGAAGTGAACTACACTGTCCATAAGTATCTGAAACACCAACCCAAACTGACAAAAGACCTAAAAGGTAGGTTGCTTTTCTCCACATAGTTTCTAAAACGGGCAATTATCCATTTTAAAACCACCACAGACAATATTGAATACGTTGAAGTAAAGAATTGAAACCCAATAAGTTAAGTAAACAACCTAAGTAATCGACAAGTTGCTCTAAAAAAGGATTGAGTTGCTTTTAAGGCCGTTAAACATTTTAGTTGAAACTAATTCCAGAAGCCTTCTTTTCTGTTAAAAGTAGGACAAGGTATAAGTTTATTTTTACGTTTCACGCCTCGACGAAAGGGTTTGACAGAGAACTCATAGATCAATGAAATTTCATGGGCGCCTCCGACTCTCGTTTCTAAATCAGAAATAGTAAAATCATAGCTATATCCAACTTGAAAGCCGTTGAACTGAAGCGAAAGTATGAAAATAAGCGCATCTTGCTTCACCTGATCCTCTTCTGTATCTAGCAGCTGGAATGGACGAGGTATAGGAACCCCACGGTACCAAACGCCTAAACCGATCGGGTCGATATGGTATTGAACTCCAACGTCAAACTGAGAAAACGTATCACCTTGTCTGCGATAAACGAAAGATGGTGTCAGGTATGAAACTTTACTAATGGTTCTAGGTCCGCTATGCAATGGTATTCTCATACCCCCATGCAAGTTGTATCTGATGGATAGCCGACTTTCTCCTCCGATGAGAGAAGTGTTGGGTGTGTTGATATGATAAGCGCTTAATCCTATCCAGAGATTCCTATTATATAAAATAGCCCCTGAACCGAAATCAAAGTATTGCTCATTATCAATTCTGAAAACCGTTCCGTCGTTCGTGCCATTTTGATTGTTGGCCAATTCATCTCCTAGCTGGAGCTTACTTTGATCAATTCCCTGCCAACCGTAACCGAAATAGATACCGGGAGAAAAAACCCAATCTTTATTGAGCCTGACTTTGTACGAATAAAGGAGGCCGACATTTGTAGTTCTCCAACCTCCTGAACCCATCTGATCCGTGCTTGCCATTAATCCAAATCCACTACTTAATTCTCCTATAAACATCTCATAAGAAACTGCATAGGTAGCAAACGTCTGTGGTAAATTGGGCCATTGTAGTCTATGATTAACCACTAACCGCTGTTGGGGAGTAATTCCGGTGAATCCTGGGTTTAAATAAAGTGGGGCATTATAAAACTGTGAAAATTGCGGGTCTTGTGCCGATACCGACAGAGTGGTAATACATAAGCTAAAAAACACCAAATACTTTATAAACTTCATCATTCCCATTCTCAAGTTATCTAATCAGTGTAACATCTCCAACTCTCGTAGTGCGATTACCATCCGATAAAAGCAGATCTAAACGATATACATATACTCCGGCGGGGAACAGATTTCCTTTGGAATCATAACCATCCCATCCAAAATTTCTGTCATTACTTTCAAAAACCAGATTACCCCATCGATCAAAAATTACCATCTGGAATTCTACCACCCCTTCTGTTATAGGTAGGAACACGTCATTGATATTACCAGCTGTACCAGGATCTAGCGGATCGAAGGACCCTCCCGGAGGTCCGTCAATATTTGGTGTGAATGCATTAGGTGTTCTGGTGAAGCCACCCTCTTCTACAGTAACTACTAACGATGCAGTATCGCTGCAAACTATTCCATTACCATAATCGGTCGAGGCGGTTAAAAGAACTTTGTATTGACCTTCTAGTTCATAAACGTGCTCTGGTGTGGCTGCACCCTCGTCGGTTGTCCCGCTAGTAAAGTTTCCATCACCCCAGTCCCACAACCAGTCCGTTACAAATGTAGAAGAGTTGTTTATCGGCCTAAATGCTTGATCTGGAATAAATATAACATCTTGATTACTCCTGAAGTCCGCCACCGGATTTGATTGAACAACAATTGTAATTGAGGCCTGATCTTCATTTCCTTCACCAGGATAACCATTAGTACCTCTAACTACCACATTATATGCCCCCGCTTCGGTAAAAGTATAGGTTGGATTCGGAGAAATAAGCGTAGGCCTTCCATCATCAAAATCCCAAACCAGTTCATCAACAATAATATTTCTTGATAAAGACAAATCTTCTCTAAAACTCTCGAAGTTAACTGTTAGGGGTGCACATCCCTCGGTTATATCAGAGACCGCTAACACAATTGCAGGAGCGGGAACCACTTGAATAAAATAACTTTCAGAATCGTTGCATGGGATTGATACATTGGGAGATTCTACATTTAACTCTGCCAGAAATCCGATGGAACCAAAAGGAGAGGGTTCTATAAAAGTGTAGGTCAAATTAGGGCCGGTTACCGGTATGATATCTTCTCCGATTGAGAACTCATAGATATTAGAGGGGTTAAAATTATTTATCCTTATATCTATGGTAGCTGTTCCATTAGGCAACATCTGTACTTGAGGTGGGTTTTTCGTAAAAGCGAATCCATTATCCGGATCAGTGTATTGAACCTCAAAGTCGGCTAAAGCCTCTTCAAAAATTTATAAACGTTATAAATTGGAAATTCATACCAGACGT
>CALBPF010000345.1 GCA_937899105.1 uncultured Flammeovirgaceae bacterium | reverse complement strand
CTAATTATCAAATTAATGATTTACCAACTGGGCTATACCTCGTTAAAATATTAGATAGCGAAGGTTCATATAGCTTTAAAAAGCTATTGAAACAGTAGAGTATCGTTTATTTTATTATAATTCCTAATACAAGATTATAGGAAATTTATGGAGATACATAAGTAATTAAAAAGGAAACTCTCATTCGGTTTCCTCTTTTGCTAATTACTTGGATTTAAAGGACTAGTTCTACAATTGTAAAGATCAAGTACTCTCTTCACTTAAATTTATAAAAAATCAAGCTTTAGTATTGTGTATAATAACTATGCCCTGAGAGTCTCAGAGTCTTTTCGCTAAATCCGGATAGGTTTTTATTCTGTTCAGAGGTTTCAATCTCTTTGCTTATATTTAAGTTTTAATATTTACCTTCAATTCCAACAATAACATCGCCAACCTCAATTCCTGATTTTACCAATTAACTTTCTCTTTTAATATTGGTAGTTATTGGGTTTTGGTTGTATAATATTGTTCATCCATCCACACCAAACCTTGCCAGTAACCAGTATCATTTTTTTGGGTTGAACCACTTGTAGTTCTTCCATTAACAATAATTTCATTTATTTTATTTGTTAGTTTTGTTACTTTTTCGGGATATTTATTTACCAAATTATTTTTTTCAGAACTATCAAAGGATAAATTGTATAATTCTGCTGGTTTTTTGGATGATGGAAGGATTAATTTCCAGTCGTCTTCAGTAATAGAATAACGTTGACCAGTGTTGCCAAAATTAATTAGTGGTAAACGCTTATAGTTAAAATTAGGATCTAACAACACAGGCAAAAAACTCTGACTATCCTCACCTGCAGTATCTGGAAGTTTGGCACCTAACAACTCTGAAATGGTTGCTAGCAAATCAATTTGACCTAAAGGTCTATTCCAATATCGTCCAGGGTTTTTAATACCTTTTGGCCAATGAACAATAAATGGTATGCGATGTCCACCTTCATATACAAAACGTTTTCCTGCTCTAAAACCACCTCTACTATCATGTCCAAATTCTTCTATACGTTGTTTCCAAGAATTTTCAGGACCATTGTCACTTGTAAAAACAATTAATGTGTTTTCATACAATCCCGATTTCTTAAGATAATTGAGTATTCTTCCAACATGAAAATCAGTTTCGACCACAAACTCTCCATAAGCACCAGCATCTCCTTGTCCTTTAAATTCTGGTAATGGACAAACTGGATAATGCGGTGACGTATATGGCAAATAAAGGAAAAATGGTTTACCGTTTTTTGAATCTTCTTTTTTTGTGTTAATCCAGTCAATAGCCTTATCGGTAAATTTGGTTAAGCATTGGTTGTCTATAAAATCTGGTGCAATTTCAAAACCAACTTTATCTAAATTGGCTAACGTTTCTTCAGGAGTATTATCGTATGGTGGAATAATTCTATAATCTAGGTGTCTGGCATTCTTTTTTTTATTAGAATATTTTGTTGGGGGTACTTTGGCATAACGTCCTTCAAACCATGCTAAAACACCAAAGTTTAAAGATGCTGGAATACCATAAAAATAGTCAAAGCCCTTGTCCAAAGGCATATCTTGGAGAGGCTTTGTCCAGTCCCGATTCATTTTTTCTCCAGGAATATCCATTCCCAGATGCCACTTACCCACCATCGCTGTGTGATAACCTTGATTTTTTAGAAATGAGGCAAGGGTCATTCTACCCTTTTCAATCAGACCGACTCCCTCAGCGGCCATAACCCCTTTTTTAAGCCTAGTTCGCCAAGGGTATCTGCCAGTCAATAAACTGTAGCGGGATGGCGTACAAACAGAAGAAGCACTATGCGCATTTGTAAATACGATACCCTCTTTTGCCAACATATCAATGTTCGGTGTTTTAAATTTAGCGTTAGGATTTAAAGCACTTACATCACCATAGCCTTGATCATCTGTGAAAATAATAATGATGTTTGGTTTATTTGGTTTTGAATGTGCTTTATCTCCTTTGCACGAAAAAGTACTCAGAACAAATAAAACAACTATGGTATTCACTATCCCCTTCATCGACTAGTAGGACTTTAATTATTGACTTTTGGACTTTACAAAGAAAAACCAAACTTTTAGTTGGAATAAAAAAAGTATAGAATTGTATAACTTACTATGTTTTTATGTAGACCATTTTTAATTATAAACATACGCTTCTACCACTAAATTATATTTTTATAAGACAGAAACCGTTCTTTAATAACCCTAACGTTTGCTCTAAACTACCTTATTATTGAAGTGATAAAACCTTTGGCTAGTTAATAGATATCCATCTAAAACACTTCTCTTTTAATCAAGTTTATTAAACAAAAACACGGTCTCGAAGAACAAAATAGAGATTACACAAGATTTGGACATAATTATTTGAAATTCAAGTACTTTATGACACTAAGATGTATTTCTATTTCGTTTTCCCGCATAAAACAAGCAAATATTTGATTGATTATAGAAAACTATACATAAAGACATAATCTATCTTCACCTCATAATTCTAACTAACTTATTGATTTATGAGAATATTAATAACAATTACGTTTACCCTTCTTTCTCTATTTATTTTCGCTCAAGAAAAAACGGTTTCAGGTGTCGTTAAAGACCAAGATGGTACAATTATGTATGGTGTATCTATTTTAGTGAAAAATTCCCAGAAAGGCACTTACACAGATTTTGATGGAGTTTATACCATTAAAGCTAACGTTGGTGATATTTTACAATTTTCTTATTTAGGGACACAACCACAGGAAATTATTGTAGGGGAACAAAATACAATCAATGTAACCTTACTGGATTCTAATGAAAAATTAAATGAAGTCATCGTTATTGGCTATGGTACGGTTGAGAAAAGTGACGTTACAGGTTCAGTGTCGTCCGTTAAAGGCGAAGAGCTCACCAAATCTGGTTTTGTAAGCGTCGATCAAGCGCTTGCAGGAAGAGCCGCTGGTGTTGTCGTAAGACAAAGTTCAGGTCAACCAGGAGGGGCAGCAAATATTACAATAAGGGGTATTGGTTCTTTTTCTGGGAGTGAGCCCTTATATGTTATTGATGGTATACCATTAGACAACGACTCGACTGGTACTTTAAATGATAACGATGAAGGTGCCGCAGCGCTTAATCCCCTCTCGCTCATTAGTCCTGCGGATATAGAATCTATTGAAATTCTTAAAGACGCCTCTGCTACTGCTATATATGGTTCACGTGCCGCCAATGGTGTGGTTTTAATCACAACAAAATCAGGTGAAGTAGGAAAGGGAACTTTTCAGATAAGTCATGAATATTCCTTAGCTGAGGTTCCTCGATACATTGATGTTATGGATGCCAACGAATTTACAATAAGTAGAAATGAGGCTTTTATAAATGGAGGTGAAGAACCTTTGCGCGAAACGCTTTTAGATTCTGCTAGGGCAGGTAGAATCCCTAACGAAAATTGGCAAGACCAAATATTTAGACTAGGAACCAATGCTAATACAAATTTGAGCTTCAGAGGCGGGAACAAAGATCTTCGCTATTCGGTATCTGGTAATTTATTAAATATAAAAGGAATTGTAGAACGCACTGAATTTACTCGTGCTTCGGCAAGGATTAATCTAAATGCGCAACTAAATAAAAACTTAAAAATAGGTACCAACATTAATTATTCAATTATTAACTCAAACGAGCAGTCCACTAATTCTAGAGGTGATCTCACTAGAGGAACCAGTAGCATAATAACCCGAGCCTTAAGGTTTAATCCTACAACTATTTTTGGTGCAAATCCAGATGACGATCAGGATGATCCTGCTTTTAATCAGATTACGCCTGTTACTTTCTTAGAAAATAATCTTTGGGAAACGTCTTTAGCGCAATTTACAGGTAGTTTTTTCGCTGAACTCAAACTATCAGAAGCATTAGCTTTTCGATCTACTTTTACGCAACAAACAAGACATACCAAACAACGCTTTTATCAAAATAATTTAGCTAATCTAGGTATAGACTTAGTTAATAACAGAGAAGGATGGGCTAGAACCGGAGATACAGAGGCGTTGGCAACTACAAATACAAATCAATTAGATTTCAATAAAAAGTTCGGAAAAACTAGGGTCGCCGTTACACTTGGTCAATCTTTAGAATGGCGAAAAACAGAAAGTCTTAGCACTTCTAATTTCGGGTTTGAAAATGATTTACTTACATGGTACGCACCTAATACGGCGACATTTCAAGATCCTGATATAATAACCTTTAGAGAAAGCCAGTTGGCGTCATTTTTTGCAAGAGCTAATTTTAGTATTGACAATAAATGGTTATTCACATTTACTGGACGTTATGATGGCTCTTCAAAATTTGCAGATGGGAATAAATGGGGCTTTTTCCCAGCAGGTGCAGTAGCCTATTAGATATCCCAAGAGAAATTTATCAAAGATATTAAGTCTATATCATCGGCCAAATTAAGATTAAGCTATGGTCTTGTAGGTAATCAGGCCATTCCAGAATTTGGTTCTCTAGCTCAGCTTAACTCAGATCAATTTACCTTTGGAAACGGTAATGGTGAAGGTCTATCAACCATATTCTTTACAGATCAAGTGGCAAACCCAAATTTAACATGGGAAACCACGGCACAATTCGATGCAGGATTAGATTTAGCCTTGTTTAAAAATAGATTTGAATTTACGTTTGATTATTTTAGAAAAAAGACAACCGACCTCTTAATTGCTAATAATAGGATTCCGTCACAATCAGGTTTTTCAGGATTCACTGAAAATTTTGCAAACATCACAGCTAATGGTTTAGAATTTAGCGTAAATGCCCGTATTATTCGGAACAAAACATTGGCGTGGACGCTGAATGCAAATGTCTCAACAGGTAAGGCCATAGTTGATGGATTACCTATTGATCTTTTACCAAGTGGCTTCGACCAAGGCTGGTTACCAGGAGGCTCACAACGTTTAATTAATGGTGAGGAAATTGGAACCTTTTTCGGTCACAAAAGAGCTGGTATTGCACAATTTGACGATTTTGTTGAATTTCAAGGACTAAGCAATGAAGAACAAATCGCGCTTTATAATCAAGATCGGACGGCGACCTATACATTTGTAGACGATTATGATGGTGGTATTCCTCGAGCAGGAAATCGAAACCGTCCAGGGGAACAACTATATGTAGATTTAGATGGTAATGGCGAATTAAGTGAAGTAGATAAAGAAATTATAGGACAAGCCCAACCAGACGTCACATTTGGTATTAATAACACTTTTGAAATTGGGAACTTCGATTTCAGTTTCTTTTTTGATGGGCAATTTGGTAATGACGTTGCCAATGTATCTAATTGGAACCTGTTGGCTTTTAGTCAACAACAACAACTAGCACAAGTCAATCAAGCTTGGACGCCAGAGAATCCAAGTACTTCAAACCCGAGAGTTGATAGTACAAATAACGGTGCACCAAATTTTGTGTTCAGTGATCGGTTCATTGAAGATGGCTCTTTTATTAGATTACAAAACGTAACCCTAGGCTATAGTCTGCCAGCAGACGTTCTAGACGACCTAAAGTTGACATCCCTTAGATTTTATATATCTGGTACCAATCTATTTACTATCACGGATTATACGGGCTTTAATCCAGATGTTAACCTAACAGGTCGTGATAATTTATCACTAGGCCACGATTTTGGTGGGTATCCTTTAGCGAGAGCAATAATGATGGGCTTAAATATAACTTTATAAGAAAATGATACAAATAAAAATAGACTACATGATGAAAACGAAATATTTAATAGGAGCATTACTAGTTGCGCTTTTAGCGATATCCTGTGAGGATTTCCTTGAGGAAGAGCCACCAAATTTTGTATCTACCGATGTGTTTTGGGTATCTGCAGAAAATGCGCGTATTGGAACAGACGCCATGTATGAGCCCCTCAGCGATGGCTCAAGTAACGCAGTTTTTGGCCGTGGGTGGCCAGCCGTTGATGTTGGTACAGACGATGTAATGAGCAGAGTTAATAGGAACAATTTTGCCGACTGGTTTTCTCATACTATAAATGCAGGACACCCTTGGTTAGAAGCTTGGCAAACTTATGACAATCATTGGACAGGTATTGCTAGAGCGAACGATGTTCTTGAGTTTGTGCCCAGAATTGCTATGGACGAAACCGAAAAAAATGCATTACTCGGTGAAGCCTATGCCTTTAGAGCTTTTTGCTACTTTAATTTAGTAAGAGCATGGGGAGACCTACCAAAAGTTGTTAATTCAATTGATGACGCTTCAGATTTTAATTTACCGAGGTCTAGTGCAGACGAAATTTATACGGAAATCATAATACCTGGATTACAATTTGCCGAAGAAAATTGTGTTGATGAATTACATAATGGCAGAATGACAAAATGGTCTGCTAAATTGATTTTAGCAGATGTATATTTAACTTACGCTGGAACAAGACGCACATCCCAGGGAGAATTTGTACAAGGTGATGCGTCTTATTATGCCTTAGCAAGAGATAAAGCTAAGGAAATAATTGATGGTTCACCACACGCATTAATCACAGAAGATTTCGTGGATGGTGAGCACATCACCCCTGCTTGCGGTGTTCCTTGGCTTGAAGCTCAACCCTATTCCGTGGAATCTATATTAGAATTCGGCTCTACTAATGTCAGTGAATTTGGTTCTTGGCTAAGTCGAGAGTGTAGTCCTTTCTTTCACGGAAGACAGTATTGGGGACCTGCCGGAGGTATGCCTTTAGTAAGTGAAGGTAATTCTGGTAGAGTTAATAATGAGTTACGTTTTCCGGGGCGACCACCTGCAACAGGTTTCTACATTCCTACGCCAGACCTTTATGCCCATTTTGAAGATGGTGATGAACGACGCGATTGGGGAATTATGACACGTTATGACACACCAGACGGTAATACTTATTTGTGCCAGCCAACCTTTAGAAAGTACGTAGATATAGACTTTTTTTTAGGTGCTGAAAATACAAGCTTCTTGAATACAAATAATAATTTTATTGTATATCGCTATGCAGATGCGCTACTTATTTTCGCAGAAGCACAAAATGAAGCTGATGGCTCACCAAATACGGAGGCTATTTTAGCTGTTAACGAAATTAGAAATAGAGCCGGTCTATCTGATCTGGCATCGGGTTTATCGCAAAACGAGTTTAGAGATGCTGTACTCAGAGAGCGACGTAGTGAATTTCATGGAGAAATTAAGCGAAAGTTTGATTTAATGAGAACAAATAGATTACTTTCCGAAACCTCAGATATCAAAGTTGAATGGACAGCCGAAGAGGGCTCTTTACAAGATTACACCAATAAACATGTGTTTTTTACAGGGAACGAGGTTTGGCCAGACCGTGAATGGCTATACCCAATTCCTCAAACACAAATGAATCTTAATGTAAATAACAACTGGGTCCAAAATGAAGGCTACGGGCTATAATTAAAACTTCTATAAATCCGTGAAAGAGGCATTAAAAAATATAATTTTGATAATGCCTTTTTTTATCACGTTTCACTCATTTAAGCTAGCTTCCTTGTAATTCTTTAAACAAAAATCATATTTGAAATGAAATTAATCCGTTCTTGTCATAAAAAGCTAATTTACCTAATAACACTATTTGTTATTGTTGTATGCTGTGATTCTTCCGCACAAAAAAAATCAAAAAATATGGATGACATGTGGGGTGATAAACAAGTAAATTATGACGCATTAAAAAATGGGAAGGGTAAATTATTTGATGAGGGTAACTTTGGAATGTTCATCCATTGGGGACTTTATTCAGAATTAGGCGGAAAATGGAACAATAAGACCTACTACGGCATTGGTGAATGGATTATGCATCCTAGAGTCGCTGATATAAATCCTGAAGACTATAAAAAAGTGGCACAACGGTTTAATCCCGACGAATTTGATGCCAAAAAAATAGCAAAATTGGCCAAAGATGCGGGCATGAAATATATAATTATTACAAGCAAACACCACGAAGGCTTTGCCATGTTTGATTCTGAGGTAAGCGATTTTAATATTGTTGATGCCACCCCTTTCGGCAGAGATCCCATGAAAGAATTATCTGCTGCATGCCATGAAATTGGCCTAGGGTTTGGCTTTTATTACTCGCACAACCAAGACTGGACAGCACCTGGCGGCAATCGAGGCCCGGTAACAGACGAGAATGGTAAAGAAGCTACTTTTGAAGATTATTTTTACAACAAATGTAAACCACAAGTGAAAGAAATATGCACCAATTACGGTGATATCGATTTTGTTTGGTTTGACACTCCTGGGGACATGAAAAAAGAATATGTTGTTGAACTAGCGGATATGGTTAGAGAATTACAGCCAAACGCGATGATGTGCAGTAGAATAGGTCATGGTATGGGTGACTATTCTAGTAATGGAGATATGGAAGTACCAACAAAAAATATTGAAGGTTTATGGGAGACATGCGATACCAATAATGATTCTTGGTCTTATGCTTGGTATGACAACAATTTTAAAAGTCCTAAAATCATTCTCGAAAGACTTATACAAACTGTTGCTAGAGGAGGATCTTATTTGTTTAACGTAGGGCCTACAGGTAAAGGTATTGTCCCAGAAATCGGTGTAAAATTCTTAGAAGAAACTGGGAAATGGATCAAAAAATATCCACAAGTCATTTATGCAGCAGATAGCTCCCCTTGGGGACATAAATTACCTTGGGGTGATGTTACGACTAAAGACAAATCACTATTTCTCTCAGTATTTGAATGGCCGGATGATGGAAAATTATATATTCCAGGATTAAATGCGGAAATAGAATCAATTGAAGTTTTATACGATTTGAACAAGACTAAAGTGTCCTATACAAAAAATTCCGATTGGACTATACTTAACCTCCCAAATAAAGGTCCTGATAATTTAATTTCAGTAATTGAAGTTAAATTAAAAAATAATGCAAACGAACTCAAAATTGATATGCCGTTGGGGCTTTATCCAAATACCAACAATAGATTTCTTACGGAATTTGGTATCGTCACTAATGCTGAACAGAAAAATATACGTTGGATGGAAAAATTTGGTGAATGGAAGCATGCCAACCAAGTGAGTAATTGGAAAGACAATGGCTCAGTAAGCTGGACGGTAAATGTTCAGAAAGCGGGGCATTACTATATTGATTTAGAATATTCTGGGACAGATAGATTGGTTTGGAAAACAACGACATCAGAAGGTATTATGGTACAGAATCAGCAGGCAGCCACAGAAAAATATAATTTTTACAGCATGGGTATCATAGAATTTAAAAAACCGGGAATGCACACAATTACAACATCATTAGTTGAAGGAAATCCAGAATCGTCAAGTTTAAAATCCATGATGTTAACGCCTATAAATTAGTTCTTAGTCCCTAATTATAGCATTACCAAATAAAAAATAGTAATTTGAATATATGATTTTATAAATGTCATTAATTTAAAAATCATGGACTATCATGTATAAAGTAACAATCTTTTTAGCAGGATTATCAAGCCTTTTATGTTTTTCACAAAATCCTGATGCGTACACTAATTTTAGTTGGGACTAAGTACCCGTTGCTTTCCATTTTGGCAAGAAAAAGAATTTATTAACCAATGCTGAAGCTCAGTTTATTGCCAGTAAAACAAATTTTGTGGTGCTAGAA
The DNA here is from genome assembly GCA_937899105.1 of uncultured Flammeovirgaceae bacterium. Classification (GTDB taxonomy): domain Bacteria; phylum Bacteroidota; class Bacteroidia; order Cytophagales; family Cyclobacteriaceae; genus Fulvivirga. The sequence continues at coordinate 1,490 of CALBPF010000345.1, read as the reverse complement.
AAAGCGCATGGTTTTCCAACATACAAGTATTCTGAAGAGGCTATTCTTGAAGATGCAAAAAAACTTAAAACGTATAATAAAGACGCTAAAATAGTTTTTTACTGGAATGCTTTTTTAGACTATCCTATGTACAAAGCTCATAACGACTATGAAGCAAATCCACAATGGTGGTTAAAAACCAAAGAAGGAGAATTAGATTTAAAAAATGGTAAAATTAAACGTTACGATTTATCAAATAATGAAGTTAGAGAATGGTGGGTGGATGTTGCAGAAGAAAATATAAGCAATCAGGATATAGATGGTGTTTTCTTTGACGCCTTAATACAAGTATTAGCGCCTTCTAATAAGAGGCTTTGGGGGGAGGAGAAGTACACTGCCATCAAACAAGGTTTAAAAGATTTGATTAAAGAAACAAGAGAGCGCATAGGTAAAGATAAACTTATCGTTTACAATGGTATAAGATCTACGCCAACAAGAAATACTGGTAATAATTTTCCAGAAAATACAGATGCAATAATGATAGAGCATTTTGGTCACTTTAACAGTAGAACCAAAGAAAGCATGCTGCTAGATATTTTGGAAATGGAAAAGGCAGGGAAATCTGGAAAAATTGTTGTTTTTAAAACTTGGCCTGGTTTTGCATGGGTTGATAAAAATGCGATGGCAAAATCTGCTAAGGAAAAACGAAAAATTGCAGAAAATAATATTCAATTTCCACTAGCGTCTTTTTTAGTAGGAGCCCAAGAGCATTCTTATTTTATATATAATTGGGGTTATCGCTTAGAAATGGGATGTTTAGAATGGTATCCAGAGTTAGACAAATCGCTAGGAAAACCTTTAAATGAAATGCAAAGAAATGGATGGGAATTAACAAGAAAATATCAACACGCAGACGTTTGGGTAAATTTGGAAACAAAAGAAGCTAAAATCAGCTGGAAGTAAATTAGCTACTTAGAAAAAATTTTATAAACATAACTGCCTTAGTCTACTCATTCTATTTACTAACTAAGTTAGTTGACTAAACTAATTTTATACTTAGTTGGGAAATTCTTAGGAACAGCATAATAGACAACCCCTCTTGCCAACCATTCTAAAGCTCGGACTAGCGATGTTTGAAAACCGACACACTTAAATCGATCCGGATAAGTCTCACCTTTCCATAAATGCCCAAAAGTAGAGTTATATACACGACCTTTTCCATATTGAACGACCCATTCTACAGTAGCCTTCCCTAAAAATAGGACAGCTTAAAATTAGAATTTTCTAACTTTAAATTTTAACTGTCACATGAAAAAAAGCAAGTTTACCGAGAGCCAGATCATCAAGGCACTGAAAGAGAACGAACAAGGAAGAAGTGTGGGCGATATTTCCCGCGAGATGGGCGTCGACAAGAGCACTTTCTATTATTGGCGCAAGAAGTACGGCGGCATGGAGGTCGCCCATATGAAGCGATTGAAGGAACTGGAAGAGGAGAACCGCAAGCTTAAGGC
>CALBPF010000344.1 GCA_937899105.1 uncultured Flammeovirgaceae bacterium | reverse complement strand
ATTTGACTTTCCTTTTGGTATTGGAACCGATGGCTTGGATGCTTTTGTAGATACGGGCTCAGGCACAGGTAACTCAAAATATACCCCGGCCGCTGTAACCGTTTCTGGTGTAACGGATGATGGCTATATTACTATTCGGCCTGTAGATGATATCCTGCCTACTACAGAGCCTACAGGTGGAGACCTGCTTTCTTACTATTGGAGAGTGGATTTTGAGGATTTTACCACTCCTCCAACGGTTGAATATCAATTTACCTACTATGACAATGACCTTGATGGCTCGGCCAATGAAAGTACGTTTGCGGCTGGGAAAGTGCTGGAACAGGCTCCATTTACCAGGAGTTATGAAGATGATCCTGTTGGTGATGGCAGCGGTGCGGCTGAAGGGGTAGATGATACGGGCAATACCATTACTTTTAATGGATTTACTGATACCGGCTTTACATTAGAAGAGGCAAGTTATACGGCGGGAGAAACCGGACGTTTTGTGGGCGCTCCCGAGATTTATTTTTCCAGAGCAGATGGCAACTGGAATAACACAAATACCTGGTCCACTGTGGATCATACCAGCGCTACCAATACAGGAACGTTTCCTCAAGCTGGTGATGTCGCGATCGTATCTTTTAACGGAGCCGACTTTCACAGGGTCAATGCGGTAGGTGATTTGGAAGTAGCCATTTTAGAGTTCAACTCTATGCCCGATGCAACAGCCAAAAATATTAGTCTGTCCAGGGTATTATTTGGTACTACTGAAGACTTGAACGCAGAGATTGTTCGTGGTATTGGTGAATTGCAATTTGCGTCAAATAACGGTAATGGACCTAGTACTATCAATGCCGGTGCGGATTTAGGCGATTTTGTTGAAAATATACGCAGCTCGTTCATATATACGTTGGGTGGAACAGGAGATATCACAATCCCTGCTATTGCGCAATACCCGTCACTACGCTTCTTTGCTGGCGGAGCTAATCCTTCGGTTGGTAAAACAGAAAGATTTTTCCTTGATAGGGATATCGAGTGTTCTAACCTTTTGATAGACGGTAATTCCATTTTAGAGGTTACCAACAACATTGTTGTTTCTGATACCTTATTCCTTGGAGCCAATCGCGATGGGGAGTTGATTTTTAATAATGGAACAGTAGCTAATACCGTTGAGACTGGCTATTTGATTTTTGGCGCTGATTTGTTCGGGGCAAACAGAGCAGAAAACGTGAACAGAATACTTGTTGAATCCGGAGGAGGAAACGGAATTGAGCATAGGTTGGTAGTTAATGAAGATATTATTATTGCTACAGGTAGTAGCGGGGCTTTTGCAGATGCCGGCGCTGATTTTGACTTATTTACTAATACCAGTGATAATAATGTGATCCTAGAGCTTCGAGGAGACGGTAGCAATACCTTCACGATTGAAGGGGACGATGATATTGGAAGTAATGGCATACAGTTCATCCCAGAGTTTTACAGAATTATAATGAGTAAGGGAACAAGCGTTGCCTCGTCATTCGCCTTCAACGATGGGTTCACTTTGCAGGGCAGTACTTCAGGTGCTACAAAAGCTTTGACTTTGCAGAATGGACTTCTTCAGCTCAATTCCGATGATAATGATATAAATTTTGATTTAAGTACGGGAGGTGGCGACTTTGATATACCGTCGAGCGCTGGTTTGCAACTAACACAAGCTCAGGTGAACGTATCCGGTGATGATACAGGGATCATTTTGGATGGGCAGTTGATCATCGACGGTGGAACTTTGGATATGGATGATGCCGTTGGGAATGGTAATAATTTTATTGAATATTCCGCATCGGGGAATGCTTTTTTGAATATTTCTGCAGGCACACTTACTGTAGGTTCTCAAATTCGACCTCTAACCACTGCGGAAACTGGGGTTTTACAGTATCGTCAAACCGGTGGTGATGTACGAATTGGCGCTCAAGCGGCGCCTGAAAATGATCGGGGGATGCTTCAGATCTACAATACAGGTAGTGAATTCACCTATACCGGAGGAACGCTTGCTATAGAGAGACATCAGGACGCGCCAGCGGTAGCTGCGTTATTTTTGGACCCTGATGACTCCAATATTACCGGTTCCGAAATTACTATTTTTAATGCCAATACCCCTGCAGGTCAGAATGACTTCAGAATAAACTCCGTGATAGATCTTGAAAACCTGACAATTAATGGCGCCAATTCGCCAAGTGCAGAGATTGATATCAACGTACTTACCATTAACGGTAACCTAACGATTGCCGCAGGGGCTACTTTCAATGGCAACGGAAGAACGCTGACCGTCGCCGGTGACTTTGATAACGATGGTACTTACGATGCACAAAGCAATGAAACTATATTCAACGCTACGGGCACGCAGCAAATTACAGGTAGCGGTAGTAACAACTTTTTTAGGTTTACAAAATCTGCATCCGGGATACTGGATTTAACCAGTACCCTAGATGTGGCGGACTTATTTACTATTACCGAAGGTACGTTGTCAGATAATGGCTTTTCAATTAATCTCGCTGCCGATGCTGTTATCGATGGAACGCATACCAGTAGCGGTGGAAATGGACTAGTTTTTAGTGGGGGTCCTAACCAAGAGTTGAGGCGAAGTAGTGCAGGAACAGGTATGCTCGGTACACTAACCATTAATAATTCCAATGGAGTGACTATTCCTGATGGTAACGGATATAACTTTACTATTGAGGATGGCTTAAGACTAGAGAACGGAGTGTTCAATGTAGGAGGAAGCGTTATAGCGCTTGGAGTAAATGCGCTAATCACTCCGGTTAATGCCTTTAGTGTGAGCAACATGATACAAACTAACAGTTCGTTTACAGACGGCGGGGTATCTAAAACTTTTCCTACCGGCTTTAGTCAGGATTTCACATTTCCAATTGGTCAGTCCTTTTACACCCCCGTTAGTTTTGACTTTACATCGGGTTCCAACACCTCTGGCACAAGCATAGGTACAAAAGGCATTTTACCAGCTGATGAATTCCATCCGACAGTTAATGATGGTGCAGATTTCTTCATAACGGGAGATATAAACAATGTATTGCAGTATTACTGGACAGTAACTGCCAGCGGAATTACAGGTTTAACAACTGACATGACCATGGGATATGATGATTCTCAGGTACTAAGTAACGAACCTGGGTTTGATGAAACCGATTACATTGCCGCAAGAATTTTAACCAATGATAACCCTACCGATGAGATCAACAAATTCGCTACTACGGATGTCGATGAAAGTACCAATTTAATCACCTTTAACTTCAGTGGAGTATCTGATAACGGTATTACGGGTGATTATTTTGCTGGACTTGATGATGCAATTCCTGACAACGTTACTACCTATACAGTAGACTTAGATGGCAATTTTGGAGATGATGTTTATGATTTCCTGGTGCCCGGAGGAGGAGCGCCAACCGGGGCAATAGTAATTGTTCCTAACGGCTTTACGTTGACATTAGAATCGGATCGCGCTCAAATCTAAAGGCCTGAAATTCAGTCCGGCGGGGTACTGGAGGTTAATAATTCAACGAATCACCGATTAGGACAGCTTTCTGGAACAGGTAATTTAAGAATTATAAGTGATGGAATAAATGCAAATCTTCCTGCTTTTTCGGGTGATTTCTTGAGTTGTACCGGAGGTGGGCTTGAGTTCGGAGGTACGGGTAGCTATAGTGTTTTAAGTGGTATCACAGAATTGAGAAACCTCACTATAAGTGGTACAGGAACAAAGAGTATGGCAAACAATAATCTAATTGTTTGCAATGATTTAGTTGTTGATGGTCCGACCTTTGTTGGTAATCTTGGTAATTCTATTAGGGTCGATAACAATTTTGTCATTAACAATGGCCAATATAGACATCCGAGTGGTTCAGGCGGAGTTCTTACAGTTTTGAATGATTTGACTGTTAATGGAGGCTCTTTTAGAGGTGGTTTTAGTTCTGGGCGGGTTATAATCGCTAATGATTTGAATATACAAGGCGGGGACTTTATTGTTGGGGCAGGTTCTCATAGAAACTTTTTAAGAGGAGATTTAACCTTTTCTTCAGGAACCTTTGATGGTGGATCTGGGAGTGCTCGTTTTATTTTTGATGGTTCAGCTCAACAAAATTTAAGCGGAAATTTCACCGGAATCGATGAGTTTTATAATCTTGAAATAGATAATAGTTCGGGACTCAATGTAGCTAGTGGAGGCATAGAAGTATTTAATACCCTATCCCTAACAGACGGAATAATTACCACCAATGGTAATCAAATGGAGCTTTTGTCAACTGCTTCCATAAGTCCGGCTATTGGCAGTTCTATTTCTTACGTCGTTGGAAGACTGGATAAGGTGCTAGGTTCATCTGGTACTTCCTTTGATTTTCCTGTTGGTAGTGCCTCGCGTTGGAGACCTGCATCAGTAAATAATATTTCTGATGGAGGCCTGACCTGGTCGGCGGAATATTTCGAAGCGAATCCCACTTCTGAGGTGTTGGTGGATAACTTAAATCCTACAGATCCTGGACAAATAGCAACTATTAGTGATGGTGAATATTGGAAAATTGCAGATGATGCCGGTGCAGTTCCTCCTCCGGGCGTCACGGCAACCGTGGGATTAAGCTGGGGAACAGATAGTGATGTTTCGGCTATTTTCGCTGAAAGAGAGGAACTAGAAGTATTGATATGGAATGATGGTTCAAGCTCATGGGATGATCTGGACGGAACGAGTTTCTCAGCCAGTCATACTCAATCCGAAGGTAGGTTTACGGCAGTATCAAGCAATACTTTTAGCGAGCAGATATTTACATTAGGTTCAGCTTCAGCGACTAATCCATTACCAATAGAATTACAAAAATTTGATGGCGAAACAATTGATGGTGATAATTATTTGGAATGGATCACTGCTTCAGAATTAAATAACGACTATTTTGAATTGCAACGTTCAGCAGATGGTATTTCTTATGAAACGATAATGAGAATAGAAGGTCAAGGTACTAATACAGGTAGGACCACATACCAATTTACTGATACTAATCCTCTTGGAGGGTTCAATTACTACCGATTAAAACAAGTAGATATCGATGGTACTGTGACAGTATTTAATAAATCAGAGTGGATAGTGCTGCTTACCATTACTTCTGATGTAGAATTTAGTATTAAAGCCTACCCAAATCCAACAGTGCAAAATAACATTAACTTGAGACTAAATGCCGACCAAAATCTGCCCATGGTGGTTCAAATGTTGGATGTCTACGGAAAAGTTGTTTTTCAAAATCAGTATGGACCAGGTGAATTCACAAATGATATAAAGATCAACCCTGTGCAAGGTTTGCGTGAAGGCGTTTATGTGATTTTAGCTGAGCAAAATGGTTTGAAGTTGACCAGAAGAGTTATTATAACTGAGTAGGTCGGGAATACTGAGTCTATTGAAACATGTTAATCAAATGGCAGGCAATTAAGCCTGCCGTTTCTGTTCTAAGGCGACTTTGACCCAGACTGACTTTGCTCCAACCTAACTTTTGTGCCAAACAAACTTCAGTTTCTGTGAAATCTCCTTCAGGGCCTATAAGGATGTAGTTGACACCTTTACCAACATTTTGTGAGAGCATGACACTATTACTTGCGTCCACATATGCTATCGACTTGAAATCTGCACTGAGTTTAACAATATCTTCAAAGGCTGAGATATCATTTATTTTTGGAAGACGGCATTTTAATGACTGCTTCATTGCAGCTATAGCCTTTTTGTCAAGTCGTTCAATCTTGACTGCAGTTCTTTCGCTATTTGAGGTCTTTAGAGGTGTAATTTCATCAATGCCTATTTCAGTTGCCTTTTCAACAAACCACTCCAAACGATCCATATTTTTTGTTGGAGCTATGGCTATATGAACTGAGAAATCTTTTCTCTTTTCTTCCTTTTTGTTATCGATTTTAAATTTGCACCTGGCGGGATCAGCGTTTGTTATTATACCTGAATAAAGACATCCCTGACCATCAGTGATATGAATCGGATCATTTTGTCTTTTGCGCAATACTTTTATACAATGCCGTGATTCTTCTCTATCAAGATACGTAGCTCCATTTACCATATCAGGTTGATAGAAGAGCAGCAATTAAGCGTAGTTTTGAGATAAACTTGATACGAAATTAATATATTCTTGTTGAGCGTCTTCCTTTGATTTTCCTTTTAGCTCAACCCAGGCATCGTACTTAGCAATAGCTTTAAAGTCAAACCCACCTGGTCTTGGCTCGTTATTATCACCTTCCGTCACCTGCTTATAAAGTGCGTAAAGTTTTAGTAGTTCATCATTACTCGGCCTTTTACTAAATGTCTTGGTTAAGGCAACGGCCTTATCAAATTCTTCGTTCATGGTTGTTTTAATTAAAAAAGGCTAAGTAACAGGTTACCTAGCCTTAATTGTGATTTAATTATATATTTATCTTTCTTCAACGCTAACATAAGGCCTTGAATTCTCACCGGTGTATATCTGTCTCGGTCTTCCAATAGGCTCGTTATTTTCTCGCATTTCTTTCCATTGAGCGATCCATCCAGGCAGACGTCCTAGGGCAAACATTACCGTAAACATATCCACTGGGATGCCCAATGCCCTGTAAATAATACCCGAATAGAAGTCAACATTAGGATAAAGGTGGCGTTCTATAAAATAATCATCATTCAGCGCTACGTGTTCCAGTCCCTTTGCAATATCCAGTACCGGATCATTCACACCTAATTTATCCAATACATCATCAGCAGCCTTTTTTATGATTTTAGCTCTGGGGTCAAAGTTCTTATAAACGCGGTGTCCAAAGCCCATTAGTCTAAAGGGATCATTTTTGTCCTTCGCTTTAGCCATCCATTTATCGGTATCTCCTCCGTCATTTCTTATTCCCTCCAACATTTCGATAACTGCTGAGTTCGCACCACCATGTAGAGGTCCCCAAAGAGCATTAATACCTGCTGACATGGAGGCATATAAACTTGCCTGACTTGATCCTACAATTCTAACCGTTGAAGTAGAGCAATTTTGTTCATGGTCTGCGTGTAGAATTAGCAGTTTGTCCAGAGCATTTGCCACAACCGGGTCTACTTCATAGTCAGCTGCTGGTAAAGCAAACATCATTTTTAAAAAGTTTGAGCAGTAGTCCAAATTGTTATCAGGATAGTTGACCGGATGTCCTATTTCATTTTTATAGGCCCAAGCCGCGAAAGTGGGCATCTTGGCAAGAATTCGAATTATACTCATATTGACCGCTTCGCTGGATCTATTTGGGTCTAAAGACTCCGGGTAGAATGCTGTTAATGCGGTGACTAAAGAAGAAAGCACACCCATAGGATGAGAATTAGAAGGAAAACCTTCAAGAATCTTTTTTATATCTTCATGTACTAGCGTATGGTACTATATTTCATTTTCAAAGGCAATGGACTCGATTGAAGATGGTAGTTAAGA
>CALBPF010000343.1 GCA_937899105.1 uncultured Flammeovirgaceae bacterium | reverse complement strand
ACCCAGGCGTGGAACACATAGGCCAGGAGAATTTTATTATTACAACAATTGGGATTTCAACACCTTAGGTGCCATTCTTGAGCAACAAACCGGCGAAAGTATCTACACACTATTTCAAAAAGAAATTGCCGAGCCATTGGGCATGTTAGACTACGAAGGCAATTATACCTCGATAGATGCAGAGACAGACGAAGCTGAGATACCAAACACTGACGGATACTATCAATATGAAAGAAGTCAATCGAAGTATCCGGCCTATCATTTCAGAATGTCCGCGCGTGATCTGGCGTTGTATGGGCAATTATATCTGGACTACGGCAGTTGGAATGGGGAACAAATTATTCCCAAAAGCTGGATAGATGTCAGCACCAAATCCTATTCAGTCTACAACCCGCAATATGGTAATGCTTACGGTATGCTATGGCGAGTACGGGTACCGGAAAAGGACACAAAAAGAAATTCCTTCTTTCATACCGGACTTGGTATTCACATGCTTGGTGTGTACCCGGATTCAAAATTAGTTTTCGTCCATAGGGTAAATACAGAAGCAGAATTTGATTACAACGAAAGTGATTTCTATAAGATGATTCGTCTTGTGTTTAATGCAAAGAAACAAGACTGAATATAATTCAAGGTTATCTCAGTATTTCCAACTGCGCGGATACACTAAGGAACACAGTATTTGAGACAAGAATTATTTCAAACACAGTTTACTTACCTAACATCTCCGGGTAGCAATCTTCAATGATTTAAGGATGATCGGGTAAGAGTTCTTTAAACTCTTCAACTGTAAAACGCTGTGGATGTGGAATGTGCTGTGCGTAATTCTAATCAAACGCCTTGATATGATAGATAACCAATTGCTCTACTACAGCTTTGTAATCTTCAATGACCCACTTCTTAGCCAGTTCGGGATGTTCTTTGGGATCAAGGATCTCAGTCTCTGCCCAGATTTTAAGGCTGGTTTGTTAGATAATGTATCAAGATCAGAACCGCTTTACTTGGTAGCATTAATGTTGCCCATACTAATGATCGGTATTTTATTACTTAGAATGGATTCTGATAAGCAAATACAAGAACTAGGAAAAGACAAAATTCCTTAAAATGTATTTTAATGAGGGAGCCGCGTGTATGCCAAACCACCCTTTTTGAATCTTAATCAGCATATTTCAAAGGTAATTTCTGCCAATATCCGGTCAATGGCTTTTCAGGGTAAAACCGAAAGTCAAAAACCTGTCTTGTTCTTCCTGATCTTCTACCACTATACTTTCAAATGTATGCAGATAATTTATTTTGAAGTTTAACAGCTTTGAAATAGGTAATTCCAAGCTAATATCAGCCTGCCACCTGTAATTATTGCTTTGCTCAAGAGAAGGCTGAAAATAACTCTCGTGGCTTAGAATTAATTTTTTTTTGAATATATGATATTTACCATTTACCCAAATGGTACCACGAAATGTATTGATGGATTGGCTCCCGTTAAACTCCGAACGATTAAAGTTTTCCTGTTTAAAATCTGTTTGCTCGTATTCACTTGAAATTGAAAGTTTGAGCCAGTTGTCTTTTTTGCTGAGAACTTGGTAAGTAACCCCTACCCCGGACAGCGAGCGTAGATCAATTTCCCTTCTGAAATTGGTGCTTATAAAACTCAAGAGTAAAGGATATATTTTTCGCTCAGGATTGAAATACAAAAAGTTAAGACTTAAAATATCTTCATCGGCTTTTTCTTGCCCAAATTCTTGATAGACATAAGAGTTTTTGGTTTTGAAAACCCATTTCTTCCATGGCTTATAGCTCACATCTGATTTTGCTCTAAAAATCAACGTTTGCACATTTCCACCTTGTAAAAATCCGGTTAATGAAAGACTGGCTTTCAGTTTAATCGTATCGCTTTCGTTTGTCTGGGCTGAAAGGCAGAAGGGTAAAAAAAAGAGACAACATAAAACCTTTTTCATTCCATTTAGTGGTAAGACAACACTTTTGTAAGATGCTCAAAATATACTTACTTTATAAATTACTAACTGCAAGTTTAGTAAAGGTTTTCGGCAACTTAGGCCCGTAATATAAGTATATCATTAGCGATTAATTTGCATTTAGCAGGCAATTGTAAAACCACCGGCTGCGATACGAGACCGTTAGCTAAAAGGTGATGAAGCCAATAACATAATAACCAATGATCAATAAGATGCTTAAACAACTGTTTACCGTTCTCTTCATTATCTTCACCTCCACGGTATTTTCTCAAAAACTCATTGGCAATCAGGATGACCTTGATCAAATCCTCAAAAACATTGATCAGTTTTCCGGTTACGTCATAGCGGGAGATTATCGGAAAATAGGTGAAGCCTACACAAAGGATGCTAAAATCTTTCCTGAACGACAGGATATCATTGAAGGAAGGGATGCTATAATCAAGTACTGGACAAGGCCGGCGGGTATAAAAACCAGCTATCATAAAATAATCCCCAGCGAAATTAAAGTTGTAAACAATGAAGCTTATGATTATGGCTACTATGAGGGCAAAACTAAAAGAGCTAATGGGTCAGAGTCTTTCTGGAAAGGAAAATACGTCATCGTTTGGAAAAGAGTGAATCAGGAATGGAAGATTTACCTGGACATATGGAGCGCCTTAAAATAGCCATGTTGCAGCTAAATCAATTCATCAATATTCGTTAACTTATGGGTCAAACAGAACCCGTTATGAATCGCTTCTTACTACTTTTCTCAGCCATGGTTTGCTTAACTATGTCCTGTGCGGATCGAACAGGGCAGCAAGCTTCTTCCGAAAGCACACTTGGCGAGTTGCAATATATTTTGCCGGTGTCCGATAAAGCACGCCCGGAATTTGACACCGGTTTACTACTGCTCCACAGTTTTGAGTATGATGATGCAAGAGAAGCCTTTGAAGCCGCTATTCGGGTCGATTCAACTGAGGTTATGGCGTACTGGGGTGTAGCCATGAGCTACTATAAGGCACTTTGGGGGCTGCAAAATATACCCGCAGGCAGAGAAACGTTGGCAAGAATTGCAGATAGCAAAGAGGCGCGGATTAACGCAGCAGAAGAGGGAATAGAGCGTGAATTATGGAAAGGAATAGAAATACTGTATGGTGCCGGTGAACTTAAAGAACGTAATGAAGCCTACACCGAGCATATGGCCAAATTATATGAGAACTATGCGGACAGCCAGGAAGTAGCAGCCTTTTATGCCCTGGCACTTATGTGGTCGGCATCCATCGATGCCGATGATGAAGTATATAAAATGTCAGCCAATGTAGCCAAAGGTATTTTGAAAGAGAACCCAAATCATCCCGGTGCAGTGCACTACATTATCCACGCCTATGACAATCCCGAGCTGGCTCATTTAGCCATTAATGCAGCAAACAAGTATGCTGAAATCGCACCTGATGCTGCCCATGCTTTGCACATGCCTTCCCATATCTATTTAGGCAGAGGAATGTGGAATGAGGTGGTATCATCCAATGAAACATCTTATCAAGCTAGTGTAAAACGTATGGAGCGCAAAGGGCTTACTGATAGGGCCCGTGGCTTCCACAGTTACCAATGGTTGCACTACGGGTATCTTCAGCAGGGCCGATACCAAAAAGCTGCAGAGCTCCTGAACGATATGTTAAAGTACACGACGATAACTCAAACCAGAAGTGCAAGATCCTACCTTTTGAAGATGCAAAACATGCAAGTGACCGAAACAGGTAAATGGCCGTTGACAGTAGAACCCATGACAGTAAAGACGGATGATATAGGCATTGAAAAGCAAGCGCAGCAACATTTCTTTATTAGTCTGATGGATGCCAAAAATGGAGATGGGTCAAAAATCCAAGCACAAATAGATTCGCTGGACGAAAAGATCAATACAGCTGAACTTCTTGTTACAAGCGCCGGTATTGCTATTTGCAGTGCAGGTCCTACTCGCTATGCCCCGAATAAGAAGTTTATTTTAAATGCTAAAATCATGCTTAGTCAAATGAAAGCTATGCATGCTCTTGTCAGTGGGGATGAAGAAGCCGCTGAAGCGTTCTTTAAGCAAGCCATTGCTCATGAAAGCCAGGCAGAATATGCTTTTGGGCCACCGGACGTAGTTTATCCATCTTTTGAGCATTATGGCTACTGGTTATTAGAAAAAGGGCGTTACAACGAAGCTATTGAACAATTTGATACAAGTTTAAAGCGTGCACCCTTGAGGGCCATGGCCCTAAGAGGTAAAATATATGAAGCTAAAAAGTAATTTAAACTTGGCCTTTCTTGTTTTTACT
>CALBPF010000342.1 GCA_937899105.1 uncultured Flammeovirgaceae bacterium | reverse complement strand
AAAGAAATTGGTGTGCGTAAAGCACTGGGAGGGGAACGAAAAGGTATCGCAGGACAGCTCTTTTTTGAGTCACTTATTATCGTACTTGTCAGCCTGCTCATGGGCATTATACTAGCCGAATTTTTGGTGCCAGCTTACAACCGGTTAGGGCCATGGATCGACTTGAAGATTGTGTATTTGGGAAATGGTTTCTTCTGGCTCTTTTTATTAGCTATTATGATTTCGGTGGCTGTGCTAGGAGGACTTTATCCTGCACTATATGTGAGTAAATTCTCTACACAGCAGATTTTTAAGGAGAAAGTTAGACTGAGAGGCTCTAATCTATTTACCAGGAGTTTGCTAACTGTTCAAATGGTATTCTCCACTATGGCATTAGTACAAGGCATCCTGTACGTACAAAACAGTCAGCTCCAAAGTGAATATCCTTTAGGTTTTAACAAGGATCAAATAATAAGCATCCCCCTATCTGGATCAGCAGGATTAGAAAGTTTGGTTAATACCATCAGGCAAAATAACAGGGTTCAAGGGGTAGCTTTAGCGAGTCACCATATTGGTTATGGCATGTCCTACGCCGACGTAAATCACCTTGATAATGAGACCGACGTGCGATGGTTCGAAGTAGATGATGATTACTTTGAAGTGATGAACATGGAACTTGTAAAAGGCCGTTCCTTCAATAATACTAACCAAGCCGATGCCATTTCCTCCATTGTCGTGAATGAGGAGTTTATGAAAACATTCGGTCTGCAAATTCAAGATGAAGTGGATATCGACACCGGGAAGTATACCATAATTGGTGTGGTCAATGATTTTTACCCTTTTGGGCTTTGGCGCGGAGAACAATCCAAACCCGCAGCATTCAAACTAGTAAAAGGAGACTATAATTATCTCTTAGTGAATGTTGGCGACCACAAGAGTGAATTAGATGCTTATTTAAGGAGTGAATGGCACAACTACTTTCCTGACGCCCCTTATGAACCGGAATTGGACAACCAACAAGTATATCTGTCTGAATTGCTTTCCAATAACATGTCTTTTCTAAGTTTTTTCCAGGCTATTGTGGCGATATTCCTAGCTGTCAACGCATTATTCACTGTGGTATCCATAAGTATCATGAATCGAAAAAAAGAAATTGGTGTGCGTAAGGTTATGGGAGCAAGCTTAGCACAGATCCTGGTATTGTTTGGAAAAGGAGTGCTGCTTCTAGTAAGCATCTCACTAGTATTGGGTGTAGTACTCGGAAATTATATGTCAGAGTTGTTTCTTGACTTGATGTTCTCGGTGCACTCCCACCTCAGCTTAGGCACTGTAATAACCGCTTCCCTGGTGCTTTTCGGAGCGGCGTATCTTACCATAGGTTATAAAGTAGTTAAAGCCGCCAATGGCAACCCTGTGGATTCGTTGAGGTATGAGTGATAAAATATATTGTACAATATTAAGTACAACTTAGGCCTTTTTGACTAAATTCGTCTAATGGAAATAACTACTTATTCAAACTTTCGTCAAAATCTAAAATCATTTTTAGATATGGTGTTAAATACCCGAGCACCATTATTCGTATCTCGCGCCAAAGGAGAGGATGTAGTGGTCATCTCAAAGTCCGATTATGAAAGTATGCAGGAAACGTTGTACCTTCTGAGCAGTTCAAAAAATGCAGAAAGATTATTTAGGGGCATTAAGGAATACAAAGAAGGTAAAGGTGAAAAACGTGAGCTTTTGGATTAATGGAAGTGATCTTCCTCAGTCCTGCCTGGGAGGACTATCTTCATTGGCAAAAAACCGATAAAAAAATACTCAAGCGGATTAATGAGCTTATAAAACAGTGTCAGAGAACACCTTTTGAGGGTATTGGAAAACCAGAGCCTTTAAAAGGAGACCTATCAGGATGGTGGTCCAGAAGAATTGACCAAGAACATCGATTAGTATATAGAAAAGAAGAAAAGGGACTTTACATTCTACAATGTCGAAAACACTATTGAACTACTGAGCAATGTAGAATGCCATTTAAAAATTAGACCAAAAATATACGGTAAGCTACATGGATTCGATATTCTCTTCTTCCACTTTCCAGGTATGATCCGAAAGTAATTTCACAGAGGCAATATGCTTATGTGGCATACTTTTACCCCATTCTTTAGGAGATATCACTGAAAGAACCTGACTACCGTCTTCCTTTTCATAGAGGTGGTAATCGTGGCCAATGATAGGTTCAAACTTCATTTCGGCTTCATAGATACGTTCAGAAATGTCGACGCGGGTCTTTACTTCTTCGGCCTGTTTTACCAGTACTTTGACTTGCTCGTATATCTTCTCCAGTTGAGTTTGGGACTGCTCGTGCATAGCCGCTACGGCCCTGCCCTTTATCTTTCCTTTATCTTCTGGTTTTATAAGCGCACTACCCGTATGGTGAGCGTAAGGCAGGGTAGACGGTGTAGTGGTAATTTTATCGCGTAACTGCTCAAGCTCCTCGTCCGACATGACCATTACATTACCAGGCGTGTTATTTTTCATGGATTCTCTTTTCTATTGACTTCAGTCGTCTGACCACTGCGAGTGATCTAACGACTATTCTAACAAAAGAAGCTACTCTCTGTTTTAAAATCATGCTTGAATTATCTACTCATCAGCCTAAACCAGCCCATTTTAAAAATCACTCGTTTCGAAAAGAGTTTCATACGAAGAAATCCGAAGTGGAGGTTTGGAATTGGCTCAACGATCCGAAAACATTTACTGACAATCAAGTTTGGCCTTACAAGGTAGAATTCGTTAAGGAAGACCATCACAAAACCGATTTCGAAGAGGGTGTTTTTAACACGCACCACGGTCCACTAATGTCGTTCTCAGG
>CALBPF010000341.1 GCA_937899105.1 uncultured Flammeovirgaceae bacterium | reverse complement strand
CCATAAACCTCCAACTGGCTGATCACAAATTTGTAAGTATCGTAAGAAACTCCGTTCTCAGCTACATAAGCCATCTCGTCTGATTTCTTATATACAAGGCCTTGATCATCGACTAATAAAAAAGTAGAACTCTCAGGAGTATGGCCTGGCGTATGCAGAACTTTGATGGTTACCGCCCCCAGCTTAAATATTTCACCATCATGGGCCTCATGAATGTTATACTCCGTCTTGGCTCCGGGGCCGTAAATGATCTTTGCACCACTCTGATGAGCTAAATCAACATGACCTGACACAAAATCAGCATGGAAATGTGTTTCAAATATGTACTTTATTTTGGCCTGATCTTTTTCTGCTCTTTTCAGGTACGGAGCTGTTTCACGCAGGGGGTCTATAATCGCTACCTCGCCCTTTGATTCAATATAGTAAGCGCCCTGCGCTAAGCATCCCGTATATATTTGCTCTATTCTCATAATTACATTAACTATTTGATAGCAAATTTAGGTGATCCGGAAATTCCGGCTGGTAACATTTGTTACTAATGTTAAAGAGAGTTATGGTCTAACTGATATCTTATTTCTGCCTAACTCAATCTTCCCTTGTTTCTCAAGTTGCTTAAGTAGTCGAGAGATCACCTCGCGGGTAGAATTTAATTCGTCAGCTATCTTTTGATGTGTTGTTTCTAATGTATGGGAGTTATTAATAGTTGATTTGTCAACAAGGTACCTCCAGAGTCTTTCATCCATCTTATGAAAAGCGATACTATCGATTGTATTAAGTAGTTCTTCAAACCTTGCTCTGTAGGTATTCATAACAAAATTTTTCCAGGAAGGATATTTCAGCATCCAGGGGTCCATCAGGTTAGCTGGAAGCATAACTAGTGTCAAGTCCTCTTCTGCAATGGCTCTAATTTCACTTTTCTGATCGGTCAGAAAACAGGTAAGGGATATAGCACAAGTTTCCCCAGACTGAAGGTAGTATAAAATCAACTCATTGCCCTGCTCATCCTGACGCATGATTTTGAGCGACCCACTGATTAACAAAGGCATTTTTTGAATATTACCACCATAGTCCATGACTTTATCATCCATCTTATACCTAGCAATACGACCTACCTGATCCATCTCTGCAAGTAGTTCTGACTCTTGTAATTCCGGAAAATTTTCCTTTAGCAATTCATTAATTGACGACATCAGTCAAAAGTATATATTTGTCAGTATTAATAATCGAACAGTTGGCGGCTTTTGCCATTAAACCAATTTGTTTAGCGTTCAAACGTAGAAATTCCAGTTTTTTCCTTACTTTAAGTTTATATAAATAATATATGTTATCGACAATTAAATCTGACTTCCCCGCAGGCCTTGTAGTCTTTCTTGTTGCAGTCCCATTGTGTCTTGGCATAGCTCTTGCATCAGGAGCGCCTCTTTTTTCAGGTATCATTGCAGGAATGGCAGGGGGCATTGTGGTAGCTCTTATAAGCGGATCCAAAATTGGGGTAAGCGGGCCAGCTGCTGGTTTAGCCGTTATAGTTGCTGATGCCATAAAACAGCTCGGTACGGATTCCAGTGGCCATTTCGATATGGAAGCGGGATTTGCTTTATTCCTTTCTGCAACTGTGATAGCTGGCATATTTCAGATTATTCTAGCTTTTTTAAAAGCCGGCATTATTGGATATTACTTCCCTAATTCAGTCATTAAGGGCATGCTATCCGCTATTGGGATAATTATTATTTTAAAGCAGATCCCTCACGCCTTAGGTCATGATGTTATTCCCGATGGATTTCTCGGCTTTTTCCAGTCAGATGGTGAGAATACGTTCAGTGAAATTTTTGTATCCTTTCAGGACATTAACCCGGCGGCAGTAATTATTACGACAATTTCAATAGCTATTCTGATTTTATGGGAACAAACCTTTATGAAAAGAATAAAATTATTTCAAATTGTTCAGGGACCGCTTGTCGTGGTTGTTACCGGAATTTTTTTGAGTAGATTCTTTACTGGCGCCGGGTACCATTTGGATGCTGATGAAATGGTGAGTATCCCATTGGCAGCTGAATCCGGTGGATTTACTTCTCTGTTTACTACTCCGGATTGGAGCCGACTGTTTACGCCTGAAATTTTTTTATTGGGTATGACTATTGCCATTGTTGCAAGTCTTGAAACGCTTCTATGTGTAGAGGCCACAGATAAGCTAGACCCTGACAAAAATGTAACACCTACAAACAGAGAACTCCTGGCACAAGGCTCTGGAAATATTGTTTCCGGGTTGATCGGTGGTCTGCCCGTTACCCAGGTCATTGTAAGAAGTTCAGCCAATATTCAGTCCGGTGGCAAGTCCAAAATGTCTGCGTTTATTCATGGTCTAATGATATTGTTTAGCGCTCTTCTCATTCCAGAAGTACTGAATATGATTCCTTTATCGAGTTTAGCTGCCATCCTTTTTATTGTGGGTTATAAACTTGCTAAACCCGCACTTTTCAAAGAAATGGTATTAAAAGGCCGGTCACAATTCTATCCATTTATAATAACTATATTAGGTATCATATTGACGGACCTGCTAATAGGGATTGGAATTGGGCTGGCAGTAGCTATATTTTTAATTCTTTATAAGAATTTCACTACACCTTTTAGTTTCAGTGAAAATCATGAACCGGGTCAGCCTATTGTGATCAAACTATCAGAAAATGTCACATTCTTAAATAAGGCGGGAATAATGCAAGCATTGAATGTGATCCCTCCAAAAAGTGATGTTGTTATTGACGCGAGAGAGTCCAAGTATGTTCATCCTGATGTTGCCGAGATCATTGACGATTTCGAGATCCATGCGGCAAAAACCGGTGTAAACCTGAAAATGCTCGGCGATTTGCATGAGGTGAATCACAACGCACTTAATCACCTTAAAAACAAGGTGGGGAACAATGAAAAAGAGAAGTCGTATTTGGCAAGTATACTAAAATCTTAATGCCAGGCACCAACATTCTGGTTTATCCGTCGTTAACACTCTAAAAGTGCCCGATTGGTTAATATGTTAAAAAATAAGAAGTTACTCTTTTCAGCAGTTCTAGCGCTGACCTTATCGTTATTTGCTTTTTCGTTTACTAACCCTGGTAAACGCTATTTCGAGATTGCCAAAAACCTCGACATTTTCGCTACCCTGTTTAAAGAGGTGAACGTAATGTATGTAGATGAGATAAATCCTAACAAGGTGATCAAAGTAGGAATAGACGCCATGCTTAGATCCCTTGATCCATATACGGTTTATATTCCCGAAGATGACATTGAGGATTTCCGTACGCAAAGCACAGGTCAATACGGCGGTATTGGCGCAGTAACAAGCCGTATCAATGGGGCGGTGAAGGTGATTATGCTCATGGAGGGCTATTCAGCTCAAAAAGATGGGCTTAAAATAGGAGACGAGATCATCAAAATCGGGAATGTTGACATAACAAACCTTTCAAGAGAAGAGACAAATGATCTCATGAAAGGGCAGGCGAATACCAATGTCAGTCTTACGGTCGAGCGCTTTGGTAACGATACCCCATTAACATTGAACTTTAGAAGAGAAAAAGTTAAGGTCAAAAATGTGCCTTACTATGGAATGGCTTCTGAAGACGTTGGGTATGTCAAGCTTACGGAATTTACGATGCAAGCTGGAAAAGAGGTGAAAAATGCGGTCGTCGAACTCAAAAAATCCGGAGCAAAAAAGATCATTGTTGATGTGAGGGATAACCCTGGCGGCCTCCTAATTGAAGCTGTTAATATTGTCAATGTATTTATACCTAAAGGAAAAGAAGTGGTTTCCACAAAGGGTAAGGTAACGGAAAACAATGCCGAATATAAAACTTTGAACTCTCCAGTAGATACAGAAATCCCTTTGGCTATTCTGGTCAGTAGTGGCAGTGCTTCTGCCTCTGAAATTGTAGCAGGTTCCATACAAGATTATGACCGAGGTATTATTATAGGTGAGAAATCATTTGGAAAGGGTTTGGTTCAAATTCCAAGGCCTTTATCCTACAATTCACAGCTAAAGGTAACCACAGCTAAATACTATACTCCTAGCGGTCGCTGCATTCAGGCATTAGATTATAGCAACCGTAATGCTGACGGCAGCGTTGGTAAGGTAGCCGATAGCTTGAAAAAACAGTTTAAGACTGTTAACAAGAGGATAGTTTACGATGGTGGCGGTGTTGACCCAGATATTGAGGTGGATAAAGAACGACTAGCGCCGGTAGCTTACGCTCTAGCTGGCAAAGGTTTAATCTTTGAATACGCTACTAAGTTTTATTATGAGAACCAAAGTCTAGATATTGAAGACTTTCGATTGTCAGGTTCTCAATACGCTGACTTTAAGAAGTGGATGAGCAATAAAGAGTTTTCGTATAGCACAAAAGTTGAAAGTGACCTGAAACGACTCACCGCAAACGCAGAGAGTGAAAAATATTACACAAGCGTTAAAGACCAAATTAAAGCTTTAGAAAGTACTATTGAGCGTAGCAAGCAAAATGACCTCGACAATTTCAAGTCTCAGATAGTCAGGCTTTTAGAACAGGAAATTACTACAAGATATCAACTTGAAAAAGGCGCTATTGAAAGCTCTTTCGACAGCGATAAGGACATTTTACGAGCCATTGCCGTTCTGGGGAATCCACAAGAATACAGGGCCATTTTATCTGGCAAATAGTTGAAGTCAATCTTCAAAAGATTTAGAAAGAAGCGTTATTGGTTAACAGCAGTTGGTACACTTGTTATATTTCAAGTACTGTCAAGTTGCTTTACCTTTAGAATGAGTCCGAAAGAAACAGAGAACTATTTTATAGATAGAAACGTAAACGCTGAGAGACAGTCCTATGCTGTGGGTGACAGAAGCATCACTTTTGTGAGCGTCGTAAATCAAGAAAAGCCTACTGTCTTTTTTTTTCATGGCGCCCCGGGATCATGGTCAGCATTTAAAGAGTTTTTGGTGGATAGCCTTTTGATAGACCGGTTTTCGTTGGTTTCAGTGGACAGGCCAGGATATGGACACTCAGACTTTGGTAGGGTCGAGCCCTCATTAAAAAATCAGGCCTACCTTATGAAACCATTGCTAGAAAAATATGCTAATACACCTAATATACTGGTTGGTCACTCATTAGGTGGCCCTGTGATCGCAAAAATAGCAATGGAGTATCCGGATTTAGTTGATGGTCTTATTATGGTTGCCCCTTCAATAGATCCGGATCTCGAACCTGAGGAGGACTGGTTTCGTGTTCCCATGCAGAGTCCACTCGTGAACTGGGCAATACCTACGTCTTTCCTGGTCACCAACGAAGAAATTCTATTTCTGGAGGAAGAATTAAGAACGATGCTACCCCACTGGTCTGAAATTAAAGCTCCTACGATTGTAATTCAGGGTAATGGTGATAGACTTGTGGCGCCTGGAAATGCCCAATTTGCTGAAAGAATGTTAATTAACTCAAAACAAGTAGATCTTGTTATCAAAGATGATGTGAGCCATTTTATTCCTTGGTCCAGGCCGGAGCTAATCAAAGCGGCTATACTAAAATTAGAAAAAAAGAAGGGGAGACTTCCGTCATCCCCTTTAGACTAATTTTTATCTCAAAAAGAGCATTTCTCTGTATTTAACCAGAGGCCAATCTTCATCATCAATTAAAAGCTCTAACTTATCCACGGCATATCTAATGTCATCAAAGTACTTGCCTTTGACATCATCACAGTAGGCAATGGCCTTTTCTCTGGTATCTTCCAGTTTATTGATCCGCTTACGCTCTTCGGTCATATTGTGAACACCCTTGTTCAATGTATCGATATAGTCAGTGATCTTCTTGATGTTATTGAGTACTTCTTTATTGTCGATACCCAGACCTTTTAAGCCATTCGCATTTTGGATCAACTTGTTCTGATAGTTTATGGCCGTTGGGATAATATGATTTAAAATCAAATCGCCCATTACCCTAGATTCTATCTGAATTTTCATAATATAGGACTCCCAACTGATCTCATTTCTTGCCTCAAGTTCAATATCGCTCAAAACAGTATGCTCTTTGAAAGTTTTTCTGGCTTTTTTAGTAAGATAAGCATCTAAAGCTCTTGGTGTATCCTTAACATTTTCAAGACCTCTCTTTTCTGCTTCTTTTACCCAATCTTCTGAGTATCCATCGCCCTCGAACCTCACTTTTTTAGAATCCTTAATATACTTTCGAAGGACATTAACAATAGCCAATTTTTTATCCGTACCCTTTTTAATGTCTCTTTCTACCTCGCCGTAAAACTGGCTTAATTGTTCAGCTACAATCAGGTTTAAAATGGTCATAGGCGAAGCTGTATTAGCGCTTCCCCCAACGGCTCTGAATTCAAATTTATTTCCTGTAAAAGCAAAAGGAGATGTTCTGTTTCTGTCTGTGTTATCCAGAATGATCTCAGGTATTTTGTCTATCCCTAATTTCATGTACATGTTATCACCCTTTTCAACCTTGATGTTTCCATTCTTTTCGAGCTCGTCTAAAACGGAAGTCAACTGCGAACCAATGAATACGGACATAATAGCTGGTGGGGCCTCGTTTGCTCCCAATCTGTGATCATTCCCTGCGGAAGCAATACTTGCCCTTAAAAGGTCTGCATATTCGTAAACCGCCTTTATTGTGTTTACAAAAAACGTAAGGAAAACCAGGTTTTCCCTGGCGCTGGAACTAGGCTGAAACAAGTTAACACCTGTATTGGTAATTAGTGACCAGTTGTTATGCTTTCCTGTACCATTAAGTCCCGCGAATGGTTTTTCATGAAAGAGTACGCGAAGTGAATGCTGTTCAGCTACCTTTTCCATGGTATCCATAAGCAATTGATTATGATCGGTAGCTACGTTGATATCTTCAAAAACCGGCGCTACCTCAAACTGGCTGGGCGCCACCTCATTGTGTCTGGTACTTACCGGAATACCCAGCTTCAAAGCTTCAATTTCAAAATCTTTCATGAAATCATAAATACGAGGCGGGATAGATCCAAAATAGTGATCGTCAAGTTGCTGACCTCTGGCAGGGTTATGTCCAAAAACAGTACGGCCCGACATTACCAGATCCGGACGACTATTGTAAAGAGCTTTATCTACTACAAAGTACTCTTGCTCACAACCTAATGATGGCTTAACCCGTGTAACCTTTCGATCAAAAAGTTGGCAAACTTTAGTTGCGGCCTTATCTACCGCCTCTACAGCTTTTAACAACGGCGCTTTATTGTCAAGCGCTTCGCCGGTGTAAGAAACAAAAATGGTAGGTATACACAGTGTTACACCATAAATAAACATTGGTGAGCTTGGATCCCACGCAGTATAACCTCTTGCCTCAAAAGTACTTCTGATGCCACCATTGGGGAAAGAAGATGCATCCGGCTCTTGCTGAACCAGGGCGCTACCTTTGAATCTTTCTAGGCCTGAAAGGTAGTCAAAAAAGGTATCGTGCTTTTCTGCCGTAGTCCCTGTCAAAGGTTGGAACCAGTGGGTAAAATGTGTGGCTCCTTTTGACATAGCCCAAGCTTTAGCCGCCGAAGCTACGGCATCTGCTGTAATTTCATCTACCTTAAGACCCTGATCAATTGATTTTTTTACTTGCTTGAACACATCAGGTGCAAGCAAAGCCTGCATTTCTGATAAGCCAAAAACGTTCTCGCCATAAAAATCTGAAATCTTCCCTGGTGCTTTTACATCTATAGTAGGTCTGTTATTAGCCTGCTCTATAGCACTGAAGCGTAATTTTGACATAGTGGTTGAAATTTTTATTGATTAAGAGTCAAAAGTATTAATTTTTTCTCCTGATGAGCAATTTTAATACTCATATTTCAAATTTTGATCAAAAAATCAAGATTCGGACTGTTTTAGATACTTTATTCCTGAAAAACGTGTTTTTTTAAGTGGTTTACTGAAAATTATTAAAATACTGGTTGGGACACTGACTAACAGGAACATTTCCTGTCATAAAAGCGCCTTGAGTAATAAAAGAACTCAATCATAATAGTAGAATAAAAATACTATTCCAGTAGAACAACAAAGGCTTAATTGAGGCGAACATCCAACGCATCAGATACAAAGTCCTTTTCCCTGGAAGCGAGTTTCTCACTTCGTTTCTTTAACTGATCATGTATGTATGCTTTATCACTGATGGCTTCGGTCTCAAACTTATGCTCTGCGGTTTCCAACACGTAATCATAAGGCCCTTTGGTGGAAATAAGTTTAACAAAAATAGGGGCGGTTTCAATAGCAATAAAAAGTAGTACAATGAACAAGCTAGCCATACTTATGGCATCGCTAGAAGTCGTCAATCGATCAAGAGCCTCTAAACGAGAAGCTACACCGCCAAGCTGCACCTGCTTTATAGCCGCAATCTCTGCTTGCCGAGTGGAATCCAGTCGTGAAAGTTTTTCATACCTGTTCTCGATAAGTGAGTTATTCTTTTCTATTAATTCATCTAACTCCAGTTGCACTTTATCTGCATCGGCCTTCTTTATCTGATAGATGGGACCGGCATTTCGCTTCATTGTCCCACCCGTTCCATCAGCCTCCATCCTGGCAATCTCATATAATTCATCTCTCTTTGCTGCTAAAGTGTTCAATTCACCTTTTAACAACTTTATTTCTTCTTCAAGACCAATTTTAAAGTCTCCGAAACGCCGGGATACCTCATTTTCCAGCCTGGATTTTTCTTCCTGCTGCATTACCTGAAGCTCTGCATTCACTTCTTTTTCGAAAATTCTCAATTCTAAAGGCTTTGCTATCACCATAGATATTAGTGTAGCTAGAAGTAATCTTGGTATTGCCATAGCAAACTCATTCCAACGATTTCCCTGTTTTCGCATGCTCGAAACTATATATCGGTCAAGATTAAAAATCATAAGCCCCCACAATACCCCAGTTATGGTAGCTATAAATGGATTATCAAAAACAGTGTAGAGCGCGTACCCTGCCGCAAGCGCGGCAAAAAGTCCAGTAAAAAAAATGGTGGCTCCAATTCCAACATATTTTGAAGAATCTGTTGAGCATTTATTAAGTAATTTAATATCAGCACCTGAGCAATACCAAAAGAAAGTTTTAATCTTATTCATGTGTGGATTATCTGCCTATAGAGGAACGTTGTGAAAGAATAATTATTTTAATTCAGCAATATCAATGCCATGCGTCCTATTTCTTTTCTGATGGGTATATCCATGTAAGATGTGCGATTTCGAACATGTCAATGACCGTTAATCCAGGTTAAAACTGAGCTGCCGGCAGGCGGTAGATCAAAGCAATAAGTATTAACTTCGTGGCATCACGGGAACATTAAAAATGAAGAAAGCTCAAATTCTCACATTGGTACGAATCATTATTTATGCAGCGTACCTTCTTGCCCTTAGCCTTGTGTTTCTTTACGATGCAAGATCTACAGAGGGCAAATTTTACGAAAATTCATTAACTGAATATTTTCAGGAGGGAACGTTCTTACTTACCGTTTTAGTTTATCTTTTCTGCACTTTTAATTACAAAAATACTGCACCATTGTCCTTATTGCTCGGAGGATTCTTCTTAATGGCATTTATTCGAGAATTTGATGCAGTGCTTGACGCTTATGTATATGATGGCGCCTGGCAAACCCTAGTTTTATTAGTTATAGCTCTTGTAGGATATAGATCTTTTCAATCCAGAAAACCTTTGCTGGAAACTATTCCTGATTATATGATCAGTTACCCATTTGGTCTGATGATAGGTGGCATGCTTGTGACCTTTATCTACTCTCGTCTTTTTGGTGAAACTATCATGTGGAAGGCCGTTATGGAAGAAAATTATGTCAGAGATGTTAAAAATGCAGTTGAAGAAAGTGTGGAATTACTGGGCGACTCAATTATTCTCTTTGCTGGCTTAGAATTTATCTTTTGGGCGAAAGGTAAGAATAGCTAACTGGAAAACCGATCAATTAGAACTCGGCATAGATAATATAGGGGGACAGACACAGGTAAAACAAAAATACTCCATGCAATCACTCCTGCAAGTTGAAACCTCCAAAGACTATTTAGCGCCTGCCAAAAGTCTTCCTGAAATAAGTCAATTATGCCAGAAACTGTAAATAAGCTCATATCTAATCCCAAAAGGGTTGAACCCAAAGCCATTAATGGAATAATAAGAAGTAGCTGAATTGGGTAGATCAAATAATTGATCAACTGCATAACGGCAATATTGTAGTTACCAATAATAGCCACTAAAAAACATAGTAGGGTTGTAGATCCTGGTATGGGAAAAAGACCTAG
Source organism: uncultured Flammeovirgaceae bacterium (assembly GCA_937899105.1). Taxonomy (GTDB): domain Bacteria; phylum Bacteroidota; class Bacteroidia; order Cytophagales; family Cyclobacteriaceae; genus Fulvivirga. The sequence continues at coordinate 12,737 of CALBPF010000341.1, read as the reverse complement.
AACAACACTAAGAGCTAAAGCAAGAGCTATGCCTCTAGCGGATGTCCCATTATTTAAAAATGAAATAATAGGATAAACCAGCTTATGGTTAAACCAGTCTCTGAGTGAAACTTTCATTGAATAAAAAGCATGTTTTATGGATTAAATACACCACTAATAACACACAAGGCAACCATTATGGTTTCTAAAGTGTCTTTATTAGCGTGTTGGAACATTAATAACGCGGATAGTGTTACCACTGAAACCAAATTGAAAATGATCAATTTTTCTTTTAAACGCCCTTCGAATAAAATAAAAAATGTTTTTGACAGGAGGATGTATACTTCCTACCTCAAAGATTTTAACAAGGCCTTACTTAACCTAGAGTTAAATTTACAGGAAGAAAAGATTAGAGAACTTTTTAAGCAGTAACTAATTTGACCTCCGTACCGATCCGCCACTTCCTGAATCCGTCTGTGAGCGTGCAGGATTGCCGCGGTACCGAATGCTGCCGCCACTGCTTGCGCGAGCATCTATTTCATCGGTAGCAAAAACCTTCACCCCACCTCCGCTACTTGCCCTAGCTCTTACTTGCTTGGCTTCCAGATCATACGCGTCCACTCCACCAGCACTTGAAGCGCTAGCGTTTATATACTTGGCGCTACCGGATAGCTCAATATCTCCGGCAGAAGAAGCAGATGCATCAATCTCGTCTACATCTACATCAATTTCAATATCAGCTGCGCTGGAAACGCTCAGATCTAATCTATCGCCTTTGATTGTTCCATTGGAAATTATTGTCGCCGCAGAACTGGCAGAAATATCTTCAAGCTTGACGAAAGTAACATAAACTTTAACAGTATGATTTCTATGTCTCCCGTCATCCAGATAAATCTTAAGTCTGCCGCCAGAAACCTCAGTCAATACTTCATCAAGATCTATACCACGGGCTTCCACTTTAACAGCTTCTTTGCTTCCCGGCTTGAGATAGACATCAATGGCTTGTGAGGCTTTTATAGCCTCAAATTCACGAACATCCCTGTTTTCAGATTGTGCTATTAGCGCTGTGCCAAGAGAAACGATGAATAGTGTTAAGGCAATTTTCAATATTCTCATAATCTATTTAATTGTACTACAAAGACCACCGACGCAACTTAGGGTTGCATGGCTTCAATCATTTTTAAATATCAAAGTTGTATTTAAACTTCTCACATAACTTACCTGAAAACATCAGTTATCAATTGTAGTTACGGATTTATTATTTTTTTAATTATATTGGTTCATTCACGACAGGAACGTAATACAACAAAAATGGTAGAAGAAACTTTAAATGTGCTAATCCAATTGGCGGCAAGCGACAATGAAGTGGCTGAAAAAGAAGCTAAACTAATACAAATGATAGGAATATCAAACGGCATAGACAAAGATCGAGTAGATGAAATGATGAAAAATCCCGCAAGACCTATCGGAGACTTGACACTACTGACTGACGATCAAAAGTTTGAGCACCTGTATCATGTTGTTCAACTTATGAAAATTGATGGTCAGGTCTTCAAAAGTGAAATAGTCTTTTGTGAGGACATTGCTCAACGACTTGGCTATAAAAAAGGCGTAGTAGCGGAGCTATCGTCAAAAATATTTAGTGACCCGTCCATAACATCAGACCGAGACATGCTCAAGAAGAAAGCTCAGAAATACTTGAAATAAAAAAGGGAACCTCAATAGAATATAGCGAATACGGCATTTATATGAGCAAAGCCTAACCTGAGGCCGATCAAATCATTTTTGAGGCGGCCTCTTCTATTTTATCCATTTTCCATCGCGCTAACTGGAATCTTCACTGTCATCTTTTCCCATGAGAGCATAATACCGTCTTCTTTAACTATATAACTTAATCTCTCATTGATTTCCTCACCCCACTCAGGACTTACTTCTATTCGAACTACATCGTTTTCCCTATTATAGTTGTAGGCTCCCCAAGCACCATGTTCATCACGGTTCCAATCGGTGTTTAAGATAGCCACCCATGGTTCACTCTCGTTTGGAATAAGGTAAAATCCATATTTACCTTGCGGAACTTTGGTGTTTCCAATAGTCACAGCTCCAGAAAATTCAATAGATGTAGTCTCATTGGCGCCGGCGCGCCAAACTTTGCCATAGGGTTCTAAACCGCCCCAAACTTCACGGCCTTTAACAGCTGGAGAACCGTAATCCACGGTAACCCCGGCGCCTGCAATAGTGCCAGAAGCCGTTTTTCTCGGACTAGCAATTGGCGCACTTTCCGGTTCCTCACCAGTTGATTCTTCTGCAGTTTCTACTTCACCGCCTTTATCATCTTTGGGTTGAGCACACGAAAATACCAATAGTACAAGTAAAATCAGTAAAGAGAAATTCTTAGTTAATTTAGTAATCATAGTAATTTGCGTTATTGTTTAGTATAAACCACCTCACCTGCTAAAATGGTCATTTCAATGTTAGTTTTCAAAATATCCAATTCAGGGATGGTCATGATATTATCAGAAAATATGGTAAAGTCGGCCAGTTTTCCTACTTCGATAGAGCCTTTAATATCTTCTTCAAAAGCCCCATAGGCTGCATCCAATGTATATGATCTCAAAGCTTGCTCTCTTGTCATTTTTTGGTCCGGCTCATATCCACCTTCCGGCGTACCTTCTAAAGTTTTTCTGGCTACACTTGCGTAAAATGAGGCGAGTGGATTTAATGGCTCTACAGGTACATCTGTTCCATTTACTATTTTAGCTCCGGAATTCAATAGCTTTTGCCAAACATAGGCGCCTTCTACTATTCTTTTTTTTCCTAGACGATCAATTGCCCAAGGCCGGTCAGACGACATATGTACGGCTTGCATAGCGGGTATTACTCCAAGTTCTGCAAACCTTGGAATATCTTCTGGGTGTAAGTGTTGTGCATGCTCTATTCTAAACCTGTGATCGGAGATCAGTCCAGGATTATCCATAAAGGCCTTTTCATATCTGTCAAGTATTTCTCGATTAGCCCGGTCACCAATAGCATGTGAACAAACTTGAAATCCGCTTTTTAATGCCTTTTTAGAAGTTTCCAAGACAAAATCCATGGGTAAAGTCTCATGACCAAAATGACCCGGCCTATCAGTATACTCTTCCAAAAGCCATGCGCCTCGCGATCCTAACGCGCCGTCACAATTAAGTTTTACCGAACGTATGGTAAGTAGGTTTTGGGCCGTGTCAATTTCAGGGCCTTTGACATACCATTCCTCCAATAACTCCTTATCCCAACCTGTAAGCATAACATAGAGCCTAATACCTAAATCTCCACGTTCTTTGAATTGACGAAAAAGAGATATTGATCCGCGCGTAGCTCCTGCATCATGAAATCCTGTAATGCCATTCCTCCAGCAAGCCTTAATGGCTAACTCCAATGCTTTTTCATCTTTTTCTTCGGTGATTTCAGGAATATTTCGGGTAATTAATGCTTGAGCTCTTTCATTGAATATCCCTGTTGGATTACCCAAATCATCTCTTATTATTTCTCCACCTTCTACCTCGCTTTGAGTCATAGATTCTTTTGACAATTGTTGTACTCCGGCTATTTCCATGGCCTTAGCATTAGCAAACCCGGCGTGACCGCTGGCGTGCCTAAGATAAACAGGGTTATCTGGTGTCGCTAAGCTTAACTTATCGTGCACTTGAAACCCCTTAACTACATCTTCCTCAGACATATCCCATTTACTCTGGTGCCAGCCTCTACCTGTAATCCATTCACCAGGTTCCGCTTCGTTGGCAGCTTTTTTGACTTTATCTATCAGTTCATCGTAGCTCTTTACACCCAATAGATCTATGTTTAGTTCATTGTAACCCAAGCCCATGATATGACCGTGGCCTTCAATAAGACCAGGTGTCATAGTTTTACCATTCAAACCAATTATCTTGGTACCTTCTCCTAAGTAGTTTTTGGCTTCCAGACCCCCAACAAATACGATATGATCACCTTTTGTGACCACTGCCTCTACTCTAGCCTTTTGATCATTCACCGTGTAAATTGTGCCTCCCCAAATTATTTTATCACCCGGTTCAATTTGTTCCTGATGTGACGAGCAGCCAAATATAAATGCAGCTGCAATAACCAAGGTCAGAATTTTTATTACGGATTGTTTAATCATAGTTTTATCAGAATCTTGTTAATAGGTTAAGATAATAAACATAATGAGAACAGGCAGCATAAAGAAAGTATCTGTAGTCTTCTTCATAATTACTATGGTGGGTATAGGAAAAACTAGCGGCCAGGAAGTAGGGCTGTCATTCTCGTACTTTCTACCCAAGAACGGCTACTTTTCTACTCCCATTAGCCCCTTCTCTATTCGTGGTATTGGCGTTGATTTGAATAACTACTTTGCACTACAAACAGGATTCTCTCTGTATCGAATGTCAGGCCTTAATATCAAAGACATAGACGACTTTGAATCGAAGGACGCTTTAGTTGGCCCTAATTTTACCCTTATGGTACCCTTAGAATTAGTGTTGCAATTCGTTGGCCAGAGGCAAGAGTTCAGAATCAAAGGAGGTGGTTTCGGATTTCTGACTTTTGATAATAAGCTAAATAACGGAAATGTCGATAAGGCGATTAGGCAGCTGGAATCCTGGGAGGTTGCAAATTCGTCATTTGATTTCGACAACAAACCAGGGTTTGGTTACTTTTTTGGAGCAGAGTACGTCATTTTCATTACCCGGCAGTGGGGGCTGACCTTTGAGGCCAATTATTTGATTGGTGATGCAGACTTTGGGTTATCGGGAAGCTACACCGGCGGAAATAGTTCAGGAGGGCTTACTACCCGGGAGGTGGACTACAGCGATGCAAAACTTGATCTAACGGGTCTGGAACTTTCGATTGGCATTATTATAACACAGTGAGTAATTCTATATTTTTTTATGCTTGTAATTTCAGATTCATTGTTATTGGCATTTGTATTTTAGACGAGTATTTTCACGAGATTACAGGACAGTAATTATTAAGTGCTTGTCCTGTAACAATCAAGGACTAATGTAACCCGAGCTAAAGCAACTTGACTAGACTCTATCCATATCGTTTAGAGATTTTCCTTTTTAGCCAACTGGCAGTCTTATTCGGATCATTACTGGCACCATCTGATCGGTTTGAAAGTACCCTATCTACCCTACTTTTTCAAATAAATCTACTAGCTGGGATTCTACTAATATCGAAGAAAAAACCTCTCATGTGGTTATTTCTTATCTTACTGCTTTTAGCAGGGGTGCTTTTTGGTACGGGCTTTTTAGAAAAAGTAGATCAGAGGAAAGTAGGTATTGCTAGGATTCCCATTTACTTTTTGTTTTACACAACCGTTGCTATTGAAACAGTTAAGCAGGTATGGAAGGCAAAAAGCATTAATCTGAATGTTATTTTGGGTGTGATAAGCGGCTATATCTCATTAGGTCTTATCGGTTTTTTCATCTGCCTGAGCATTGAATTATCGTATCCTCACTCGTTTCAGGGTCTTTATACCGGCGAAATAGTGCCAGAAAAGCTTGCCGATCGTCTTATTTATTTTAGTTTTATAACGTTACACACAGTAGGTTATGGCGATATACTTCCTGTAACCTCGCTCGCAGAGAAAGCAACTGTTCTCATTAGTCTAGCAGGTCAGTTTTATCTCGTAATAATTACCGCTACTATAGTAGGTAAATTCATTAATCAATCTACTTAATCAACAGAACACAAATAACAATTTAAAATGAAAACCTCTCACATTTTTATTTTGAGTATCTTAATAGGTGCCTGCTCACCACAGCTCAGCACAGACTGGACTAAAGAAGGTTACTCCGGTCATTCTTTTAAAAAGATAGCCGTGGTAGGCATTAGTGATAACCTGCGCGCCCGTATGTCGTTTGAAGATACGGCGATAGAGATCTTTAAAAAGAAAGGCGTAAATGCTGTTCAGGGTATCAACATATTCCCACCCAATATGAGCAAGGAAGACCAGACTCCGGAAAACCTTATAAAAATCATAAAGAGGCATCAGCTGGATGGTGTTATCACCATGAGTTTGATCGATTCAGATGAATCAAAACGCTATCAGCAGGGAGAATCGCACACTTACCCGACAGGATACTATCGTTTTGGAAGATACTATTATCGTACTTTCCATACGGTAAGAACTCCTGGTTATTATGTTTCTACTAAGTCATACTTGATAGAATCCGTCCTATACGATTTGAGTGGCGAATTATCCGATAAAAAAGAAAAAATGGTATGGAAAGGTCAATCCGCGCTAGTAGACCCATCTTCTATTGAATCTGCCGCTAAAAGTTATGCCAAAAAACTCGTTAACCATACACTGGAAAATAATATTGTGAGGGTCAATTAGGATGGAATAATCTAACCATGTAGATAATGCAGAGTATCAGGAGAGTGCAAGACCCGTTTGTGTTTCATATTCTAATCTTAATGAAATGGTAATTATACAAACCATATACATGCATTGGTATCGTAGTATATTAACGATTTTAATATCCGGAAATGTCTAAATCAATATATATAACCTCTGCGGAAGCCTATTGCGGAAAATCACTTATCTCGCTAGGTATAACGGAGCATGTCCTAAAAAAAACAAGAAGAGTATCCGTTTTCCGTCCTATTATCACCTCGAATTCCAAAACAAAGCGTGATAAAAATATTGATCTCTTATTAACTCAATTCAACTTAGACCAAGACTATCAGGATGCCTATGCCTTCCGCAGCAGGGAAGCGCAGGAACTCGTATCCCGTGGCGATACGTCCCAGCTGCTGGATAAAATCATTCGGATGTACAAAGAGTTAGAAGAAAGGAGTGATTTCATTATTTGCGAGGGAACAGACTTCATTTCAGAAAGTAGCAATTTCGAATTTGGTCTCAACGTGGAGATTGCCAAAAATTTGGGCAGTCCGGTGCTAATAGTCGGGCGGGCCGACTTGGATAGATCAGAAGAGGAAGTTATCAACCCACTTCAAATAGCTCTGGAGAGTTTTGTAGAGAATGATTGTCAGGTGGTGGGCGCAATCTTGAATAAGGCCAAACCAGAACAAATAGAAGGCCTGTACAAAAGCATGGCTACGGACCTTGTAATAAAAGACCTTTTTCTTTCCGTTATACCTGAGAGTAAGGCCCTAAAAAGTCCGACGGTAAAAGAAGTGGTGGATTATATGAATGCCGAGGTTCTATATGGCGAAGACCAATTAAAGAATTCGGTTTTCAGCTACTCTATAGCTGCCATGAATTTAGAGAACTACTTGAACAAGATATCAGATAATGGCCTGATCATAACACCAGGCGATAGAGGTGAGATCATTCTAGGCACTTTACAAGCGCATAACTCAATTAATTATCCCAGAGTCTCCGCGATAGTGCTGACAACCGGCCTGAAACCTGAAGCATCTATTCTCAAGCTTTTGGATGGCCTGCCTCAACAGGTGCCGATACTTTCGGTGAAGTCCAATACTTATGAAACCGCTACTAAACTCAGCCACATTCATTCTCATATTACACCGGAGAATAGCAATAAAATCATAGAGAGTTTGCGTTTCTTCGAAACATATATAGATGCGGAGAAAATAGTTGAGCGGTTCAGTCAGGTAAAGGTCCGCGGAATGACACCACGCATGTTCCAGTATAGCCTTACACAAAAGGCAAAGAGGAACCAGAAAAGAATTGTACTAGCAGAAGGTGAAGACGAAAGGATACTGAAAGCTACAGAAATCCTGGTTGACCAGGATATAGTGAACATTACCCTTTTAGGAAATAGGGATAAGATTTTACAAAAAATAGCCAAGCAAGGCCTACAACTTGACGTCTCCAAAATTTCAATCTTAGATCCTCGATTATCTGAGAAATTTGAGACTTATGCAAGTAGCTTTCATGAGCTCAGAAAACACAAAGGCGTGAATATGGATATGGCCAAAGATGTAATGAGTGATGTCTCATATTACGGTACAATGATGGTCTATGAAGGAGATGTTGACGGTATGGTTTCCGGAGCTGTGCACACAACACAACATACCATACGCCCGGCGCTACAATTTGTTAAAACAAAACCTAGCTTTTCAGTAGTATCATCAGTATTTTTTATGTGTCTGGATGATCGTGTTTTAGTTTATGGAGATTGTGCCATAAACCCAAACCCAAATGCACAGCAACTGGCAGAAATTGCAACATCATCAGCGGAAACTGCGTTAGCATTCGGCATTGAACCAAAAATAGCTATGCTTTCCTATTCATCGGGAGAATCTGGTAAAGGAGCCGACGTTGAGAAAGTAAGAGAAGCAACTCATCTGGTAAAAGCTTCACACCCGCATCTCAAAATTGAAGGTCCTATTCAATATGATGCAGCCGTTGATCTGGAAGTGGGACTAAAGAAAATACCCGGATCAGAAGTGGCAGGTCAGGCCACTGTTCTGATTTTCCCGGATCTAAATACCGGTAATAATACCTACAAGGCAATACAACGTGAAACCGGCGCTATTGCTATAGGACCGGTTTTGCAAGGTTTAAATAAGCCGGTGAATGACCTTAGCAGAGGTTGTACAGTTACAGATATTGTCAATACTGTTATCATCACAGCCATTCAGGCCCAAAATGATTCTCAGCCATGAAGATTTTAGTATTAAATGCAGGTAGCTCTTCATTGAAGTATCAGCTCTTTTATTTTCCTGAAAAGAGAGTTTTAGTTTCCGGATTAGTGGAGAGAATAGGTGAGACAAAAGGGCAGATCAAGCATAGGTTGAATGAATCTGATAAAACTATTACTGAAGAAATAGAAATAACCGATCATCAGATCGCGTTAGAGAAGATTGCCTCCTTGCTTCTGGACGGAGGTAATGCAGTAGTAAGCGAGCCAACCGATATTCAAGCCGTTGGGCATCGGCTGGTTCACGGAGGCGAAAAATTTAGCGCACCCACGGTTATCAATTCAGAAGAAACTATCAATGAACTGGAAAGACTGTCCTACCTGGCGCCGCTGCACAATCCGGCAAACATAACAGGTATTAAGGTCGCCCGGCAGGTCTTTCCATTAGCTAAGCAAGTAGCGGTTTTCGATACCGCCTTTCATCAGACTTTACCAGGTCACGCTTACCGTTATGCTATACCAAACGAACTGTATACTGAGCATGGACTGCGCGCTTATGGGTTTCATGGAACGTCTCATCAATATGTAACACGAACAGGAGCGCAATTCCTTGAAATTGATTTAGATAAATTTAACGCTATATCCATTCATCTCGGCAATGGCTGCAGCATTACGGCTGTTAAAGGTGGTAAAAGCATAGATACCTCTATGGGTTTAACTCCTATGGGGGGACTTATAATGGGTTCACGGCCAGGTGATTTTGACCCATCATTAATCCTTTTCCTGGCTAACAATGTAAAAATGAGTTTGAGAGATATTGACACGCTTTTGAATAAAAAAAGCGGCTTGAAAGGGCTAACCGGGGAAAATGATCTTCGGGAAATATTAAAAAGGTATAAAGAAAAGGACCCATTGGCTCAACTGGCTATCCAGATGTATATTTATAGAATTAGAAAATACATAGGAGCTTATACAGCAGTCCTTGGCCGTTTAGATGCTATAATTTTTACCGCAGGTGTGGGTGAAAACAGCGCTTTCATGCGAGAAAAAGTTTGCGCAGATCTTGAGGTTTTAGGAATAACCATGAATAAGAGATTGAACTCAAGGGATTCCAATGAAATAAGAGCATTTCAAGAAACAGATAGTCAAGTAAAACTGTTGGTGGTTCCCACTAATGAAGAGCTGGAAATAGCGAATGAAACCGTGAAGCTGGTGTGATCTAATTGATAATTATCATATCATCTTAAATGGTCCGACATTAACTGTAAAAGTAAGAACTAAAATAACACTCCATGAAAAGCTCTTCTTTCTTGATTCTTTAGATATGATCCAGAACGCTGAGCATGGCAAATAAGAAAAAAGGTTATACTACAAACGTGAAAGCAAACTCCAGAATAAGGTCTAGAATCCTGTTTCATACGACTGCTCTTCGCTTTGATTAGAAGACAATTTTTATTGATCTTAATTTACACCGCGGAAATAATGTGTTTCTTATCAGTCTAAAACATATTTTTCTTTCTGACTTTTTTTTGTAGACTCAGGTGTATTTTGAATTAAATTAATTTTAACAGGCATCTTGAGCGTTCGCAGAAGCCATCCTATTATAGTCTTACTCATATTTATAGGCTCATTTGTTTTTGGAGGCGTGGTCCTATATTTTGGGTTAGATAAACTAGGCGAAAAATACGCCGCAGAGATCATCTCACAAATAATCCAAAAAGAAACTAATAACTACTACCAACTGCGCTTTAATGATTTGGATATTGATATAACTGAAAAGAAAATAGAGTTAAAAGAAATCTTTTTTAACCTAAAGCCAGACCAGAGTACGGACTCGTTAGAGACCCCGAATTTATATTCAATATTTTTAGAGGGATTGGTTATCGAACTGAGTTCTGTTTCTGATATCTATTTGGAAAAACAGCTAAAGATTAGAAACATAAAAGTAATTAATCCTAAAATTCGTATTGAAGAAGTAAATAAACCTAAATCTTCAACTTTCAGCTCTAAAACAGGAAACCTATATGAAGATATATCAAGTTCACTAGAAGTTTTAAGCGTCAGTAATTTTCAAATCTCCAACGCATCATTAAGGCATTCACCGAGCGAATTTAAATTAGGTAGTATAGATTTTTTGATAAAGAATTTCTTGGTCACCCAGTCTTCCAGACCAGACAGTAGTTTTTACTCGGAAAGCATTGAAATTGAAATAAATGATCAGCAATTTGAGTTGGCGGATAGTATACATTCTATCAGTTTTGATCGGTTTTTACTCTCCACACAAGATTCAGTACTTCTTTTTGAGAATTTTGTTTTATCACCAATAGGTGATAAAACCATTGAGAAACATGATACTACTGATTTTGTAATATACGATATAAGGGTACCAAGATTGGAACTCAGAGGGGTCGATTACTTTTCTGCATACCTGCAAAACAGCCTGAATGTAAAAGAAGTCTTACTGCAGAATGCCGAGTTAGCCATTGACAAAGAAACTGACAGCGATGTTGATAGGATCATAAACGCAGATAATTCGCTAATGAGTCAGCTCATTAAGGTTTTCAACGAGGTAAAAATTGGACGTCTTAAACTGGAAAATACAGGTTTAGATCTTAAGGCCAATCAAGATTATAATCATACCTACCAACATATAGAAGTTGATAGAGTTGATATTGTGCTGAACAATCTAGTACTAGATAGTAGTAACTATCAGTTTAACCTCAGGAAAAGCTACAGCGATGATCTAGAAGTAGCCATAAGAGACTATTCTTCCTATTTAGCAGACAGTACACACATTTTGAACTTCAAGCTTTTTCGGATCAGTTCTATTGATTCTACCTTTCAATTTGAGGATTTTAGAATTGAACCTATTAAAGGTTCAAGTAAAACATCATCTTTTTTCAATTTAAGACTGCCCGAGCTTAAGCTCAGTGGAATAGATTTCGGAGCTTTCGTTCTAAGAAAACAGTTGTTGGTTAACAAGCTGGAGATTGACGAACCAAACCTGGTGGTGACACAATTAAAAAAAAATGGGACCAGGAAGATTCTTAAAGCTGACGAACTTATCCTAATGATTAAGGAAGATTTTGATCGGATTACAATAAACAATATATCTCTTATTAATGGCTTCTTGCAACTGGAAGATCTGTTAACCGTTCATAATCTGGAGATTAGTGACACAAAGTTCAGAGTTGACGACAAGGTGATTTCATGGCATGACCTATTACAAAACCCCCGAGTCTCTGCCTTCAACGTTGCCTTTAGCGATGGTGGATTAGACTTATCCGGACGGCAACTTACTGTTCACTCCAATTTCAGAGGGCTTGATTTTAAAAATTGGGATGTTAACTATAACCAAGACGGAGAAAGCATTAAAGGGGATTTCGAAAGCATAAAGCTATCAGGATTTTCAATGGATAGCATTATGGCGAATAATTCTTTTCATTTTGACACTTTAAAACTCATTCAACCTGATCTCACAGTGGAATATGCAGGGTTTGGTAACAACAGTCCATCTTCAGGAAACAAACCTTACAGATATATCGAGATTATCAACGGCGAAGTTGCTATACAGGAATCGCGGACCGTTCTTTTCGAATCAAAAAAAGTGGATTTAGCCATTCAAACCGGCAAGGAGAGTTACATCCATTATGCCAATCTCAATAACATTGAACTTAATTTACCGGAAAGCGGATATACGGCTTCTCTTGAAAATTTAACCCTGGATTATGACCAGTCTGTTTCGCTGAGTAACCTGATATTCAAAAAAGACAGCCTATCAACAAAGGCTATAAGCGCCCGCGTTCCAGCTGCATTATTAAGTGGTTTTGATCAATCCAAAATATGGCGCGACAAGAAATTCAAAGCGGACAGCCTGCATTTAATACAACCAAAAATTAATCTAACACTGGTTATTGATTCTATCGCAGATAAAGAAAAAAAAACCATTGATATCAATTTGAAACATCTAAGCATAGACAAGGGTACGGCATCCTTTAATGTGACAGATGGTATGAAAAAGATACAAACAAGGGTTGGGCGCATGTCAGCAGAGTTTGAAGGTGTTGATTTCCAGGGAATTAATTCGGGTGATATGACCCCTTTATACGTTTCAAGTTTTAACGCTCTATTTAGTGATTTTAA
>CALBPF010000340.1 GCA_937899105.1 uncultured Flammeovirgaceae bacterium | reverse complement strand
TATTATTCTTATTTAATGGCACTTATAGCTTCAAAAAAAACTCGTATATCCTCATCAGATACACCACGATAACCTTCTCTCATCAATGCATTTTTCAAGTAGACCGTATTACCATCTGAAAAAAGACCATCATTTTTGGTCATGTAATCTTCTTGTGCCGCTATCAAAAGCTCAACACCTCTTCTATCAATTCTTTGAGATGTTGATCGAGTTAAATTATTCCAGATAAGATTAGTATAGTCATCATAATCAAACTCTTCAATGCTGGACGAGTAATCTTCGCCACCAGTTAAATTAATATGAATTGCCTCAATAGATTTCATAATTCTAACTCCTAAAAATCCCAGCAATAGCGTTAATAATGAATAGCTGATGGCCGGAGTTACAATATTCCACCAGCCAGTGATTTTATATGGTTTAGAATTTTCATAATAGTGGAAGATCAGTACATTAATTGATAGCTTAAAAACTCTATATTTCAAATTCGCGCCTTTATCTTCAATCATAGTGAAACCGACACTTGGCAATTAATACCTCATCATCTTTTACTTTATAGATCAGCCTATGTTCCTGATTGATTCGCCTGGACCAAAACCCTCTATATTTATATTTTAAGGGTTCAGGCTTACCAATGCCTGAAAATGGATTTCTTGAAATGTCTCTGATCAATTCATTGATCCGTTTCAGCATCTTTTTATCTGTTTTTTGCCAATAGAGGTAGTCCTCCCATGACTCGTCCACAAAAACATATTTCATTTAATCCAGCAGATCCTTCTCAAAAGAACGCTTATCCTTAAATTTTGAAACAGCTGAATCAAGTCGTTCTTCATTGGTTTTTGAAGTTAATTCGTGATGGGTCGCAGACAATGAATTGTATTCATCCAATGACATGATTACTACACCAGAGTCTTTACCCCGATTGATGATAAGAGTTTCAAAATTTTGAGTGACCTTGTCAAGGTATCTTTTAATATCTTTCCTGAAATCTGATAAAGTAGTAGTTAACATGCTTTCGATTTATATGTACACAAATATGTACATATTTTTTGGCAAAATAGTTGCCCCCAAAGTTCTCTTTTTAAAAGTACCTTCATGCCTCATTTCGGTGAGACCAAGGTTTGATTGTTGAAGGAAGTGAAAAGGACTCTTTGATAGAGCCCTTTTTGTTAAATACCAGAATTAGGTTTATAAGTCTTGTCTGTAGATAGTTTGACTGCCAGGTGCTGAAAAATCAGCAGGTTCTGAAAAGAGTATGAAGTCTCCTTCGACATGTATTCCATAAAAACGGTCATCAAGATTTGTTTGTACCAAAACTTCTCTTTCTCCTGTATCTCTACTCACTCTTCCAACAATTCCTTGTTCTGTGTAATAAATATGTGCTTCAGTAATATCTATTGAATTAATCGTTCGTATACCTTCTCCAAAATAATTAGGTAGTGTAGTCATCGGATAATTTGGATCTGCAAGATTAACTGTAACTAAATCTCCACTTAGGAAGGCAGTTGTGTAAAGCACCTGATTTTCGATAATTACATCATCGGGACTTGCAGAAAAATCATCAACAATGACTTCTACAGAAGGGTTTTCTTCGTTTGTATCAATACGGCCTATGTAACCAGATTCCGCCTGGAATGAATACAAAGTGAAATAAAGCATTTCATTATCAAACACCATGCTTGTTATTCCATCAGATTCCAGATTTTCCACTACGTTACTTAACAAAGTATTTGCGACGGCATTGGGGATCAAAATATCTACGCTTCTAATTTCGTTAGAGACAAAATCCCAGTAGTAGATAATATCGTCTTTTAATGCCAACGTTCTTGTATGTGCTATGAATTTGTTTTCAACAACTGCATTTGGATCATCTAAATCTAGCGTGCCAAAATACGAGTCAGGGTCAAAGCCGGATACATCTATCGCTAATGTAAAAAGGAGGTTGCTGCCTTTTCTGGAGCTAAACATGAATTCACCGTCGATAAAAGGAATTAGCTCATCTTCATTTGATTGTAAATAATTCGTGTGCGTAAGGCTATCATTGACATAATACTCAATTTCATAAACACCGCCATAGAAGGCATCAATTGATAAATCCATCTCCGTACCTGTTGAAGTGAATGTTTGAGAATTATTAGAGATGTTGTACTCAGAGACATCCCAATTATCTATACGTCTTTCCGAAAAGTCATTAAAAAGAAACCAACAATTCTCGCAGTCAGCTGTGACATTCGTAATCACTATTCTCAAACTAGTGCAACTAGCGGCAGTAGTGGCTTGCATGCTTAAGACATCAAAGGAGTTGATTTGTAGCGTGTCTATATCGCTACCCGCAGTTCTAAGTAGGTTAACACCATATTTCCCTGTTTCATCAAAGGCTAGTTCATTAGAACAAGGTTCGGCACACGCTGTACAACTCCCCCCACAGTCTATTCCTGTTTCGTTCCCATTCTGAATACCATCAAAGCAGGTAGAGGTTATTTCATCGTCATCTGAACATGCCATTAGAAAGGTAATGGCGATAAAGCTTATAAATTTTAAGGTTTTCATTTGATTTAGTTTATGTTAAACATTGAGTGTTCCAATTGTTACAGCTCAAGATTAAACTAGCCTTGTTGATTTTAGACGAATGGTCTATCATGCGCAGCACGGTTGATCAAGCGGTTGATCAAATGGCTTTTGAACATCCATTTGCCGTATGATTGGTCAGTTGTCCAAAACCTGCCGAAATCCTCTTATATTGTGGTAAGCAATGTGATTGAATGATGAATGAATTGATTGACTTAAAAAATATTAAGCAGGTGAGCCGGGGAAATAAGGACAGAATGGAAAAATACTTGCGACAGTTCGCTTCATTAATTCCCGAAAGAACCGAAATGATCCGAGAGGCACTTGATTCAAAAGATCGGGCACAAGTAAGGCAGTTGATTCATAAGATGAGCCCGCAGATCCAGTTTTTCGGAATGGACGAGGTGGTAGAATTGAAGAATCAACTGGAAATGGGTTATCTTAAAATGGATTTCCAGGACTTGGAAAATATGGTCAATCGGCTTTTGGAACAACTATCAATGGCGCTAGTAGAAGTAAATGATTTGTTAACGGACGATAAGCTTTAGGTAGCATGATCCGCTGCATCATCATAGATGACGACCCATTCATGCGTGATTTACTCACAGACAAGCTGGCATTTTTTGATGATATCGAAGTCTTAGGTACGGCCAAAGATGGAGCTGAAGGGCTGGAAAAAATCAAAAAGTTGAATCCAAACCTCGTTCTATTGGATGTAGAGATGACGGATATGACCGGCTTTGAAATGCTCTCGAGGCTAGAAAAAATAGATTTTCAAACCATTTTTGTGACATCTTATGGCCACTATGCCATCAAAGCGATTCGTTTCAATGCCTTGGATTATTTATTGAAACCAGTAGATCTGGAAGAACTCAAAAACGCCATTGAAAGATTTCATCAACGACATACCTCTCAGAACAAAGAGCGGGTAAAACGTGCCTTGTCAAATATGAACGAAAGCTACTCAGATCAGCGGCTTTTCCTGACTATGCAAGAGGGAGAACTGGATATTCCGCTAAAAGAAATAACTTTTATTCAAGGGGAGCGAAATTACAGCAATATTCATCTTGAATCGGGTAGAAAAATTTTGGTAGCAAAAACCCTTGTTGATTTAGAAGAGCTTTTGACTGAAAAGGGGTTTTTCAGATGTCATAAATCTTACATTGTAGGAAGCAGTCATATTGCATCAGCAGGAAGAGAACGAATACATATGAAAAGTGGTCAATCTTTGACTTTATCACGAAGAAAAAAAGAGGGATTTATGGAGTGGTGGAAAACTAAGAATTGAGAATATGAATAAATTCATAAGCCATATAAGTTGATTTTAAATCTGAATAATGAGACACTTTATTCTTCTGATTTTTTTGGCAACTTCAATCTATAACTTTTCACAAGGTCAGACTAGCTATGATTCCCTCAATGAAAGTGAGAAAAAACTGAGGGCAATAGAGCTTATTGAAAAGCGACTAGACGATGCACGACAGCAGAATGCTTTGAATACTCAAATGATCATCCTGATGGAATTGATCTCTTTCAAGTATAATGATTTTGGTGATAGGGCAAGTACCTATGAGGACTTAATTTCCTTAGAACAACTTGTAGATGAAAATCCTGATGTAACAGCAGTAAAAGAAATTGAAGCTCCGCTCAACATGTACATGGGTTTCATACTAAGAGACCAGCTTAAGACAGAAGAAAGTCTCTTATATCTAAAAAAAGCCTCGAATATGGCCAGGGAAAACGATCAGAGAGAGGTTTACGGAGATGCCAATTGTCATGCGGCAAAAGTGCTTGGTAGGCTAGGTCGAGTTGATGAGGCGCTTGCTTTATTTAGTGCACTCAAAAGTGAAGCGTTAACAAGTAGTGATTCGCTATTGGAAAATAGAGTCTATGAAGGCATAGCTAGATTTTATATCGAACAGGGGCAATTAGACTCAGCACTAGTTTATGCTCAGAAAAGTATCGGTGACTTTATTTACGATCACCAAAGAGCCAGGAGGCTATGTATTGTATCGGAGTGTTATCTGCTCCTTGATAGGGAAATTGACTCAGTGATTTACTATGCAGAACAAGCGCTATGGATCGCCTACGATCAACAACGGGAACAGGAGAAGCGAGATGCTCACAATCATTTACGAAAAGCATATGGTCAGCTCGGAAATTATGAGCAAGCATTTCATCACTTCACAATGTATTATGAGTTGGAGCAAAATCAACGTTCTTATAACAATGCTATCCAGATGTGGAAATTGAATGAAAAAAAAGAAGCAGAAAAGGCAGCGCTTCAGCGTGCCTTTACCAATGAGCAGCTATCCAACCAGAGGTTAATTATATGGACAGTATCGGGTGGGCTATTGTTACTTGTCATTGCAGTATTGTTTATCATGAATCAATTGAAATTTATCCGAAAACAAAACAAAATTATCAAACAAGAGAAACAAAAAGCTGAAGAGTCGGAGCGTTACAAAGAACTGTTTTTGGCTAATGTAAGTCATGAAATCCGCACACCTATTCATGCGATCTCTGGTATGCTCAAAATATTACGAAGAAATGCTCACCCTGAATTCCAGAATCAATTTCTAGGTGCAATGAGTAGGAGTACAGAGAACCTGTCCAAGCTACTAAATGATGTATTGGATCTATCTAAGATCGCGTCTGGAAAACTCACCATTGTCAACGAGCCTTTTGATTTAAAAGAAAACGTAAGCGCGAGTGTAGAATTGCTACAGACAAAAGCAGAGGAAAAGGGGCTTTTGCTGGAGTTTTTCTTCTTAGACGACCTTCCAAAAATGGTCAAAGGTGATGCGCTAAGACTAACTCAAATACTCATCAACCTGATCAACAATGCCATTAAATTTTCAGAACAAGGGAAGGTTACAATTTCTCTAAAACCTGAAACTGATGGAATTCGTTTCATGGTGGCCGATGAGGGAAAAGGAATTTCTGAGGAAGATCAGCAAAGAATTTTTGACTCGTTCGAACAGGCTGGTTCTCAAACAATTATTGCCGGAGGTACAGGGCTAGGTTTAGCGATTACCAAACAGCTGATCGAACTTCAAAATGGAGAGATTGAATTGACAAGTGAAGTAGGAAAGGGAAGTGTATTTTCCTTTACCTTACCACTTAAGGAGCTTGAGGGTGAGTCTAAAGAAACCTATGTATCCGAAGATGAACTCAAGCTGACAGGGGAGCAGCTAAGAGGGTTGAAAATACTACTTGTAGAAGATACCGAATTCAATGTAATGGTTGCTAAAGATGATCTCAACTGGTATTTTCCTGAAGCAATTGTGGAAGTAGCTTCCGACGGGGAAGAAGCCTACAACATGTATAAGATGAACGATTACAATCTGGTGTTGATGGATGTACAGATGCCTAATATGGATGGCTATCAGGCAACAAAGAAGATCAGGGAATTGGAATCAACCTACAAACTCAAAAAGAAACCAATCATTGCGATGACTGCTTCGCTTTTGAAAAGGGATATTCAGAGATGTTTGGACGCAGGAATGGATGACTTCCTGCCCAAACCTTATCGATCGGACGAACTGGTGCTCAAGATCGCAGAAAGAGTAATGATCTGAGGGTAGGTGTATATGTCAATAGTAGATGGGTTCAATGACC
>CALBPF010000339.1 GCA_937899105.1 uncultured Flammeovirgaceae bacterium | reverse complement strand
GATAAAGAAAATACAGCCGCTTTTGCGATGAAGATAGGGAATAGTGCGATTTGGAGACAGAGGGCTCAATGGTAAAATAGACCGAACTTTCCTTTGCGCCAATGTAGTTCGCTAAACTTCTAATGTCCTGGTGGCCGAACACCTCTTTTAATGGCGCTTCAATACTTAACGTACTGAAGATCCTGTTCACCATAATAGTAGCTCGCAGGGAATGTCCTCCTAATTCAAAAAAGCTCTTAGTCACACTGATCACTTCAGGGGGTAACTTCAAAACCTCCGACCAAATAGCAACAAGTTTATGTTCCAATTCAGTAGCGGCCGGTTCATAGTCTTTTCCTGCCTGTATCTCAGGAGCTGGAAGTGCCTTTTTATCTACTTTCCCATTCAAGGTCAACGGAAACTGATCCAGGTGTACATAGTACTCCGGAAGCATGTAATCGGGGAGTTTGTCTTGCAAATAAGATCGAATGGCATCTGCATTTATTGGTTTTTCCGACACATAATAGGCCGCCAGATGCTTCTCTCCCTCAAACTCCCTGGACATTACAATCACGTCCCGTAGTTGATCGTGATTAGCTAGCTTATGCTCTATCTCTCCCAACTCTATTCTGAAACCCCGGATCTTCACCTGGTCATCCTGGCGCCCCAGGAATTGCAAGGCGCCGTCCGATGACCAACGTGCCAGGTCCCCGGTACGGTAAAGACGACCACCGGAATGAAACGGATCGGGAACAAACTTTTCTGCCGTTAGCGTTGATTGATTGATATACCCTCTACTTACACCATCGCCTCCGACATACAACTCTCCGGCGACTCCAATGGGCTGTAGTTGGCCATAATTACTCAAAACATAAGCTCTTGAATTACTAATTGGTTTGCCTATTGGTATACTATCGTTATAATCCCTGTCTATGACATGAAAAGTGGAAAAAGTTGTATTCTCTGTTGGTCCATATGCATTGAGAATCTTTAAATTGGGATTAGTATTTCTGACATGATTTATTGCCACCGGGTTCAATACATCGCCGCCTACCAACAAATAATGCAATCCACAGAACATAGTGGGGACTTCCTTAGCATGTTGGTTAAATAAACCTGATGTAAGCCACAACGTGTTAATCTTAGATTCACTTAAGACCTTGGCTAATGACCTACTATGAAGAAATGCTTCCTTTTCTTTCAAAACCAATGTGCCTCCATTCAACAAACTACCCCATATTTCGAATGTTGCCGCATCAAACACCTGTGTTCCTGTCTGCAATATCCGGGTGGACTCATTGAGCTCAATGTAGTTTGTATTTTTTACCAGACGGACAACATTTCGATGAGTTACTGCCACTCCTTTCGGTGTCCCAGCAGAACCCGAGGTGTACATCACATAAGCCAAACTATCAGGGCCGGCAGTATTTCGAAATTCCTTTTGAGGTCTTTCTCTGAATAAGGACTCCGGAGTTACGATTACCATATTATCAGTCAGCAGGTGATGATATTTTGGTGGTGCAAGCACAATGCGAACCTCTGCGTCCTGCACCATTTGTCGAATCCTCTCTACCGGGTGCCTGGGATCCAAAGGCAGGTAAGCCCCTCCAGCTTTTAAGATGCCGAGAAATACCGCCACGAGTTCACCGGACCAATCTGCCAACACTCCGATACATTCCTCGGGTCTCACATCATTGATTTGATGTAGATAACTAGCTACTTTACGGCTAAGAAGGTCTAGCGTTTGATAAGTCATCATCTCATTGTCAAACTCAATGGCTATCTTGGCAGCGTTTTTCTTTACCTGTTCATGAAACAACTCGATTATTGTTTTGTCTTTAGGATAATCAACTAATGTGTCGTTAAAGGTCGTCAATAACTGATAACGCTCTCGTGAAGACAAAATATCAATATCTTTTAACCGAATGTCATGATTGAGAGTTATTGCGGTCACTATCTTTTTGAAATATAATTCAAAACGGTTAATGGTAGACCTTTTAAATAAGTCAGTAGAATATTCCACATTCAAATGGATCTGGTCTTCATACTCACTGGCGGTCATCGTTAAATCAAATTTTGATATGTTTTGACCACGTTCGATGGAAATGTGTTCTATGTCGGCTATGTCGTCGCCATGTTTTGAGAAGTTTTGATAAGAAAAAACCATATCGAACAAAGGGTTACGACTGACATGTCGCTTCAAGTTAAGCACATCTAACAACTGCTCATATGGGTATTCTTGATTTTCGAAACAAGCTAATATGTTATCTTTAACTTCTGACAAAAACTCTTTAAAGCTTATGTTACCATTAGGATAACTCCTTACTGGCAATGTATTCACAAACATACCAATGATACCCTCCAGGTCCATATGCTGACGGCCCGCTGCTGGTGTCCCAACTACAATATCTTCCTGGTTTCCAAGCTTGCTTAACAATATCACGTATGCCGAAAAAAGGACCATGTACATTGTAGTCCCGGTCTGATCAGTAATATTTCTTAATTTTACGGCATCCTCTTTTGTAAGTTTGAACTCATAAGATCTACCTTTAAAACTCTTTTCACGGGGTCTGTTGTAATCAGTAGGCAACTCTAAAGGTAATGTAGGTTGTGAAAACTCTTTTAACCAGAAAGATTTCTGCTTGACAATTTGCTTTTGCTGACTTTCACTCAATTGCCATTCCACATAATCCTTGTATTGC
Organism: uncultured Flammeovirgaceae bacterium; assembly: GCA_937899105.1. Classification (GTDB taxonomy): domain Bacteria; phylum Bacteroidota; class Bacteroidia; order Cytophagales; family Cyclobacteriaceae; genus Fulvivirga. The sequence goes on along the minus strand of CALBPF010000339.1, from coordinate 63,009 downwards.
AGCGGCAAATCAAGTATCTCCTCACCCTTATGAAGCGACATGAAATCATTGACAAGTACCGATTGAGATACTCCATCTGCAATAATATGATGCATATCCAAGATCAGGAAATACTCAGCGATAGCTGATTTATTAGTACGGTCAAAAACTGTAATCAAACCGGCACGTAATAAAGGGCCTGCCTTCAGATCAAACGGCCTGATAAACTCCCTTATAATAGAAGTCCATCCTTCCTTTGAGGATTCATAACTCTCCAGTTTGAAATCGACTACTTCCGCTATTTTCTGAACAGGCACACCATTAACTTCCTCAAAGGAAGTACGCAAGCTTTCATGCCGATAGATCAATTTAGTAAATACAGCCTCTAGGCGCTCCTGATCAGGCTTTTCTTTAAGTTTTATCACCTGAGGCATATTATAAGCCCGCGATTCTTCGTCTAAGCGATACAAAAAATACAGTCTTTTTTGCGCCGATGATAAGGGATAATATTTCTTTATTGGGGCAGGTTGAATTTTCTGAAAGACAGCATTATCTCTAATTTTTTTAATATAAGTGATCAACGCCTGCTTACTATCTTTTACTTCAAGGAGAAGCTTATTCAAATCCGCACCAACGGGTACATTCAGTTGTAATTCGTCATTTACAACCTCTACATGTACATCATTTTCCCTTAACCGGTTAATGAGGTCTTCCATGGATACTTTTAGATTTTGATCGTAACTTTATCGACTTGATCAGGTGACGGCTTCTCTTTTAGCCACAAACAGGCATCAAGATGTTCCCCTATCTGCTCAATGGTAGCTTTATCGAAAATTTCCTGGAGGGTCAATTTCACATTAAAGGTTTTATATATCTTGTTAGCCATAGCAATTGTATTCAAAGAATGCCCCCCCAGCTCAAAGAAGCTCTTATTAATGCTGATCATCTCTTTATCGAGTTTCAAGATTTCGCTCCATATGCGAACCAACCTTATTTCTGTTTCACTTGACGGGCCTACGTAGTCGTTGCTTAATGTAAGTTCCGGAGCTGGCAATGCCTTGCGGTCTATCTTACCATTTACTGTCATTGGAAGTGCCTCAAGAAAAACGTAATGATAAGGGACCATATGTTCCGGTAATTGTTCCAGTAAATGATTGCGTAGGTCGTCAGGGTTTATTTCTACTTCTGAAATGTAATAGGCAACCAGGTGAGCATCCTCTTGATAAGTTTTAACTACTACTACTGTTTGGCGCACCAATGGATGTTCTAACAATTGATGTTCTATATCGCCTAATTCTATCCTGAATCCCCGAATCTTCACTTGATCATCCTTTCGGCCTATGAACTCGATATTACCATCGGGCAACCATCGGGCCACATCGCCGGTCTTATACATCCGCTCCCCGGGACTGAAGGGATGGATAACAAACTTTTCATCGGTTAACGCTTTATTATTAAAATAGCCACGGGCTAGCCCTACCCCAGAAATACATAGCTCACCCTTTACTCCTATGGGCGATATATTGTCATCGCCTCCCAGGACGTATAACTTTAGGTTATCTATAGGTTTCCCTATTGGGATACGGCCTATTGGCAGAGTGAAGTCGCATTCATAATAGGAAACATCGACCGTAGCTTCTGTGGGACCGTACAAATTGATTAACCGTGTTTGGCAATGTTTATGTATGGAGTCTCCAAAGGCTCTGACATAATCTGACTTTAAGGCTTCTCCACTTGCAAACACCTGACGCAGGCTTTTTAATGCCATATAGTCAAACCCATTGTCAGTTACGGCCATAAAAATACTTAACATCGAGGGAACAAAATGTATGGTAGTCACCTCGTGATCCTTTATCGTTTTGATTATGGCATCGGCGTCTTTTTCTTCATTTGGTTTTAAAAGGCTTACGGATGCACCAGTAAAAGACCACCAGAATAGTTCCCATACCGAGACGTCAAAGACTATGGGTGTCTTTTGCAACAATACGTCTTGCTCATTTATGGGATACTTCTTTTGCATCCACATCAGCCGATTGACGACCGAACGGTGTTCTATCATCACACCTTTTGGCCGACCCGTTGAGCCTGATGTATAGATGACGTAGGCAAGATCACCGCCATCTAATTGCACTACAGGCGAGCTAATGGGTAACGATTGAATTTCCTGCAACATATCTTTCAAATTCAATACTTGAGCGACGCCAATGGAAGGTTCATTCGGGAAACTATCAATAGAAATTAAAGTATTTATGCCAGCATCCTCAATAATGATCTTTTTCCGTTCATTTGGATAAGTCGGATCTATTGGGAGATAAGCTGCTCCGGCCTTTAGCGCTCCAAACAGCACAGGGATCATATATTCATTGCGCTCCAACATTATCCCTACTAGGTCGCTTCGTTTTACCCCTTTGCCTATCAGATAATGGGCTATCTGATTTGACAACTCGCTGGTTTGGCGGTAGCTAAGTACCTTAGTGCCATATCTAATGGCTACATTCTCTGGTGTATTTTCTACCTGCTGCTCAAATAAGGACACAATAGTCTGATCCAAGGGATAGGCTGCATTCGTGTCGTTAAATTCATTAAGTATTTGATCCTTTTCGTTTTGAGGTATCAGTTCCTGTTGCGACAATTTATCTTGTGGACTGGATAATAGGTTAGCCGCTAATTCGTAAAAGCGCCTTACCATTTGCTGAATACCAGAATGATCGAAATGAGCTGGATTGTAAATCATTTCTCCACTTACTCCACTGTCAGAACGGTTCAGTAACAGACTCAGATCATACTCCCTGTCGTCTCGATAGGGTTGTATAATTTCAACGCTCAAGTCATTAATCGCACAATTTTCACGATCATGATCTTCAAAATGATAGAGTATATTGATCTTTGGCCCATTACCGCTCACACTATTATCCAGCCCAAGTTTATGCATTAATGTTTCATGAGGAATTACACAAAATTTTACAGCGTCGGTATATATCTCATCCAGAGTGGATATGTACTCATCAAAGTTGATGTCTTGGGGAATGAAACTTCGCACTAATGTAATGTCGGAAATAGGGCCTATTAATTCTTTTAAACCCTGCTTTGTCCTATTATCGGTAGTACGTCCTATCAATACCTCTTCCTGGCCGGTATATTTATTTAATAAAACCTTAAAGCAAGCCATTAATATGACATCTAAGCTAATTCGGGTGGTTTCTTCATACCTTAATAATGCTTTGAACAAGGAGGGCTTAATGCTTATTGGTACACTAGCAGTACAGTTACGTTCCGATATTTCTTCGGAAGAATGATCCTTGGGTAATTCGACTATTTTCAACGAACCTCCAAGCTGTTCACTCCAATACGAAAGTACATATGGTGACAATCTTGGTAATGTTTTTTGCTGCCATAATGAATACCGGAAATATGATTTAATGCCCCTTTTATTTTTTTTGTCCTTTCCGTTATTCAAAGCTTGATAACTATATAGCAACTCATTGGAAAACAATTGAATTGATCTTGGGTCAGCAATTATTCGATGAAAGACCATCATTAACTTATAGCGGTTGTCGGAAGTCTGCAAGAGGGCCGCCCGCACTAATGGCTGGTTATACTTAAATGGCTTATTAAGCATTTTTTCCAGTAAATCATCCGTCTTTTCCTGACTTTGCCTGATGACCGTAAGATCCAATTGAAACTCATTATCCGGTAAAGTCCTTTGTAAGAGTTTTCCGTCTACCAAAGTGATCTGCGAATGTAGTACTTCGTATTTATCTATAACTTCATGAAAAGCCTTCTGTAAATTGGTGATGTTTAAGTCTCCTTCCAGGTCAATGGTTAAGGGAAGGTTACGGTTAATATGATTTCCGATGGCGTCGGTTGAATGATTCCACAGTTTTTCCAAATGAAACGGTAATTCAATGTTTTCAAGGTTCTTCGTGTTGTCGGCGTCATCTAACTTGTTATAAACATCTTCGATTTCGTCATGCCAATAAAGTTCCTTAGAGTCTAGTATTCCATCCGGAGTCCGGATCACTTTGGAAAGGGCCGACAAAAATACTTTTTCATAAAAAGCATATACCTCCGGTGTCATGAATGGAGATGAATATTCATGCATACTTAATATGCGCTCACTGTTGACATTATAGTTGATATCAAAAAAGGTGTTGCCTCTTAGAAAAACGTCAAAATCCAAACGATCTGGTTCTGTATTAACCCTTTTTTCCAATCGCATCCCCTCCTCCACGTGCCAGTTAACGTAGTTAAACTGTGTATCGAAGAGTGGATTTCCTCCGAAGGTTTGTTCCCCCGTAATTCGGTTGATCTCAAATAAGGACAGATGTTCAAACCGTTTCAATTCAAGAAGTTTTTTGTCTACCAATTGTATAAGCGCTGTCCATGAGATACCCGCTGGGAGTTTAAAGCGGAATGGAATAGTATTTAGAAAGCAGCCCAGCACTTTGTCGCCATCTTCTTTAAGTGGTCTATTGAAAGTCACCAAACCAACCAATAAATCGCTTTCTCCGGTAATTACTTTTAATGAATAGAGATATGCGGAAAGTAGAATGGTTTTAACTGTTGTATTTTTTAGTCTGGCCGCTTGATCCAGGTCCTTTAGTAATTGTGTAGGATAAGCTTCTCTGACAGATTGGAATGTCTTATCACCATCCCCTACTTCAAGGCTCAATTTTTTGAAGTCCTTTAACTGTACTTTCCAAAAGTCAATGGCTTCCTGATCGTTTTTGCTTACCAGCTCAACCGTAATTACATCTTTGAAATTTGATTTTAAAGGAACCAGTTTGAAGGACTCATCTCTGAGTAATTCGCCATAAGTATTCGTTAACTCCGTAAGCAATGAAGCATAACTCCACCCATCCAGCAAAGCGTGATGATATTCAAAAAGTAGTTCATGATGATGATCCGAGAGTTTATATAATATGATACGCCATAAAGGAGCTGAACCCAGGTCAAAATGTTGTTGACGGCTTTTTCCCAGGTTGGATTTGATGGTACTTTTCTGGTCTTCGGCATCAAGAGAACTTAAATCATGAAACTTGATCTTAGTAGGCAGGTCTTTATACACAATGTGCGCAAATTCACCCAGATCAAAGCCTGTTCTAAGTACTTCATGTTTTTCAATGAGTAGATTTAGCGCTTTTTGTAATATAGTCAGATCCAACATTTCGTAAGTCACAGGTACCATCAACTGTTCGAAGTATAGGATATCTTCCGGACGGGATTGACTGACATAACACATAGACTTTTCTATATCAGACATCGGGTAGACTACCTCAATATTGACATCCTCAATTTTATGCTTATAACTTAGGTCAAAAGCTGCCAGTTCTGCTTCTACTTCCTCGTATTTCTTGCGGCCAGGTCCGGGTTCTGAAATTTCAATGAATGAAGCAAGGGCTTGTATGGTATTGTTTTCATACAGATCATGGACCGAAAGGTCCAATGTCAATGCCTGATTGATTGCGCCGATCAAACGAACGGCTAATATTGAATCTCCTCCTCTTCTGAAAAAACTTTCAGTAATGCTAATTCGATCTACCTCAAGTACTGCTTTCCAATGAACAGTTAGTTTTTTCTCTAAACCTGTTTCAGGCCCAGTATAGGCCTCACTTTCTATTTTTTTATATGACAACAGAGTTTTTCGATCCACTTTACCGTTTACCGTCACTGGAATTTCATCGATTTGAATGAAATCAGCCGGAATCATATAATCCGGTAATCGGGCGACGAGATGGCTTGTAATTGCATCTTCGGAAAGTGGTACCTCTGCAACAAAAAAACATAATAATTGATGTGAACCACTTTTCGCCATCTTGGGCAGCACTACAGCGTTGCGCACTTTGTCAATAGCATTAACCATGTGTTCAATCTCCCCAAGTTCAATTCTGTTGCCTCTAATCTTCAACTGGTGATCCATACGCCCTAAGAACTCAATAGATCCGTCGGGTAACCACTTAGCAAGGTCGCCGGTTTTATATAGCAAAGAATCATCATTAAGCGGGTTTGTAACAAATTTCTCGCTGGTAAGCTCTTCCTGATTAAGATAACCCACAGATAAGTTCTCACCCCCAATGTATAGTTCTCCGGATATACCAATTGGTTGAAGTTGTATTTCTGCACTAAATATGTAGAGTTGGGTATTGTCTATGGGCCTACCAATGGGAACCCTATCATATTCACGAGAGGGTAAAACTTCATGAAAAGATACATCTACAGTCGCTTCGGTAGGTCCGTAAAGATTATGAAGCCTTGCTGAGGGGCATTTTCTAAGAAAAAACTGTGCGTCTTCCGCTTTAAGCGCTTCTCCACTGGCAAAAAGGTGTTTTATGCTGTTTAGTGATCCATAATCATCGCTATCTTTTAAATATTGCAGTAATGCAGTCAACATGGAAGGAACAAAATGAAGGATACTAACCTTTTCTTCACGAATAATATGACACAGCGCTTTAGGGTCGCTTTCTACCCCTGGTTGAGCCAGAACAAGTTTTGCGCCTGAGATGGACCACCAAAATAATTCCCAGATAGAAACATCAAAGACTATTGGTGTTTTTTGAAGTACTGTATCTCCCGCTTCCAGCAGGTATTCATTCTGCATCCAATTGAGCCGATTAACGATCGATCGGTGCTTGATCTGTACTCCTTTTGGACGGCCGGTAGAGCCGGAAGTATAAATAATATAGGCGAGTTGTTCAGGATCGGAATGATTTACATGAGCAGAAGCACTGGCCGATATATCTCCTTCCATTATACATTCAAACTCATCGGCAAATAGTGTTAGATCTTGTTGCATCACAAACACCGCCTTAGCTTCGCTATTTCTTAGGCTATATCGGGTCCTATCTATCGGATAGCGCCTTGAAAGAGGTAAGTAGACGTTTCCTGACTTCAGTATACCATACAAGACTGTCATTAGTTCTAAAGAGCGTTCCAGGTAAACGCCAATAACAGTGCCCTTTTTATCAAAACGCTCAGCCAAATAACTAGCTATTTGATCCGACCTTTCATCTAATTCTTTATAGGTCAACTGCTCTTGTTCAAACCTTACGGCAATGCTATCAGGGCATTCGGTCGCACGTGACTCAAACAAATCCATGATGGTTTTATCAGAAGGAAACTCTTTCTTGGTCTGATTAAATTCGTTTATAATTTTGTGCTTATCGATCTCAGAAATAATTTCAATCTGGCTAAGCGCTTTTTCTCTTTGAAGAATTAGCTTCTCCAGTAAACTGAAATACAATTGCCCAATCTGAGCTACATAGGCAAGGTTGTGCCTCGCGTGATCATATTCGATGCTTAGTCTGAGGTTATCAAGGTCAGAAGAAAAGCCAAAGATCATATCAAACGACATCGGCGCTTGCAAAGGGCTTGCTTGTAACCCTGTTAGATGCATCCCAATCACATTAGTCTGCTTTAGTTCATCATACCTTTTGTCGAGTATTTTTTCTATAGGATAGTCAGCATGCTCAAGATCTTTGAGCAATTTGTCCCTTAAAACAGTAAGAAGTCTTGTAAATGACAGTTCAGCGTTGTACTTCTCGAATCTTACCGGTAAAACCACATTGGAGCTTCCCGGACGGTCGTCACGCTTGTACACAGAAGTTACAACCGCTATATCCGAGTATGAGGAACTCTTTTGAATAAGGACACCTAATGCCGCCAATAATACAACATGTTTTGCTCTATCAGATTGTGCTACGTTATTTAGCGCTTTTATCGTAGATCTTGGCGCAGATATACTGTGGACCAGTTGGCCATGCGCCTCTTTCTCTGGTCCCTGATCAAAGTAGGAACTGAACTCAAAACCTGACAGCCTATTCCTCCAGTAATTCTTTGTCCGTATCTTTTTATTTGCATTTAGTGTTTTGAAATCTAGTTTTGATTCTACTGGCATTTCTATCTGATTTTAAATTAGATGTAAGTCGTTTTATATAAGGTGTGATCGTATTCCCCTTCTACCTTACATATAGCGCTGGCTCAATTTACTTACCAGAAAAGCTTAAAATGATGGGAAACTCTGATAATACTATTTCCTAAAAAAACTGATCTAATAAGATCCCAAATGTTATTACTATGATTAACATATCACTTTCATAGGGCGCGTTTATTGTATACCCTTCTTGTTTATAGATATTTTTAAGTTCTTCCACCTTATCCGGGTTAAAATACCCTTGCCGCCTGATCATATCATGAGAGAGTAGGTCATTAATATATTCAACATTTTTTTGTAGCAAATACGGACTACCTGGCGCTATAAAATGGAATTTTTCCCTTTCCGAAACCCTATCAGGCACAAATCGGTTCGCCATTTTTTTCAGGATGTATTTTTCAGTAAAGTCATTCAATTTCAACAGAGCAGGTATCCGGGTTGAATACTCTACGAGATCTTTATCCAGGAAGGGATACCTGACCTCTACTGAGTTAGCTAGCGCCATTCGATCTCCATGGTCAGAAACCAGGTGGTCCACTAATCTAATCTTATAATCGATGTAGGCTCGTTTGTTGAGTACATCCAAATTTGCAATTCTTTCTTTACGGACTACATGATGATTGAGGCAATTGACCTCGTCGAAGGCCTTATTAATGTGTGGAGAATATAACGCACGCTTGATTTCATCAAACTCAAGGAAATTTCTTTCATAAAAGAATGAATCATCACCCCAAAGTCTGTTCCTGATAGCTTTTTCAGCTACAGTAGATTGATTTTGAACCAGGCCCATTGTCCTCATCTTGTCAAACCGATAGCCTACATATCCGGCAAAAAACTCATCGGCTCCCTCCCCGGATTGGATCACTTTGATTCCTTTTGCACGCACTGCCTCAGACAAGGATAACGAAGCCGTGTTATAAGTTTCTTTTATGGGACATTCGCTATGGTAAATGGAATGCTGTAGCCTTTCACTGATATCATTGTAAAAAAACGTTTTCTGGTTCAATTTGGAATTACTTTCCTTGGCAATCAATTTTTGATAGAATGATTCAGAATGTTCGGAGTCCATGAAATCGATGGAAAATGTCTCCTTTTCGGCTAAAGGCACAAGTTCATGGGCTTTCATTACGATCATAGAGGAGTCTAGTCCGCCGCTTAGGTAAAAGCCTGAAGGTACGTCAGAGCGTAATCGCAATCGGATCGAATTTTCAAATAACTCTTCCAGTTCATCAATATAATGCTCCTCTTGCTTTCCGTTCATTTTTACCTCGCCGCTGGGATAGATAAGATCCCAATATTCCTCATCAACTATTTCTCCATAATCATTCACCAGCAGGTAGTGCCCATTTTCCAGGCTGGAAATGTTTTTAAACATCGTTCTTGGACTTATGAGCCCTGCGAAAGTAAACGTTTGATCCAGCCCAACCGGGTCAATGGTTTTGGGTACCTGGGGATGTTCTAAAATAGCCTTGACCTCTGAGGCGAAAACAAACATGTTATCAACAAGGGTGTAAAAGAAAGGCACTATACCCATTTGATCACGCGCGCAGAACAATAGCCTTCTTTTTTTATCATACAACGTAAAAGCGAACTGTCCATTTAACTCGTTCAAAAACTCCACTCCATACTCTTCATACAAGTGCACTATCACCTCTACATCCGACAGAGTCTGAAATGTATGCCCTTTTTGTTTTAGTTCTTCTCTTAACTCAATATAATTAAATATTTCACCATTACAGATTAGTATAACCGATCCGTCTTCATTCGATACAGGCTGCATTCCATTGTCCAGTCCAATAATACTCAGACGGCTAAAGCCGAGTGCAACGTTTTCAAAAAGTAAAACGTCTTGATCATCAGGCCCCCGGTGTAAAAGTTTGCTGTTCATTTCCTGAATAATATGTCTGTCTTTACCGGCTACCTTTTTATCGAATCTTACAAATCCACATATCCCGCACATGGTGTACTTATATTTTTAAGTAGGAAAATTGAGTCTCTGCATGCTGTAAAAAGTACAAAGACTGTGTTGATTAAATTTTGTATTTAAGGCCTAACAACCGCTCCGTTTTAATATACCGTTACTGAAAAATCTACTCCTGAATCAACGATCAGGTTAGAGAGTTCGTTATTCTCCTCGTCTTCCAACAGCTTCAGGAACAGGTTATTAATATCATCAGTAGAATGAATTGTTTTTAGCTTTCTAAGTTTACTTTTTTTCGCATACACTGTATACATTACATTTTCTTTATAGTTTTCATCTTTCATGATTTTCAAGTCAAAACCAGGTTCAAGAATGCTCTTTACCTTTTGTAATTTATCATCAATATCATGAACCTCTACTACTATCTGGTTGATTATCTCAAAATGCTCTTCATCAACTCCCCTGAGTATTTCATATTCACTTTTCTCGGCATCTATTTTAAGCAGGTCAATGGTTTTGATACCGTTTTGTGAGATAAAATCACTTAACCGTAAAGTAGGAATACTCATTTGCTCTGATTCAAGACGGTAGCGGGTAAGTTCATCAAGTACTATATCAAATTCTTCAATATTCTCACGCCGCAAATCTTCTGTGAGCATAGCTCTCAACATCTGCTCTTCTTCTTCCTGATCCCCATAGAATGAGGACAGACCGGAGCTGTTCTTATAAAAAGTGAATGACTTTACATCCGTATGATCCAACAAACCGCAGTTATAGATATTGGCACGGATTCCTTGGTTCAGGCAATTCAAAGCCAATGCCTTATAGAGATGGGGCGCGGGTTCAAATGAATACAATGTATAATTTTTCAACTTCGCATTAACAAACATTGAAAAATAGCCTACGTTGGAACCTACATCGAATATAATGGCGCCTTCAGGCAATTCTAACCAATCTCCCAAATAGGATTCATTCATAAAGATGTCTTTGTAAAAGTATTCAGGTTCTCCATCGCTGATGTAGAACAAATCTCCTTGGAGTTCCCACTTGTTTCTTTTAATCCTGTATTTGTCCAAAAGGAAGTCTTCATCAAATCTTACGCCCAGCTTGATCTTGTCTGAAACTCGAGTGACATCAATCTTTTTAAAGCAGCTTCCTTCACAAGCCTGATCAATAGCGCTTTGTAATTCAGTAAGGTTGGCCATTACATTTTAATTTTGTAGAACATTAAAAGATGAGATGAATATACCATGCACTGTTAACGAGACGCTTGGCTATTCTCATATTCCTGGATGTAGCGGTCGATATTCCACAGATCAAACCCTAATGCTTTAGCCTTCAAAAAGTACTTATAAGAGCGGCTAGTATCATCGGACTGTTTATAAGCATGTCCCATAAGGCAGTAAGCCGTAGCAGAATTAGGATACCATTTTATGGACATTTCAAGGATGTTTTTAGAAATTGTTAGGTCATGATATAAAAATACATCACCAAGCTCATTCATGGTATCTTCGTCGATTTTACCAGACTCATGCATTTTAGCTATATGTTTAAACATTGATTCGGAGCTCTTCTCTCGATATACTTGTAATAATTGAATGGCTTTACTGGGATATTGCTTAAAGTAGCCTTTGAAATAACTTCCAAGTGGCAGACGTGCAGACATGCTATTCAGCTGAGAGGTCATTAATTTTCCTCGATCGCTGTTAGAAAAGAAGACAAAGCCATTCTTGGAAATAGTGGAATATAGTATTTCACCCTTATAACCGCGATTATTTCCGCTAAAAGAAATAATGGTGTCATTTTCATAAAGTAATACTGCATAGCCATGGCCCATGTAACGTGTAGAATCGTCAAAATATATAGCTGGCTTTAGGATCTCTTGCCTTATGTCTTCGGAGAGAAAATTACCATCGAAAGTGGCCAGGAAGAGTTTAGCATAATCTTCAGCGGTCTGGTTAATGCCGCCTGCGGCAATAGGTTCGCTATTTCTGAATTTAGTGAATTCTTCAGCGAAAGAATTGTGCCCGGTAGCAAAATTAGAAGGCGTGCCTTTTGAAAAGGGAATAATAGTATGACTTTTGAAATTTAAAAAAGTACGATCCAGGTCAAGCGGACCGATGATCATATCATTTACATATTCTGCATAAGATCGGCCCAGTATTGCCTCGATGGCCGCTGCTAAATAATTGATACCCTCTCCGGAGTAAGTGAATGCCTCACCTGGCGTTTTCAATATTTCCAACTTGTTCTCATCGTTATAACGTTGCCAGTTTTCAAGACCAGAGGTGTGTGAAATAATCATTCTCGGAGTGATCAATTTATACCGGGGGTCGTGTTCAAGCTTTTGGTTTGGAAGGTATTCGAAAACAGGTTTGTCCAGGTCTAGCTTGCCTTCTTCGGCCATTTTCAATACTACAAACACTAAAAAGCTCTTACCCAGGGAGCAAGATTCGAAAACTGTATTTTTATTTGCTTTATTATTTTTGGAGGTAGATTTTACGCCATATGTGTTGGAGTAAACAATTTCGTTGTTGTTAATCACAGCCAATGACACTGCTGGAACTCCCATTTCTTCAATCATTTTCCGGATATCAGCATCAAAACTATTGACATCTATTTTACGCCCTGCACTGGTGAAGTATTTATTAGATTGTCCGTACAGGTCCAAAGTGGTATGGCACAATAAACTAAGGATGCTTAAAATGAGTATTTTCATAATAATATAATTTATGGTTAGCGTTTTATCGGATAACTTCGTTCAAGGTATTACTAGTCTAAGATTTCGATCTTGCAGTGAGCGACCATTCTATGATTATGAGGATCAAACCGCATGCTTAACTAAGCCGAAGTAAACACCTGACATATTTGGGCTTCCGCGATTTTACAATCCGTTTATATCATTGTAAATTCAAATTCAATATTTTCAATGGTCATATTACGATCAAGTAATACACACTGGACAATATTATAGTAGTACTGAGTGAATAATTCTATTGTTTCTCTGTCATAGAGATCTGAACTATACCTTAAACCTACCTGGAAATGGTCGCCGTATTCAAAAATAATCAATTCAAGTCCGAATCTGGCAACCTCCTGATTGACTTTCAGTTTTACCGGCGAAAACGATAACTCGCCAGTAGTTGACTGAGCATCAAAGAAGTTAATGTAGGAGAAAAACAGGTCTAAAATGTTGCTACTCCCATTGCCTTCCGTCATAAGGACCATATCATCGTATTGGAAGTCCTGATTTTCCAGGGCCATCAAAACATTAGTTTTCACCTGTGACAGAAAATCATCATAAACCATTTCAGGTTTAATATCAGCTCGGAGAGGTATCAGGTTAACAAAGGAACCTACAATATTTTCGAGTTCTTTCTGTGTTCTTCCAATAGAATTCGTGCTTATAATAATATCATCGCTTCCTGACATTTTAGATAGTAGAATGTAATAACACGATAGGAAGAACATAAAATTGGATACACCTGCCTCAGTCACATAACTCTTAATCTTATCACTTAATTCTGTCGAGATCTTTAGTTCCGAGCGGTCAGCAGCATGAACCTTAACCGATCCACGGTCTTGTAACGTGGGCAGATCAGGTTCAAAGTAGGTCGGTAAGAGTTGTTCTGCCCAATAAGTACGTTGTTTCTCCAGGGTATCAATTCCAGCTTGTTGCCATACGGCATAATCCACATAATCGAGCGCTAACGGAGGCAAAGTATCACCTGAATAAAGGCGGATAAAGTCGTTCATTAGAATATTCAGAGAAACTCCATCGCAGACAATATGATGTATATCCACCAATAGAAAATCACCCTGTTTATCATTTTGATAAATGCCATACCTTAAAAGCGGGCAACTGGAAAGATCAAATGGTCTTATAAAGGCGTCTAAGGCCTCTTCCAATAACGGATAGTCGATTCCATCCAAATACTCGCAAGCAATACTTGCCGTTACTTCTATACGCGAGACTACTTCATTTCCTGATACCTCAAAATGTGTCCTCAATCCTTCATGTCTGTCCACCAGGGCTTGAAACGTCTTATCCAGTTTATCATGATCTAACTTTCCTATTATCCTGTGTACGCTAGTGGTATTATTTATTGTGGATCGCTTGTCAATTTCCTGCTCGAAGTAACATCGCTTCTGTGCATATGAGGTCTGATAGAATGCCTTCCGCTCAATTTTCGGGATCGTCGTTGCACTTCCTGATTCGACATTTTCCAGCCTCTGCGACAGTTTGTCTATGGTTGGAAAAGTGAAAATTTCCTTTAGCCTAATAGTTACAGCAAATGTCTGTTGTATTCGGCCTATCAACCGTACGGCTATGATGGAATGCCCGCCTAAGTCAAAGAAATTGTCATAACAGCTGATCTTATCTCTTTCTATATCTAAAATATCTGCCCATATAACAGCCATTTTTTCTTCTGTAGCGCCTAAAGGACTTTCGTAATTTTCATTTGTCTTTATCTCAGGGACTGGTAATGCTGTTTTGTCTAGCTTTCCGTTAGAAGTTAAAGGTATCTCCATCAGGTGAATGTAAAAGGAAGGGATCATGTATTCAGGCAGTTTATCGGATAGGAAGCTTTTCAATACCGATACCTCGATTTCTTTTTGTGATACGTAATAGGCGGCAAGGTATATATGCTCCTGTTTTTCTTTAGCCACCACCACACATTCATTAATATCCTGATATCCTGACAGTTGCATTTCGATCTCTCCCAATTCTATTCTGAAACCTCTCAGTTGAACCTGATTATCGATCCTGCCAAGGTATTCAATATCTCCACTTTTTAGTATCCGCGCCAAGTCTCCGGTTCGGTACAACCGTTCGGACGGATTATAAGGGTTAGGAATGAATCTTTTATTGGTAAGTTCTTTATTATTTAAATAGCCTCGTGATACACCCTCTCCACCTACGTATAATTCACCAATTACCCCATTTGGAATTAGCTTCTGATTTTGATCGAAGAGGTGGCAAGATAATGTTGGTATAGGTTTGCCAATACTACTGGTGTTGTTGTCTATTTCTTTATCGCCAATTTCTTTGTAGGTAACATGAACGGTAGTTTCAGTAATGCCGAACATGTTGATCAACATCGTTTCAGGATATTTTGATCTCCAAGAGGCAAGTTTTTTCGGACTCAGCGCTTCTCCACCAAATATCACATATCGCAGGTCTAATTCAGGTGTAGGATGTTGGGTATCTTCCTCCATTAAATTGTAAAACGCACTAGGGGTTTGATTGAGCACAGTTACCTTCTGCTCTTTCAATATATTCCAAAAAACTTTGGTGTCCCTGGCAATCATTTTAGGAATAATAACCAGTTTTCCTCCAGACAGCAGGGCTCCGAATATCTCCCACACACTAAAGTCGAAGCAATGGCTATGAAACATGGTCCATACATCTTTGGGACCAAAATCAAATTGAAAAGCATCATTAAAAAACAGCCTTACCACATTTTTGTGTTCTACCATTACCCCTTTAGGAACACCTGTCGTTCCCGAGGTATAAATCACATAACATAGATCAGATGGCTTATTGACATTGTCGATTTCATTAACATGATCGTCCATTTCATCGACGTCTTCTATATACAGTACTGAAACATTGTCAGAGAAACCCAGCTGCTGATCTTTCGTGGTAAGCAGCGCTTTCAGCCCACTATCTTCAATCAAGAAATCGATCCTTTCTTTAGGGTAGTCGGTATCAATGGGTAAATAAGCGCCTCCTGACTTAAGAATGGCTAATATCCCTACCACCATTTCAATAGATCTATCTACCAAAATCCCAACCAGCTGATCAGAACCGACCCCTTTGCCTCTTAATACCCATGCCAGCTTGGTTGACCTTGCATCCAGCTCAGCATAGGTCAATGTCTTTCCTTTAAATACAACAGCGATGTTACCAGGAGTATGTGTAACCTGGTGTTTAAACAATTCAACAATGGTTTTATCTTTTGGAAAGGTCACGTTGATATTGTCAAATTGGGCTAAGAGTTCAGGTCTTTCCTTATCAGGTATAAGTTCAATACCTGATAGTTTATAAGTAGGCTGGTGCAGTAAACTTTGAATTAAGCTATAATAATGTTTAACAAATAATTCAATTGTAGAACGATCAAAATAGTCGGCATTATAAACCAGCTTACCTTGTACATCTTCTTCCGAGCTTTGTAAAAGAAGGTTTAAATCATATTTACCGTAACCAAAATTGGTTTCCTGGATGCTCACATTAAGGTTAGCTGTGGTCAAGCGATCCGGATTAACGTTCTCTTCGTATTGATAAAGTACATCAAAGAGGGCCGTTCGACTCATATCCTTGTTAGGAGCCAATTCTTTAACCAATTTATCGAAAGGCATATCTTGATATTCAAGCCCGCGGTCGAAAACCTCTTTCAAATGACTGACATATTCGAAAAAACTAGTATTCGAGGATACAATACTTCTGATAACAATCAAATTGGCTACCGGACCTATTATGCTTTGTGAAATTTCATGCTTTCTGTTTAGAGCGCTTGTTCCGATCACAATTTCTTCTTGCTGGCTATACTTGTTCAGTAAAACATTAAACATGCCCATGAAAAGTACCTCTGCAGAAATCTGAGACTTTAGTTCGTAAGCTCTTAGTTTAGCCACCAGGTCACGGGGTATACTCACATCCAAATAGGCGCCGGTATAGGTGTGTACAGTTGCTCGTGGCCGGTCAGTGGATAGTTCCAGCGGCTTAAGCCCCTCACTTAGCTGTGGTTTCCAGTAAGAAAGGAAATGCGTGTCAAGCGTGGACAGGGACTGTTTTTGCCACGACAAAAATCCTGTATAGTCTAATGCCGTTTCAAAGCGCTCTGCGTAAGACCCAGACAAGTAATCATCATAGATTGAAATTATTTCTTCTGATAACTTGCGTACAGAATAACGATCAACCATAATATGATGGAACACTAAGACCAGCTTATACGCAGATTTGTCAGTCTGAAATAATCTACCCCGAATTAAAGGTTTTTCAAGATCGAAAGGTAGGTTTACCTCTTTAAGCACAAGGTTTTCAATTTGTGCCGCCCCTTGTGATGTGACATCTTGAAACTCCAAATTAAAAGTTGAAACCTCGTGTATATTTTGGAAAGGTCTTTCATCTATGCTAACAATTCCTGTCCGTAGTATTCCATACTTCTGAACTATGGCATGGATACTCTTTTCCAGCGCTCCGCGGTTTAAATCTCCATTCAAGTTCAGGACAAGAGGAAGATTATGATAAACAGGACTATTTTCATACAAATAGCCGGTCTCAAATTTATCAATAAACCATAATCTCTCCTGGTGATAAGATACCGGTATATTTTTTTCTAAGGCGAGATTAAAGCGCCTGTAATCCGTTATGGCGTCGTTAATCTCATTCCTTTCGTCTTGAGTGATGAGTTCAATTTCAGACACGCTGATCTCATCATTTTCTATAATTTGATAGATAATATTCTTCAAGCGCGCCGCCAATTCTTTTACCCTGCTTTCTTTATAACTTGTTGGACTGTAAACGAACCTCAAATGGATACTGTCGCCAGGAAAAACGTAAAGTGTTAAATGATAGCTATTATATTCAAATGTTCTAACGTTTTCAAATCTGTATTCCTGTGTATCATCAAGGTTCAAACCATCTATTTCACTAGTAATTGGGTAGTTTTCAAAAGCTATTATGTTGTCAAAAAGCTCGCTTCCAAGTCTGTTTAATGATTGTATTTCATATAACGGTTGATATTGATGTTTTTCGCTTTGTAGAGCTTTTTGTTGAACTTCTTTTATAACACTATCAATAGGTAATTTTTCATCAAGTTTTACTCGCACAGGTATGGTATTGATGAACAGGCCTACCATTTCTTCTACACCTTTTACTTCACTAGGCCTACCAGACACTA
The DNA here is from genome assembly GCA_937899105.1 of uncultured Flammeovirgaceae bacterium. Taxonomy (GTDB): domain Bacteria; phylum Bacteroidota; class Bacteroidia; order Cytophagales; family Cyclobacteriaceae; genus Fulvivirga. Next base: position 45,272 of record CALBPF010000339.1, on the reverse strand, counting down.
CCGCTCCAAAAACTACATCATTTACATTGTTATATTTGGCCATCAGCAGCCCCCAGGCAGTTTGCAATATAGTATTAACCGTTACTCCCAATTTTCCGGCAATCTCGTTAAGCCTGGCAACTCTATGTCGATCCAATTCAGTTATATGCTCTTTTGGAATAGAAAAGCCTTTTTCTGGCGGTGATAGTGATTCTTCCAGCAGTGTTACCGGTTTGCTGTAAGTAGACAGGTATTCACCCCAGTATTTTTTCGAAACAGCGTTGTCTCTGGTTTCGAGCCATTGGATATAGTTGGCATAACGATCTGGTTGAGGCAGTGCGATCGTACTATTTCCGCCTGCTTTAGCATATAGTTTTTGGAAGTCTTTCAATATTATTCCCATACACCAGGCATCCATCAAAATATGGTGATAACTCCATATCCATTCATATTCATCCGCATCCGTTTGAAGGATGATCAGCCTCATCAGAACATCATGGCTTAAGTCAAATTTTTTACGTTGATCCTCGACTTTATAATTTTCGATGACCTCGCTCTTATTTTTTCTTTCAAGTTCAGGACGAATGTCATTAAAACTTACATTTAGTTGACGTGCTTTTAAAACTATCTGCAATGGTCGATTCATTCCTTCACGAGCAAAAACGGTTCTTAATACATCGTACCTGATAATAAGCTCATTCAGAGCTTTTTTAACGAGGGTTGCGTCCAACTGTCCTTTTACAGTTAGCAACTTCTGTTCAAAATAAGATTCAGATTCAGGATCAAGCAACCAATGAAAGAACAACCCTTCCTGCATCGGCGATAAGGGATATACATCCTCAACCTGATAAAGCTTTTGAATGGCGTCAAGTTCTCTTTGTGGCAGTAGATTATAGGTTAGATCAGAGGGGGTTAGTTCTATATTATTACAATCGCAACAATAATTTATCAACTCTACCAGGCGCTGATGATATGTGCTCATAAGGAAGTTAATGGTGGACTCCTTGTACTGCTTTTGACCAAAGGTGAGATCAATCTGAAGCTGTTTTTCAGTTAGAATTGCCACAAAATCCAGATCATAGGCCCTATGCCAATCGGGGGATATTTCACGTCCTTTAGATCTTTCAGCCAAAGAGAAAGCTTTGTCTTTAAACTCCGTGTCAAACTGCCCCAGGTAATTATACCTGATTGTCGCTCCGTTCCCGTCTTTTTGGTAGTCCTGATCTTCGGATCGGCAAATAAGATAGTCGATGCCTTTATTCGGAATTCCACGTAAAGACTCTTTAACTTCTTTCACCAATTTTGTAAGGTCATTACTGGTTTTTTCCAGTACAGCAGGGTAAATCGAGGTAAACCAACCCACTGTTCTGCTCACATCCGTACCCTCAGTGATACGTTCTCTTCCATGACCTTCCAGATCGATTTTAATGACCTTTAAGTTAAAACAATGATCAATACTCATTAATAAGGCGGCCAACAGGATATCATTGACTTCAGTTTTGAAAGGCACATTTACATGGGTCCGTAACTTATGAGTGTCATTTTCATTCAAATGAAAGGACACCGTTTTCGCGTTTTTGACGCGATTATCCCTGTCGGAATTATCTCTTGGTATTGATGGTATAGTCCTCTTTTTTTGTTCGCTCCAGTAAGATCTTCCTATTTCAAATTGCTCACTCTTTACGTACCTCGCCAACTGCTCAGACCATGACAGAATTGAATCCGTTTTAGACGCCAGGGAAAGCTGCTTGCCATCTTGTAGCTGCCTGTACAATGTTTCAATGTCTTCAAGTAAAATACGCCATGACACTCCGTCCACTACGAGGTGGTGTATCACTATCGCAAGCAGGCTTTCATTCTCTCTTTGGAACAGCCCCAGTTTCATCAATGGTCCCTGACGCAAGTCAATCCCTGATTGTATTTGATCTAACTTGGCAGACAAAAAGGCCTCCGGGTCATTTTCATCTTTTAAATCAAAAAACTCTAGTGAAACAGGCATCTCAGCTCCTCTAATGTCTTGTTTTATTTCATGATCGCCGGTTATAAAAACAGAACGTAAAACATCATGATGAAGCTGTATCTTCTGGAAGATTTTTTTAGCAAACTGTTCTGATATTCCCTTGGAGAATCTTAGTAAAACAGATTGGTTATAGTGATGTTTATCAGGGGTTTCTCTTTCCCAAAACAACTGCTGGATCGGTGAAAGTTTCGCAGTACCTTTGACCATTGACTGGTCCGACTCTGTTTCAATCTTTTTTAACTTTAAGGCTAGTTTGTCTATGGTCTGATCTGTAAAAATGTCCTGTACAGTCAACCTAAAGCCGGCATTGCGCACCCTTCCTATCACCTGTATGCATTTAATAGAATCGCCTCCTAACAGGAAAAAGCTGTCGGTCACTCCTATTTTGTCAATTCCCAATACCTGCGACCACACGTCGGCAAATAAGAGATCTTCGTCAGTCGTAGGCATGCGGTAATCTTCTGTAGATTGAAGCTCAGGATCAGGTAGCGTCTTAACATCTAATTTGCCATTTTGATTAAGTGGCATTTGGTCCAGCCTGATATAATGAGAAGGGATCATATAATCAGGCAGTTTGTAGGACAGGAAATTGCTGAGCTGTGCCCCTGTCATTTCATGCTCGGCGACATAATAACCTACTAATTGATGAGATTCCTTTTCTTCCCTCATTATTACCACAGCATCTGATATCATCTCATGATTGTATAATTGATGCGAGATTTCGTCCAGCTCGACTCTGTAGCCTCTTATTTTTACCTGATTGTCGGATCGTCCAAGAAAACTGATTATTCCATTAGGAAGCCATCTTGCCATATCCCCGGTCCGATAGATCTTACCATAAGGGTAGAGTGGCGAAGAGATAAACTTCTCGTTGGTCAATTCGTCTTGTTTGAAATAACCCTGTCCTACTCCGGCGCCAGCTAGGCATAGCTCTCCCGGCACACCAAGTGGAACGGGTTTCTGATCTTGATCCAGTACAAATGCCCGAGTGTTATGTATCGGACGGCCAATCGAAGTCACTGTCTCATCACTATCGAAGTCTATTTTTTGTGCTATAGAACCTATTGTAGTTTCCGTAGGTCCATAATGATTGACAAAAGTGATGTGATCATGCATTTTATGTGCTTTTTTCACGTCCTCGATAACAATTGATTCTCCGCCAAGGATAATGTGATTCAGATTAGTAAAATCTCCTTGTTTAAAACTCTTAGAAGCGATGATGGTTTTGAATAAGGAAGGAGTAACCTTCAGGTAAGTGATACTATTTTGTTCTATATACGGAACAAGATCCTCAGATGAATAGTAAAGTGACCTGGGGATCATATGCAGTTCGCCCCCGCTAATCAAGATTGGAAATATCGAAGAGTACCCTAAATCAAACGCGTAGGAAGACGTAAGTATTGACCTGGCGTCTGGTGAGAAATCCAGCGTTCGCTTTAGCCATATGGCGTAGTTCACCTGGTTATTATGCTGCACTTTTACACCTTTGGGTTTTCCGGTACTTCCGGAGGTATATATAAGATAGCATAAATCAGTAGCTTGAATTCTTCTGTTATTCTTTCCTTTAGTATGCTGTTTTTCCTTATGATCGAAAATCACTTTATCCCCTGCGAATGACAATTGATCGGCCAAATTCTGTTGTGTCAGTAACAAGCTACATTCACTGTCCTCCAAAATGTCTTGGACACGATCGGATTGTTGGTAGGGATCCAGGGGCAAGAAGGCCTGTCCGGATCTCATAATTGACAAGATTCCGATGATCATATCAATGGAAGGCTCCATGTATAGGGCAACAATCCCGGAATTGGACCTATTAGCGCTTAGAAAGTTCGACCATTCTTTCACTTTCTTACTCAACTCTAAGTAAGTTATCGAGCCTTCATTTGATACGACAGCCACATTACCGGGAGTCTTAAGTGACTGATCCTCGAAAAGGTCAATAATTGTTTTCTCCTTTGGAAATTCAAACTGTGTCGTGTTGAATTCGACCAAAAGTCTGTTTCTTTCATTTTCTGACAAGATGTCGATGTCAGAGATTTTTATTTTGATATGATCAACGATTGCATCGACTATTTTTATAAAGTAAGAGCTAAATCGCTTTATGGTTTTTCTTTTAAACAGGTCGGCGGCATATACGAAATTTAGCGATATATTTTTTGTTTGTTCTGTTACATATAGCGTAAAGTCAAACTTAGATATGTTTTGTTTTAGTTCATAGGGTTGAATGGTGATACCGGGCAAATCAAATTGATATTCACCAAAATTTCGGGAAACAAACATCACGTCGAAAAGGGGGTTTCGATTGGAAACTCTTTCAATTTCCAGTTCCTCTACCAGCGATTCATAAGGATAAGACTGATTATCAAAACACGTTAGCGCTCCATTCTTCAAATTCATTAGGAATTCCTCAAAACTGAGTTTTCCCTCCGGATAGTTACGTAGCGCCAGCGTATTTACAAACATGCCTATGATATTTTCAAGATCGGCGTGCTGTCTGCCTGCCAAGGAAGTACCTACTGTTATATCTTCCCGGTTAGAAAGTTTAGATAGTAAAATGTTGAAAACGGAAATCAGGACCATGTAAAGTGTAGTACCAGTATTCTCGGCAACAGATCTTAATTTTTGAGAATGGTCATCATTTAAGAGAAATGCAAAGGAGTCCCCTTTTTGACTTTTAACCATAGGGCGCACAAAATCCGTTGGTAATTCAAATTTGTTAGGCGATTCTGAGAATTCATTCAACCAGAATTGTTTCTGTTTGTTTATTTCATTTTGAAATCGTTGTTGCTGCCATTCGGCATAATCTTTATACTTGAGCGAAAACTCCGGCAATACCTCATTTTTGAACAGCAATACGAAGTCATTGATCAATATATGCATTGATACCGCATCGGAAATGATGTGATGTATATCTACCAATAAAATATGACGGGCGTCGTCAACCTCTATAAGTCCAACTCTAATTAAAGGAAGCTGCTCCAGATTAAATGGGCGTATGAAACTTTCAATAACGCTATCTGTTTCCCCATTTCCTGCTTTAAAATACTCAATCGAGAGCTTAAGTTCCGGCGCTATCTTTTGGACCGGCTCTTCTTTATAAAGTTCAAAATATGTTCGAAGGCTCTCGTGCCGGCTTATCAACTTATTAACTACTTTCTCTAATTGATTTTTATCCAATTCACCCTTCAGCTCTACGGCGTAAGGCAGGTTAAATGCCAAAGATGATCGATCGAATTCGTATAGAAAGTATATCGGCCTTTGTGCATAAGATAATTTGTAGTGCGGTTTCTGCAAAGTTGATGGTATTTGCTCACTTTTTGCGGAGGCAGTAATGAAATTTATGATGTCCCCTTTATGCTCTCTGATCAATTTTTGCAATTCAGGAGTGATCACTCCATGATCTGCATTCACTTTAAGGGAATGATCAACTACTCTTAACTTTGCTCCTTTTTTAGTGAGCTCGCTAATGATTTTCTCTACTTTCACAATTTTACGAATTGACGAACTATTTACTATTAATTGATAGGTTCCAATCGATGGAATTCAGAATTGAAAAAAGTTATTTGGACATGGCTACCAATACCCTTCGGTCGCCTGTAAAAGAATTTCTGCCGTGTCCGAAAAGCTCATTATCCACAATAAGAAACTCATCTCTCTGCCAGGGAGGAGCGATGGTTATATCATTAATGGTATTGATAATTTCATGTATCATATCCTCTTGGATCGGTTTTCCATCGCCATAAGTTACGTACATTGGAAACTCCTCGGCAGAGGTATAGATTGTGGACATTACTTCATATATATCTTTTCCCAGGTGCGACGGGTGAAATTGATCTATCTGGTTAAACCAAACGCGTTCTTTGGTGACTCTATGTTCAATAATTCCTTTGCTGGGTTGTTTCAATCTCAAACTATTATTTTCACTCCATTCAAAATCAATAGAGTAAGATTTACAATATGCTTCAAGTTGCACCTTGTCGTCGGTCTCGAAAGTATCTTGCCATGAAGGTCCCATACCCATACCGCCATGAAGGTTCCTAAAATAGATAACGCCACGACTCTCTATCTCTGAAACAATATCAGGGTTCATTTTTCCTAGTATTTCCCTGCTATCTACTAGCAGTGTTTCTCCTCCTGTTTCCGCTGGTTGCAAACAGCTAAAAAAAAGCTTATTCGGCCATTTTGCAGAATAGGATAGCTCATTATGCATGGTAATCTTTTGAGTTTTGTCGTATTCAGTAGACGTATAAACATTACCTGATAGTTTGGTTCTCGGCGAATTCCCGTCAATATAACTAAGAAATTTATTAGCCACAGAATCTACAATAAACTGAAAGGATTCCAATGATTTTACCTGAACACCCCTAAACTTGATAGCTCCCTTCTCATTAATCTGACCTTCAATTTCTCTTTCCCGATCGAGGTAATAAGCCACAAATTCCTCTGGGTCCAAATCATCCAAATTGAAAATTGGAAATACTTTTTGTTTGGATTCTAAATTATTCATAATGATAAATTTTTACTCTATACTGCTTTTGTAAATTGTATTCGACATTAATGATCGAAATGTCAAATTGAACTATCGATCTTACTATCAGAAAGTAAACTCTTCCTGATTTTCATTGACTGTTCCGACGTTCTGGCTATCGTTAGTAATGGATTCCAAATAATGCGCTAGTTCCCGAATAGTGTCCAGTGAGAAGAACAATTGCAGTGGAATGGTAACTTTAAACGTCTTATTGATCTTACTGATCAAAACAGTGGCATTCAGAGAATTGCCTCCCAGCTCAAAAAAACTTCTTGTAACACTGAGCGTCGTTATTTTAATATCCAACACCTCGCTCCACACCTCCACCAATATCTGTTCTGTCCCATTTGCCGGTGCAGTAAATTTATGCGTAAGGTTTATGTTAGGCGCTGGCAATTCCTTTTTATTCTACATCCCATTAGGAGGAAGTGGAAAACGTTCCATTCGGATAAAATAGGTTGGAATCATATAATCAGGCAACCACAAAGCCAAATAACGCCTGAGTACTGAGGGGTCTAGTTCCTGGCCTGAGAGGTAGTAAGCTGCCAAATTTCTGTCGGCTGAGTTTTGCGTTAGGGTCACAACAGCTTCGTGGATACACTCATATCTGCCTAATACGGTTTCAATTTCACTTAGTTCGATCCGAAAGCCCCTTAACTTCACCTGACTGTCCATTCGGCCAATGTATTCCAGATCACCATTGGGCAACCATCGAACCAGATCACCTGTACGATAGATCAATTCACCTTTGTGGTATGGATCATAGATAAACTTTTTCCTGGTCAATTCGTCTTGTTGCCAGTATCCCCTGGCCAGCCCTTCACCCCCAATACATAACTCTCCATATACTCCTACAGGCTGCAGATTCTGACAGCTATCCATAACTCTCACGCGAGTGTTGGCAATAGGTTTTCCAATGTTCACTGAGCTTTGATCGGTAAGGTCTTTTACTGTAGACCAAACTGTAGTTTCAGTAGGTCCATACATATTGTAGATTTTTCCTTGATATCTGGTCTTCACCTCTTGCAATAATTTCTCCGGAAATACCTCGCCACCTACCATTAGCGCCTTAACATTTTCAAAAATTCGTTCTCTATTTTCATTGGATATAAGTAAACTTAAATGAGAGGGAGTGATCTGTAAAAAATCAACTTCATGAGAACGAATAAGCCTCAATAGTGCGGCCGGATCTTTTTGTTCTGCATTATTTGCTAGAATAACCTGGCTTCCAGTTAAAAGAGGAAGGAGTGTTTCAAGTACGAAGATGTCAAATGATATCGTAGTAAGGCACAAAATTACACTGTCTTGAGAGAAATTTACTCTGTCAACAATGCCAGCAATAAAATTGACTACGCTTTTATGTTCTATGATGACTCCCTTTGGCAATCCGGTAGAACCTGAAGTATAGATCATATAAGCCAGATCAGATGAATTAACCCGAATAGCCAGATTTTCAACGCTTTCCAGTGACAAGTCAGACAAGGTAATATCTACCAGCGTTATAGAAAGCTCAGTGGCATTCAAACGATCCATTAAGACAGTCTCACACAGCATTAACTTCATCCGGCTATCTGCAGCGACGTGTTGAATCCTGGCAGCAGGATATTCGGGATCAATAGGAATATAGGCACATCCTGCTTTCAAGATCCCAAATATGCTGGCAATCATTTCCACCGATCTGCTCATCAATATGCCCACTCTGTCACTGGGTTTTGCTCCATATTTAAGAATCCTATGGGCTATTTGATTGCTTTTTTCGTTGAGCGACTGATAGGTAATCCGATTTCCTTCAAATATTAATGCCGTTTTACCAGGCATTTTAGTCGCTATATTTTCGAAAATATTATGTAATGCCTTTTCCTTCTCAAATGCTAAAGAGGTTTGGTTGAAGCTGACTAGCAATTGCTGTTTTTCTTCGTCCGTAATAATTTCAATATCGGAGATCTTTTGGTCAATATTTTGAATAATTGACCTGATAATGTTGCTGAAATAGACTGCGAACTTCTCAATTGTCTTGGACTTGAATAATTTAGAGCTATATTCAATTTTCATCTGAATGACGCCTTTTAACTCATAGCCTAATAAGCTTAAGTCAAACTTGGAGACAAAGTGATCGCGTTTATAGGGCTTTAAAGAAAGCCCATCCAATTCAAGCTTTTCCGAACCAAAACTTTGAAAGAGGAACATGATGTCAAATAATGGATTGCGACTGGTGTCGCGCACTATTTTTAATTTATCAATCAAGTCTTCAAAAGGATAAGATTGATATTCAAAACATTTTAGTGTTTCATTATGGACCTCGCTTAAAAATTCTTTATATGTGAGGTCATATTTCGGCTGATTACGCAGCGCCAAAGTATTTAGAAAAGGTCCAATAACATTCTCTAAGTCAATATGTTGGCGATTCGCCACTGGAACACCAATGACTATATCTTCTTGATTCCCTAGTTTCGTAAGTAAAATGTTAAACACAGAAAACACTACCATAAACAATGTGGTTCCCTGCTTCTCAGCGATCAATTTGAGCTGGACTGTTTCTTCCATTCCAACGTCAAAAGTGAATGCATTCCCCTCATGGCTTTTTGTTGCAGGCCTTTTAAAGTCTAATGGTAATTCCAGGACCGACGGATTTTTCTTAAATTTTTCCAGCCAGAAACTCTTCATTCGTGATACGTCAAGCCGTTCCTGCTTAGACTGTTGCCACTCAGCATAGTCTCTGTATTGCAATTTTATCTCAGGAAGGGATTGATCATTAAACAAAGCAGAGAACTCCCTCATCATAATGTGTTGAGAAACCCCATCCGTAATTATATGATGCATATCCACCATCAATAGGTAGGACATATCTGATTCAATGACAACACCAACCCTGATCAAAGGAGCTTTTGATAAATCAAATGCACGGACAAAGCTTCTTACTTTTCCCGAAGGATCGCCATTTGCTTCAATGTATTGTATCTCAAAATCTACTCCATCTGTAATCGCCTGCAAAGGCTCATTGTCAATGATATGAAAGGAAGTCCTCAAGCTTTCATGTCTTTGGATAAGATTTTTAAAGCTTTTTTGCAGCTTGTCTCTATCTAACTTGCCTTCCAGCCTGAGTATTTGAGTCTCGTTATATGCCAGGGATAAGGGGTCGAACTTATGAAGGATGTATATTCTTTTCTGAGAGGTTGAAAGCTTATAATAGGATTTGTTTGAACTCTTAGGTATACTAAAAAATATGCCTTTTGCTTCAGTATCCCTATAAAAGTCAAGTATCTCCTTTTTTCTTGACTTGATTTCATTAACTATTTCCTTGGTTAAAGCTTTTGGGTTCGCTTTTATCTGAAGGTTTCCGCCTTCAGAAGCAACAACAATATTCTTTTCCTTCCTAAGTACGGTCAGGTATTGTTCAATTCTCATAGTATAATTTCAACTATCTTGCTGTCTTTGTCCGAATCTTCTTCTAATTGGCCGACAGTCGTTAGATAATCTGCCATCCTTTCTACTGTTGACCAATTAAATACCTCGTTTAGTGGCATATCAATATTGAAATGCTGTCTGATCTTATTTTTCAAGGTGGCTATCTTCAAGGAATGCCCGCCTAATTCAAAAAAAGTTTTGATAATACTGATCTGGGCTGCAGGTATTTCCAGGGTCTCACCCCATATTTCCACCAATTTTTGCTCCGTTTTATTGGACGGAGGTACAAATTCACCTTCGGAACTCAGACCAGGGTCTGGCAAAGCCCTCCTATCTATTTTTTTGTTAGGGGTAAGGGGGAAGGAATCCAGCTTCATATAATAGGCAGGAACCATGTAATGGGGAAGTTTACCCGATAAATACCCTCTCAGCTGATCGGCATCTACATTCTCTTTTAATACCACATATGCTACGAGGCGTTTTTCATCTGCAGTTTCCTTTGCCAACACTACTGCCTCGCTTACCAATTTATGTGAGAGAAGATTGGCTTCAATTTCTCCTAACTCAATCCTGAATCCTCGAATTTTAACCTGGTGGTCATCTCTTCCTATCAATTGAATGTTACCATCTTCCAACCATTTAGCCTTATCCCCGGTTTTGTATATTTTCCCCTTGGAAGAGAACGGATGATCAATAAACCGTTCTTCGGTGAGCGCCGGCTGCTTCCAGTATCCTTTTGACAAACCTTCACCTCCGATATACAAATCCCCTTCTACTCCTAGAGGAAGTAGTTGAAGGTCTTTTCCTAAAATGTAAATCTGTGTATTGGCAATCGGACCTCCAACAGTTACTTTGTCCACGTTATCACTAAATTTCCCTGTAGTAGACCAAATAGTTGTTTCCGTTGGTCCGTACATATTATATATATCAGCTTTAGTTTCTTTTTGAAGATCAGAAACTAGGGAAGCAGTTATAGGCTCTCCGCCTACTAATAACAATCTCAGGGAGTTTAACAATTTGTCTGATCCCTCATCGTTCTTTAACAGCTTGAGCAACGAAGGTGTGGACTGCATCATGCTAATCGGCTTCCCAGGTGATTGTTGTTCTCCGTTAAATACTTGTTTCAAGTCTCGTAAATTTTTCAGATTATCTAGTACTTTACCTTCTTCCACTCCAAAATCTATCAAACAAGCTATTTCATCTACCCCGATAGCCAAGGCACGGTGAACTATTGACATACAGCTGCTCTTTGTGCCTATCAATGAGCTGGTCTTATAGTAACGCTTAAATGCATTTGTCAACACTTCCTCCTTCATTTCAGGGGAAAGTTCTTCTTCTTTCAAGCCTCCCTCATTAAATATCACTTTTGATAAATTAATAGAACTTTTCAGGTACTCTTTGAAAGGCTCTTCAACAGCGCGTTCTACTTCTTCCAGAGAGTCTCCAATGTAGGTGTGGAGCATTAGAGCTACTTTACCACTATCATATCCGGCCTTTTTTCGTGCAGTACGATATATCTTGATCTTTTCCGATAATGTTTCAATGTCTTGTCCGAGCAAATGAGTTAATAAGTTAGCGCCTATCTGTCCGGCGTGACGGAATGTCTCCTCATTTCCAGCTGCCGTGACCCATACTGGTAATTTCGTCTGAATCGGAGCAGGAAAGATCTTAACTTCTACTTCCTGATGCAGGGCATTATCTCGTTTAATAGATCCTCCTTCCCATAGGTTTTTAATTGTTTCTATGTCCTCATACATAATGCGATGACGGTCTTCATACTCGTCACGAGACAACACAAAATCATTTGGATTCCAACCCTATGCAAAGGATAAACCGACTCTTCCTTTGGAAAGGGTGTCTACCACGGACCACTCTTCAGCGACCCTGATCGGATCATGTAAGGGGGCCACTATACTTCCACTACGTAATTCGATCTGCTTCGTAACTGTAGCCAAAGCCGCGCTGGTCACAGATGGATTAGGGAATAATCCACCAAATTCGTGAAAATGACGTTCTGGCGTCCATACGGATCGAAACCCTTCCCGATCAGCATACTTAACAGACTCCAGTAGCAGATCATATTTACACTCTCCACTATTATTATAGCTGGAGAAAAAGAAAAGACCAAAGTCCATCTGAGCGCTTTTATGAGCAACATAGCGATTTAACCCGCCAGGAGTTGTATCTGTAGGATGTATCACTACTTGTGCCCCTCGACATAATGTCCAAAACAATTCCAACACAGAAATATCGAAAGAAGTACTAGTTAGAGCGAGTAAGCTGTCATCTTCATCTATTTCAAAATGTTGATCCATACCTGCAAAGAAGTTGACTACACTAGCATGGGAGATCATAACACCCTTGGGGTTTCCGGTGGACCCGGAAGTATATATCAAGTAACACAAGTCTTCAGAAGTAACTATACTATTTCTATTATTATGGTCTGAAACATCAATAATACTACCATCAAATCGAACAATTTCTCCTTTATAACTGGAAGTTACAGTCTCCAAGGAGTCTCCAAGGAGTAATACTTGGGCTCCACTATCTTTAAGAATGTACTCAATTCTCTTTGTAGGATAAGTCGGATCGATCGGGATATAAGCTGCCCCGGCTTTCATAATCCCCAGCATACCGGTAAGCATAGCTTCGGATCTTTCCATCATAATTGCGACATAGCTTCCAACTCCTATTCCGTATCTTTCTTTAAGATAAGAAGCCAAATGATCGGATCGTTGGTTAAGTTCTTTATAAGATAACTCATTGTTTTCATACCGAACAGCCACTTTTTCCGGAGTAGAATGCACCTGTTTTTCAAATAAGGATACTATGGTTTCCTCTCTTTGATAATCCACATAGGTATCATTAAATGAATACAAAAGCTCCTGCTTTTCCTCATCACCGATAATTTCAATTTCTGAAACTTTTTGTCCTGACTTATGATGTATGCTATTGATCACATTCCAAAAATGCGCTGCAACTCTTTCTATTTTTGCCTTGTCATAAACGTTTGAGTTATAGTCAAATCGTATTTCTAATTTATTTCCCGGAAGTACGAAGAGTGTCAGGTCATAACTATTCTGCTCTTTAACTTCAATGTTATCTATAACATACCCCTTTTTTGAATGATCTTGTCCACCATCTTCCAATTGACCTGACAAAGGATAGTTCTCTACAATCATAATATGATCTAGCAATCCAGCGCCAAGATCAGACTGTGCTTGAATCTCTGACAATGAGGCGTATTGATAATGCTCTGTTTCCAATGTGTTTTTTTGGATGTTTTTTAACAGGACTTTGACAGTGGTATCTTCTTCATAACTTATCCTTACGGGAACTGTATTTATAAACAGTCCTACCATTTCCTCGACCCCTTCAATCTCAGCGGGCCGACCGGACATCACCGTTCCAAACACAACGTCATGTATATTATTATACCTGGCCAGTAGTATACCCCACGCACATTGGAGCGCTGCATTAACTGTGACTCTATGGTCATTACATATTTTATGCAGTACTTCAGTTTGTGCGGTATTCAATAGTAACGTATGACTTTCATAAGTATAAGGAAGCCGTTCAGAGGCTCTCTTTTTGAATGGCAAAGTCGCTAAGCCGGAATAAGATGCCAGATAGTTTTTCCAGTAAGATAGTGATTCAGAATGATCTCGCTGTTCAAGCCATTTGATATAACTTGAATAGGGTCTCACTTTATGAAGTGTTATAAGCTCTTTAGATTCATTTTGAGCATAAATCTTCTCAAAGTCTTTTAGAATGGTCCCCATACACCATCCATCCATCAGTATATGATGGTAATTCCAAATAAAGAGGAATCTGTCTTGCGCAGTTTGAAGAACAGTGAGTCGTATTAAAACGTCTTTAGATGCATCAAACTTTCTGGATCTTTCCTTAATACAATAAGTATTTACCAGCTCTGTTTCCGTAGTGAAATCGCATTCTTTTTGAATATCATAAAATTGAAAATCTATCTTCCTCTGCTTTAGGACTACCTGCAGCGGGCGTTCATACAGATCATAAAGAAAAACTGTTCTTAAAACATCGTACCGGTCTATCAATTGGTTAGCGCTTTTATGGATGTTTTTGATATCAGGTTGTCCGGTTATCTCATAGGCAACCTGGATCAAATAATGTTCAGCTTCAGGTTCTTTTAATGTATTATAAAGCATAGACTCCTGCATGGGAGTAAGCGGGTAAACGTCCTGGACATCGTATATCTCCTGTAGAGCATCTAGTTGACCTATTGAAAGTGATGTATAGGTAATGTCGGAAGGGGTAAGAATAGATTTTGGGCGGTCACAGCAATAGTCAATAATTTCATACAATGACTGTTTGTAAAGATCAACAAATCTATTCATTGACCGTTTTTCGTATTGATCTTTACTGTAGCGTACATCTATCTTTAACTTGCCTCCGGTAATCATCCCTACAATGTCCCAATCATAAAACCAAGGTCCGTGTTGAGCTACCTCATGGCCTCTGTTAACCTCTAACAATCGGAAAGGATAGGCTGTATCATCATTATATAGTTCTCCCAAGTAGTTAAAACTGATCCTGGATTTATCATAAAGAGGAAGTGATTTTCCGGCGCCCAGGTAGTTACTTACAAAAACATCTATTCCATCATTAGGAATATTTCGCAGGCTTTCTTTTATATCCTTAATAATCTTTTCAAATGAGCCAGCTTCTCCTTTCAGTAAAACCGGATAGATCGTTGTGAACCACCCCATGGTACGGGTTACATTTTCGCCATCATAAAGATCATGTCTGCCATGACTTTCAATATCTATCCAAAGCTTCTCAATGTCGTACTGTTTTTTAACGGCCACCCATAATGCTGTCAGCAATAGATCGCTGATTTGAGTATTGAAACTTAAATTTGCTTGAGTTAATAGTCTTTTTGTAAGCTTCTCTTCTAGCTGAAAAGAAGAGGTATCAAAATGCTCCAGTGAGCACTGCCCATCAGGATTATCTTTTGGTATCGCCTCTCCTTTCTCGGATAAACGATTTTTCCAATATTGAAGCGCTTGTAGAAAATAAGGCTTTTTAGTATACCCTTTCAGGTTCTGAGCCCATGACTTGTAGGAATCTGTTTTAAGAGGTAAAGTAAAAGGGGTGTCTTCTGTGATTTGTCGGTATAATGTAGCTAAATCGTCTAAGAATATGCGCCATGAGACGCCATCAGTAATCAGGTGATGCATTACAATTAACAGGCGACTGTAGGTTCCAAAGTGGAAAAGAGCTGTTTTCATTAAAGGACCTTCTTCCAGGTTTATTCCGGATTGTAATGTATCCGCTATCTTTAAAAAGGAGTCTTCCGACTCTGGGCCAGCTATAAGATCATATTCTTCCAGTGAAACCTGCAAACCCGTATCTAAATTCTCTTGGTGTATTTCATCTCCCTCCTTTCTGAATACCATTCGCAATACGTCATGATGTTCCTGAAGTTTTGACAATATTCTTCTTAAAAAATCCGTACTTATTTCCTCAGAAAAATGAAGTAATACCGATTGGTTAAAGTGATGCTTTGATTCTATTGGGCCATCAAAAAACCACCTTTGTATGGGAGCAAGAGGAACCGGACCGGTGATGATCGCCTGCTCAGAGGTCCTTGCTAACGGCTTAAGCTTTAAGGACTGTTCTCTAACGGTAGGAACAGTGAAAATATCTTTGACGGAGAGTTCATATCCCTCACCACGCACTCTTGAACTTATTTGAATGGATTTGATAGAATCGCCTCCCAGGGAAAAAAAATCATCTGTTACTCCAATGTCTTGAAATCCAAGGACCTGAGACCATATCCCCGCAAGTAAAACCTCCTCTTTTGTTCTGGGAGCCAAATAGTTCTGGGTTGTTTTTAATTCTGGGTCAGGCAGTGCATCCCTGTTCAACTTACCATTACTCGTCAGAGGTAGCTCTGTCAGGTGTACAAAGTAAGACGGCACCATATAATCGGGTATCTTCTCCAACAGGTATGCTCTCAATGTACTGGTTTCCAGTTCAGTGTCAGAAACATAATAAGCCACAAGGAATTTATTCGCTTCATTTTCCATGATCAGCACTACGGAAGAAGATATTTGCTGATGGCTTTCCAGGTTGTGTTGAATTTCTTCCAGTTCTATCCGGAATCCTCTGAGTTGTACCTGGTGATCCATTCTTCCAATGTATTCAATGTCTCCGGTATCAATGATCCGTGCAAGATCACCCGTACGGTATAACTTTTCGTTTTCCTTAAAGGGGTTAGAAACGAACTTTTGATCGGTCAGCTTTTTGTTGCCTAAGTAACCGCGCGAAACACCTGACCCTCCAACATACATTTCACCGACTGCACCTTTAGGCACCCATTTATGTTGCTCATCCAGGATATACACCGACAAAGTAGGGATCGGCTTGCCTACGTTGCTCAGATTATTTTCTATCTCAAAGCTTCCAATCTCCTTGTAAGTCACATGTACGGTTGTTTCTGTGATACCAAACATGTTAACCATTTTGACTTCCGAATGCCTGTTTTTCCAGTCCTTCAATCGTCCTGGCGTCAAAGCTTCTCCACCAAATATTACATATTTAAGGCTGTTTGGGATTGAATCTGCCTGGCTTAGTTCCCGCTCAATCAAATTATAAAATGCACTAGGTGTTTGGTTTAATACGGTCACTCGCTCATTAACCATAATATCCAAAAATGCTTTTGGATCCCTGGCTACGGCTTTAGGAATTATAATAAGCTCCCCACCGAAAAGTAGCGCTCCGAATATTTCCCAAACACTAAAATCAAAACAATGACTATGGAACATAGTCCATACATCATCTTCACCGAACTGAAACTGGAATGAATCATTAAAAAACAATCTCACCACATTTCTGTGTTCTACCATTACTCCTTTCGGATTACCCGTGGTACCCGAGGTGTAAATGACATAGCACAGGTCGGATGGTTTAATACTGTTTCCTATAACCGGCTCAAGACTAGAGTTTTTCTCTGCTGCGTGTATGGGAATATAACGTAATCCCGTCGGCAAATGACCTATTTGGTGTTCGGTAGTCAATAATATTTTTACGCCGCTGTCCTGGATAAGAAAATCCATTCTTTCCTGTGGGTAATCAGTGTCAATTGGTACATATGCGCCTCCTGATTTGAGTACGGCCAATATGCCTATCACTGTTTCTATTCTCCTATCGGCTAACAAACCGACCAAGGTATCTTTCATAACACCTTCTTTTCTAAGCAACGAAGCTAACTTGGAGGCCCTCCGATCCAGCTCTAAA
Source organism: uncultured Flammeovirgaceae bacterium (assembly GCA_937899105.1). GTDB lineage: Bacteria > Bacteroidota > Bacteroidia > Cytophagales > Cyclobacteriaceae > Fulvivirga. The sequence continues at coordinate 28,062 of CALBPF010000339.1, read as the reverse complement.
TAGGTGACTACCTGATCTTCAAACTTAATGGCTATGTTATCTGGTATTCTTTTTACCTGATCATGAAAAAGATCTACTACCGTCTTGTTTATGGGAAAAGCAACAGAAGTCTTATCCAGATCATTAAGTAGCTGTTCTTGTTCTTTTTTTGACGACAAGTTGATATCAGATAATTTCATTGCTCGTTTTTAGGGGTTATTAACCTTAAAATTTCTTTTAGATGACCGGAAATCTGTAGTATGAGATCATCATTATAAACATTGGCGTTATAGTTGAACCGTATTTTAAATTCCCGCTCGGGAATAACGACTAACATTAAGTCATAATTTACCTGGTCGAATACTTGTATATTGGATATGGTATAATCATTATCACGTTCCAGGTATGCCGACATCGGATAGTTTTCGAAGACTATGATATGATCAAAAAGATCTTTTCCAAGCTTGGTTAATGATTGAATGCTACGCAACGGGTAGCGGCTGTATGGTTCGGCTTCCAATGCTTTTTTTTGTGACTCTTGTAACAGCTGTGTTATATCACTATCTTCCTCATATCTTATTCTAACAGGTAGAGTGTTTATGAACAGACCCACCATTTGTTCAATTCCTTCCAATTCTACCGGACGGCCTGATACCACTGAACCAAATATCACATCACTTTTATTACTGTATTTCGACAGTAGTATTCCCCATGACATTTGGAAGAGCGTATTTAATGTGATGCCACTACCACTTGAACCTTCCTGAAGCCGCCTGGTATCATCCTCATCTAATACCAATTCATGTATTTTTAAACGATAAGAGGAGCTGTCAGACTTAGAAATTGTGGCCTTTGGTAAGGTAGAGATATGATCATAATTCGTCAGATATTGTGTCCAATATTCAATAGTTTCGGTATTGTTTACTGTATCGAGCCATTCTATGTAACGTCCATAGGGTTTGGTGGGTGGTAATGAAAGCTCAATATGCTTTTCGTTATTCTCATACAAGTCCAGGTAATCCTTGATAATAATGGCCATACTCCATCCATCCATGAGAATATGATGATGACTCCATATAAATTCGTATTCATCATCTGCTGTCTGCAGAACGGACAGTCGCATCAAGACATCTTTGCTCAGATTAAACTTACTTGCCCTATCTTGCCGCTGATAAAGCCCGATAATATGACCTTTATCTTCTCCTTTACAGCGCTCTCGAATATCCTCATACACAAAGTCAATTTTACGTTCTTTTAACACCAACTGAATGGGTTCGTCGTAACCTTGATGCAGAAATACGGTACGTAATACATCATACCTGGCTGTTAGGTCATTCATACTTTTTTCTACCGCATTGATGTCCAGATTACCGGTAAACCTATAAGTGATCTGTGAGAAGTAGTGGTCCGAATCGATATTAAAAAGTGAATGAAACAACATGGCCTCCTGCATTGGAGATAACCTGTAAATGTCTTCAAGGTCATACTCTTCCTGTATAGAATTTAGTTGCGCTATGGAAAGTCCTTTAAATGACATGTCAGACGGTGTGAACTCTCTCTTAGCTATATTAAGACAGTAACTTATGATACTCTGAAGACTATCCTTAAAATCATCCATAAATGCGTCTATGGAACTCTTTCTAAATTGCTTGCGGCTATAAAGCAAATTCATTTTCAGCGCTCCGTCCACCACAGAACCGGTAATGTCCCAATCCGAATATTTACTGATGTTGGTAGAGATCTCTTCACCCCTATCTTCGTTACTTAGTGTAAATGATTTACCGGCAATATCAGTGTCAAACTGTCCCAGATAATTAAAGCTTATTTGGGCATACACTTCCGGATTTGAAGAATAACCATCCTTCAAGTATCGACTTAGTAAAAAGTCCATGCCATAATTAGGAACCTGCCTGAGCGCTTCTTTTACATGCTTTATTAGCTCACCCAAGTCCTTTCCTTTTTTTTCAAGAGTTACCGGGTACATGCTGGTAAACCAACCTATAGTACGGTTAATATTTATTCTTGGAAAAATACGTTCTCGTCCGTGGGTCTCAAGGTTAATTTTGGTACTACTATGGCCATATCGCCTGTAGATCGACTGTACCAACGCTGTTAAAAGTATGTCATTCACTTGTGTTCCAAAAGCCTGATGAATACCTGTTAACAATCTTTCAGTCGATGAATGGTCCAGATGTATGAAGACCTTCCCCGTATCACCCATGAGGTTACCGCCATCCGGATAATCACGCTCTATTCGCTCACTCTTTTGATCCAAAATGGCCTTCCAATAAGGAACCCTCTTTTCAAAACCTTCATTTCCAACATATTGTTGGAGGTAAGTAGCCCAAAGCTGAAAGGAATCGGTTTTGAGAGGTAAAGACATCGTCTTATCTTCCATTGTTTGCTGATACAATGTATCTATGTCCTCGAACAGTATTCTCCAGGAAACGCTGTCCACCACCAAATGATGAATTACGATCAATAAGCGGGTTTCTCCGTTAAAATAAAATAGTCCTAGTTTGAGCATCGGGCCATGCTCGAGGTTTATACTATTTTGGATCTGGTTGGAGATAGACCTGAGTTCTTCAAATGGCCTTACTGCAGTTCTGAGATCGTGAACAGAAAGGGCTACCTCAATCGCATCAGCGCTCTGATTAATCTGGACAATTTGTCCATTGCTTTCATTAAACACCATGCGTAGGGCATCGTGATGTTCCAGTATTTTTTTAAAGATGATTCTAATATGCTGCTCTGGAACTTCTCCATGAAAACTTAGCAATACGGATTGATTAAAATGATGGTGATCTCTTTGAGCCTCTGTAAAAAACCACTTTTGAATAGGAGATAATACTACATCTCCTGATACTGATGATTGATCAGATTGAAACGTAGTTTTCTGAACTTTTTTTGCAAGCTCTTTTATTGTCTGAATGCTCAAAACATCGTTAACCGAAAGGTCGTAACCTGCATTTCGCATCCTGGAGCTTATTTGTATGGATTTAATAGAGTCCCCTCCCAGAGAAAAAAAGTTGTCCGTTATACTTACATTTTTAACGGCTAATACCTCAGACCATATGGCTGCAAGCAATTTTTCTTTTTCCGTTCTTGGAAGCTCAAAAACAATACTTTTATCTGCTTCCGGCGCCGGCAAAGATCTCTTGTCAATTTTACCATTAGAGGTAAGGGGAAATTCCTTTAGCTGGACAAAGTATTGTGGGATCATATAATCAGGCAGGTGAGTCAAAAGGTATTCTCTCAACACTTTCTTATCAATGTTGGTAGATGCACTGTAATAAGCCACAATTGCCTTCACGCCTTCCCCATTTTCTTTTATGGTAACAAAAGCGCTGGCGCCATTGGAATGCGAAGTTGATTTTCCATTGGCAAAAGAATGATAGCTCTTAATTCTTTCCTGTATTTCGCCCAACTCTATTCTATGCCCATTTACTTTTACCTGATCATCTCGTCTACCTTTAAAGATCAATAGGTCAGTAGAATCACGAACGGCAAGGTCGCCAGTCTTATACATTCGCGTTCCTTCTACAAAGGGGTTATCTACAAATTTCTCATGGGTCAAGGCTTCATTAAAAAGATATCCTTGAGCAATTCCATCTCCGGATAAATATAATTCTCCAATAAAGCCTTTAGCAACGGGTTGTAAACAATTATCCAAAAGATGTACCTGTGTATTGTTAGCCGGAACACCAATTGGAACGGATAAAGAATATTGTTTCGGATCAAAACGATGGACCATACATCCTACGGTCGCCTCTGTGGGTCCATATTCATTAAAAATTTCTACATCCCCTTTAAATATTTGATAAATGCTTTTGGCCAGCTCAGTTTCTAACTCCTCACCGCCTACAATTAATGTTTTGATTTTGGTTGTTCTCATCAGGTCACTTGAATGGCCTCTTATAACTTTTAAATGAGAAGGTGTAAGCTTTATCAAATCAATATCAGCATCTTCCATTACTTTTTCGATCAGCAAGCCTTTATCATTTTCAGGATATAATATGACTTTATTCCCGCTGATTAGCGGCAAAAAGATAGAAGTGATCGTAAGGTCAAAGGATATGGAAGTATATAGCGGCATGTTGCCATTTTCACCCTGAATATACTTTTCTGCCGCCCAGGTAACGTAATTTGCCAATGATCGATGAGCAACCATAACACCTTTGGGGCTACCAGTAGAACCTGAGGTATAGATTACATAAGCCAGATCATTTTTATTTATTTGAGCCTCAGTACGAACGTCAGGCCAGTCTTCTATCTCTTTTATTAGCTCGCTCAAATTCACCGGATTTACTGGCGCTGCCTGTAACCCGGTCATAAGCTCCGACCTTGTGATCAAAGTCTGCAGGTCGGCATCCTGGATAATATCGCTTTTCCTCGCAATGGGATATTCAGGGTCAACCGGAAGATAAGCAGCTCCAGTTTTAAGGATACCCAAAATTGCAGGAATAAGATATTTTTCCCTATTAAGCATCACCCCCACCAGGTCTTTCGGTTTGATGCCGACCGAATCTATAAGGTAGTGCGCTATTTTATCAGATAACTTTTGTAATGTTTTGTAATCAACACATTCATTATCAAAACTATAGGCAGGATGATGAGGAGTTCTGGCAGCCTGCCGATCAAAAAGTGTCAGTATGGTTTCATCTGCATAATCATTTACATTGGTGTCATTAAATCCGTATAAATAATGTTTAAGTTCCTGCTCGGTCAATAAAGTTAACTCCCGTACTTTCATGGTAGGTGTAGAGGATATTTGACAAAGTATGTTGATAAAGTAGTGCGCAAGTTCCTCCACAAATGAGTCACTGACATTACATCTTTTGTATATGATATCAATTTCTAACTTTCCTTTAAAAAAGACGTTCACCACCAACGGTATGTCCGAGTTCTCATAGTTAGATTTAAATTTGACTTTAAAGTTATTCTGATCTCCAAATAATGAGTCTTCTACGGGGTAGTTCTCTACGACCAAAATGGCATCAAACAAACTTTCTTCGGGTTGCAGGCCAAGCAGTTGTTTAATTTCATAGTATGAGGTGTCTACATGGGAATCACGGTCAATGAGGTCTTTGTTAACTCCGATAACGACTTCCCTTAGCGTTTTGTCAGAAAGCTTACTTACTCTTAAGGGAACGGTATTTATAAAGTTCACAATTAACTGGTCTATCCCGTTGATTATCGGATATCTGCCTGATACTGTTGTGCCAAACACTATGTCAGACTTTTGGATGTATTTGCTGAGCAGTATTCCGAATGCTGCATACACAACAGATGCTTGTGTGACCTTTTGTTCAATCGCAAAACGTTTCAATCCGCTACCGGGAACACTAGCAGAATACTTTTGAACCTTTGTATCATTTTCTAAATGAGCATTACTTGTGGAGAAGAGCGAGGTTATCTCATAACCCTTCACATAATCTTTCCAAAAAGTCTCACTCTGTACTGGATCAGATATATTCAACAGCTCACGCCAGACCGTCTTGAAATTTGGCTTTTGATTAAAACCCGAATATTCTTCGCGCGCCAATCTCTCGTAAGCTTCGAAGATCTCTTTGATCATTAGGCTAGAACTCCAACCGTCATACAAGATATGATGATGCGTTACATTAAACACATAATCCAATTTAGTCACTTTTAACAAACGTAGTCTAATAGGAAGTTGGCCGAGGTCAAATCGTTTTTCCCTGTCGCTCTGAGCATAATTTTCGATCCTTTCATTTATCTCTGAATCATTCGTTCCAGAGAGGTCATGATAGAAAAAATCGAACGGGCATTCTTTGAGAACTATTTGTAGCGGCTTATTCGCTTTCTCCCAATTAAAGATTGATCTCAGCGTTTCATTCTTTCTCTGTACGGCTTTAAAAGACTCTTTAATGAGATTCGCGTCCAGGTTACCATTTATGCTTAAAGATAGCTGAGCATTGTAGAGATTATCTTGAGCTCCTTTCAAATGATGGAATAACATACCTTTTTGAATCATACTCAATTCAAAAATCTCCTCTACATTGCTCTTTTCTAATTTGCTCCTCTTTTCAGATGCTACTTGCATTCACTAAATGATTTTTAAAGAATACTTAGTACTAAAAGAAATAATATCAGAATGGCTTAACAGTATTGAATCTGCCTATAACATGGCAGTGAATGAAAGCTTTTATATAGCCATCTCTGTTACTATAGTAGGGACGGGACTAAGCATGACCACCCGCTTATCCCAGAGCTGAAGTAACTCTTCCAGTAGCCGCCTTTTTCCCTTTTCATCAACAGGCACATTTTCCAAAAGTTCTCTCATGTTCTTTTTACCATCGGCTTCCTTAAGGGCGGCATAGAGGTTTTCAGTAACTGTAAACACCTTTTCATTAAAGGAAGTAAGCAAGGAAGGCGTTGTGTTATCACTATTTTCCCAAAAAATATGATCTGGTAACGCAGGATACAGTACTTCGGTTTGACTAATAAAGAACTCTTTTCTGGAAACGAGAAAATCACCGACGATTAGGAAATCCAAACGTGTAGTTAAGAACGATACCAATGCATCCCTAACCGAATCCACAATTGGCTCCGCATTATTATTAAATGAAGTATTCAATACAATCGGTACTTCGGTTAGCTCTCTGAAATGATCTATAAGCTCCCAATACTTTTTATTAAGTTCTTTTGAAACGGTTTGAACACGGGCAGTACCGTCCACATGAGTAATCGCACCTAGAAGCTCTCTGTATTTTTGTTGTACTTTAAAAATAAAGGTCATGTGAGAGAATTCTGTTCTTTTCGTCGGCAATTCAAAAAAATCAGCAACATACTCTTCCATAACCGATGGAGCAAAGGGCCGGAAGCCTTCTCTCTTTTTAACCATGGAATTAATCCTCTCCTTGTTTTTTGCCGGCCTTGGGTCTGCCAGGATGCTCCTGTTACCCAGCGCTCTTGGAGCAAATTCAGAATTGCCTTGCACCCATCCAATGACTTTGTCTTGTGCCAGCAGTTCGGCTGCTTTCCTGGGGGCGTCCACTAATTTTTCATAAGTGACCAATTGTTTCCATTGATCAAGCTCTTGTCGAATACCATCACTATTTTCCAAAGCCGATCCCACATACATATTGTGCAGCGTCTTCCTCTTAGCATCTCTTTCGTATTCATAGTAAGCGGCTAAAGCGCTACCTACCGCCAAACCACTATCGTTGGCTCCGGGATAAACAAAAATATCTTCAAATAATCCGGAGCTTAATAGTTTGCCGTTCATTGTACAGTTAAGCGCTACCCCTCCTGCTAAACAAAGTTTTTTATGCCCTGTAGCCTGCGCGTAATGTTTTAGGATATGAAAGACGATAGTTTCAAGGGCCTCTTGCAAAGAAGCGGCAATATCTTTATGGGTCTGACCAAAGACTTTGTTAGAATTACCGAGGGCGCAGATCTCCATCAACTCAACCATAAAATCTTTATGGAGTTCATAGTTACCCTCGGGTAAAAGGCGATACATCTGACTAAATAATTCCTTATAAGTACCCGGGTTTCCATAGGGCGCTAATCCCATAACTTTATACTCGTCGAAATTTTTGGAAAACCCTAAAATGTTTGTCACCAGGTTGTAGAAATGTCCTAAGCTCTGTTCCTCTGAAAACGTTCTCAGCAGCTTCAAATCATTTCCGGAACCATCATAAACGGTTCCCGAATATTCACCGCCAGATCCATCGATAGTCACAACTAACGCTTTCTCAAATTGTGATGGATAAAAAGCGGTTACGGCATGTGCGAAATGATGGTTGTAGAGTAATACCTTATCCGTTGAGATATCCGCCTGAAACTGATCCTGAAGTAATTGCTGCAAAAATGTATGTGCTGAAGGTGGGTTCATACCAAGCTGACTGAAATAATTCCATAATATTTTTTCCAGTGTTTATTCTGTAAGGTTAAAAGAGAAATAATCCAACTGATCATAAGTAATTCCTGCCACGTCCAGACAGGCGTTAATTGCTAAACATGGCCACTTATTGGTATGCTTAATCCGATTGAGGCGCTCTTCCTCATAAATTGCTAGCACTTCGCCATTGTGCAATAAGGCAGCAGATGAATCGTGGTTATTACCTTCTCCTACATCATAACGATTTTCATGGACAGGATTAGCGCTGCCATTAATACCTAAAATATACATGTAAAAAAGTCTGAAGTTAAACGACTAATTTCAATCACAATGTGGAGCCAGTCGACTCTACCATACATTATGACTATAGAGGTTTCAAGTCTACAGCTCTGATTAAACACAGATTTCCTATAGACTTGAAATTACTACTATTTCCTAATTACCACCGATTAGTTTCGGCAATATTGAATGTGCCATGTCCAAAGGTTAATCCTCTTTCAAAATACTCAAAGGATTGACTTTAGATGCTTTTATGGTCTGCATGCCAACAGTTAACCAGGTGATAAGCAACGCCATAAAACCTGCCAATATGAAATACCATAACTCCAGGTCTACCCGATATATAAATTGGTCAAGCCACTCTCTCAAGGCAAAATAACTTAATGGTAGTGCAATGATAAGTGAAATAGATACTGTCCGTGTAAAACTACTTGAAAGAAGGTACACAATGCTCATTTCGCTTGCACCTAGCGTTTTTCTGATTCCTATTTCTTTAAGCCTTTTTTGAGAGGTAAAAGCAGCCAATGCAAATAAACCAAGACATGATATTACAATGGCTATCACAGCAAAGTACTTGGACAAGACAGCAACTCTGTTTTCCGATTCGTACAAAGCCTGATAATCTTCATCTATAAACTTAAAATCGAATGGTAGCCCATTATTATATTCTTCAAAGAATTTCTGAATCTTGCTAATAGTCTGCCGTGTTGTACCTGCTTCCATTCTGATCATTATATGATCACCGTAATCAGATATTTTGAAAAAGCAGGGTTTAATCTCTTCATAAAGCGATTCGAAATGAAAGTTTTCAACAATGCCGACTATTTCCCTGTCCTGACCCCATAGATTAACTATTTTGCCAATTGGATCCTCCAGCCCCATCGTTTCAATGGCCATCTCATTAAAAATAATCTTTGCATCATCAGTACTAAAATCCCTGGAGAAAGATCTTCCTTTCTTCACGTTAATATCTAATAATTCAATGAAGTTATAGTTGGCGTTAATAAAACTAAAGGCAATTTGCTCTTCAGGCGAACGGCCTTCCCACACCAAGCCAGAAGTTTTACCATGGTCACCAGTTAGATTATGGGCAAAACTTGTGGCATTTACTACTCCCGGAATATTTTCCATTGCTAGCAGAAAGGTCTCAAGCTTTTGAGCTATTCTACCCTCTTTTTTGAAGTAGATAACATTATCCCTGCTATATCCTAGATTTTTATTTTGTATAAATTCGATTTGGTAGTAGATAACTATAACAGAAACAATAAGCAGAACAGACACCAAGAACTGAAACACTACCAGAGCTTTTCTTGTCCACAACTCACCTGTTTTGGTCACTATCTTACCTTTAAGCAGGGTTACGGCATTAAACCCTGACAAATAGAATGCCGGGTAACTCCCTGAAATCAGCCCTGTTAGAAGAAGGAGAACTAAAGTGTAAAGCACAAGGTCGGCATTAAGTTGTAGGATAAGTTGTTTTCCAACAATTAAATTGAATTGGGGAAGGAACAGAAATACAAATAATAATGCGGTAAACAACGATAAAATGGTCAGTACAGTGGACTCTCCCAGAAATTGAAAAACGAGTGCTCCGCGCCTTATGCCTAAGGCTTTTTTTATACCGACTTCTTTGAGTCGCTTAGATGCCTGGGCGGTAGATAGATTCATGAAGTTGATCCACGCAATGGACAATATGGCAATGGCAATGATGGAAAAAAGTTTAACATAGGTTATTCTGCCACCAGATTGGACACCGTTAACAAAAGTTCCTTTCAGGTATTTGTCAGAAAATAAATGCAGGAATAGCGTTGATGATTCATCTTCACTTTTTTCCCTTATTAATCGGGTCATCTTCTGGTCTATTCCATCCAAGGTGGATGAAGAATTTAACACTACATAGGTAAAAGGATCATTGTATCCCCAACTGTATTGATCAGGTTTCTTTGTTGCGAAAAGATCGTAAGAATATACTACATCAAATTGGAGCGTCGAATTCTCCGGAGTACTTTCAAATACACCCGTGATAAGATAAGTACCGCTAAAATCCGCCTGATTCCAATCGATGGTTCTGCCAACAACATTTTCTGTCGTATTAAATATTTTCAGTGAAAGCTCTTCAGAAATGACGACGGCATCATTTTTTTCCAGCAGTTGGTCTTCATTCCCTTCAATCAGGTTGAAGGAAAAAACATTAAATAGATCCTTACCGGCAAATATCTCTTTGGCTCGTATTTCAGAATTATCCTCCAACATAATTGTACCGTTTTGAAGCGAATAAATATTTACGGCATATTCAATCTCAGGAATTTCAGCAGTCAGCGCTTCGGCTAAAGGACCGGGGGTCATTTCAAAAGTTTTAACACCATTAGAATATTCATTTGTTTTCATTACCTGAAACAACCTGGCATCATTCTCATGGAATTTATCAACCCCTAACTCACTTTTCACCCATAAATAAATTAGTAAGGCGCAAACCAATCCGGTAGAAAGGCCCAACCAATTGATAAAAAACCAACTCTTGTTTTTCTTAAAGCTACGATAGATAAAGGTAAGGTTGTGACGTGTCATATGATTAAAGGCTATACTTTGTACAAAAGACATTATTGAAATAAAATGGTTGCATAAGGTAAGTTTATAAAGATAAAATTAAGATATTTTTAACTACCAAGTTCTTTTTTTTAAACCATTTCGTGCAAAATCTCTTTCTTTTCGGCTTGAAAGTATAACCCTCCTATAGCAATATCAAACACGGCCATTCCCATAGGATTGAACATTATTGGGGCATCAGTCTCAAAATCGTTTATAACATCATTTACAACAACATCAACGATTGATTTTGTCTGCTCCTTTTTTAATTTCATTTTCAAGTGCATCATTTCAATATCCGTTTTTTCTCTGCATACTTCCTCCCAATTATCTACAATAATAGAATCTTTAAACCATTGATAAACAAGTGATTTATAATCTCTAAGTGAAACGTTTAGATGAAGAGATCTCTCCTTGGGCTTCTTATCAATATAAGGAGTGTCTGAAACGGTACATGTGATGAAGATATCGGAGTTGGTATAAGCTTTTTCCCAGCTATCTACGATGCCTATTTTGGGATCATCACCAATTAAAAGCGGGTCTATTGCTCTTTTATCATAGATAGAGACGGATTCTATACGATCTCCAAACAGGTGTTTACACATTTGCAAGTGATACTGACCTATGGGTCCAAAACCTGTTATACCAATGTGTACATCTTGCAGTTCTCTTGAGCGGCAAAAATGCTTGATCATTAATCCACTAACTGACGCAGTACGAATAACGCTAATTAACGGGGTATTAATAACCCCTATAGGAGCGCCGGTATCCGGATCATTTAATATTATAACACTGTGTGCCCTGGGAAGTCCTTTTTTAATATTATCAGGAAAGCTTGAGATCCATTTGATGCCAGCGAGATTGACCGCTCCTCCAACGTACGCAGGCATAGCGATAATTCGATTTTTCATATCACCGTACCTTAAATATGGTTTTATAGGTTGAGCATAAATATTTGAATGAAGGCATAAAACTGTTTTCTCTATTACTTGAACCGTCTTATTCCAGTTTATACCAATTCTCCTTATACTATCATCATCTTGGATCAGCATAGAATTCAGTTAACTTCTAGATTAATATTTTGAATTTATGAATATAGGGCTGAAACTGCCGATTCCTGCTTCATTGAAATCACCCGTTCTACCCATTTCTTGTTGTAGATTGTGTCAAAATAACGCTCTCCCCTATCAGGAAAAACAGAAACAATATTCACTTTTTCCTTAGGCATATCGGCAAAGAATTTTTTTATTCCGGCAAAGACGGAGCCGGAGGAACCGCCAACAAAGAAATTATACTTTTGTAGAAGTTCATAACAAGCCTGAATAGTAGATACTTCATCGGTGATGACCACATCGTCGATCAAAGCATCTTCAATTATTTTTGGCTTAAGACTCGATCCTATTCCCGGAATGTATCTTTTCATCGGAGAATTTTTAAATATTTGAGAACCTTCTACATCTACAGCTATGACTTTGGCCCGGGGAAAATTTTCTTTTATCTTCTTAGAAACCCCTGTAATTGTTCCCCCTGAGCTTATACCTAAAAAAACATAGTCCATTTCTTCTATTTGAAAGCATAACTCTTTCCCCAGGGATTGATAATAGGCCTTAGCATTTAATGGATTCTCATACTGATTCACCCAATACGAATTGTTTATTTTACTTTGAAGTTCTTCGACTTTTTTTATCCTGTTGAGAAGATATCCTCCATATTTATCAGGTTCTGTAACCTTAATGATTTTTGCTCCATTTGACCTTATCAGCATTTCGTTTATTGTGGTTATATGCGAATCTACTACTGCAATGAAACTTAAATTGTAATGTTTGCAAAAGGCAGATAAAGCTACTCCAAAATTACCGGAAGTAGATTCTATAATAGTGGTTTCCGAATTTATCGTTCCATTCTTAAGGAGTTTATCTAGTATGTATGAAGCGGCCCTGTCCTTAACACTTCCGGTTGGGTTATAGCTTTCAACCTTTACAAATAGATTTATGTGCTTGAATTCATCCATATTCACAGAAACCAATGGAGTATTGCCGACGTGCTCAAGGATACTGGGTATTACCATAATTTGTTTTATTTGAGAATAGTTTGAGTATTTTAATCAAACAATGCATCCAATTCTTGCTGATCCAAATTGGCGGTTTCAAAGTCGGAAGGAGTTAAGTGTAAGTCGTCTTCGTTTTTTATATGATCAAGAATTATCGATAAGTAACTGAAGAACTTTTCAGTTAGCCATTGGATAGTAGAGTCTTTATGAGCCTTGCGGTTATAAAGTATTTCCAGGGAAAATATTCCATTTACAACTATACCATTGCATTCTAATTTTGTACTAAAATGATTCGACCTACTGGTTTCTATACCCGACCATTGTGAATTATAGTTGAATAGATCGTTATTCACTACCTCATCCAGTTGACCAAGATAATTGAACCTTAATTCAGAACTTAAGTCGTCAGTTCTGATGGGAGCCCCATGCATAAAAGCCCTAACACCATATCCAATACCCTGACCAGGTACACGTTTTAGTTGTTCTTTAACGGACTTAATAATAGAGGGTATAGTCTCCTCTTCTATTTTCAGTAGAACAGGATATAATGCTGTGAACCAACCTAACGTACGAGAGGCGTCAATGCCTTCCAAATGTCTTCCATGATTTTCATGTTCCACTACCAACACCTTTTCACCTGTCCATTCTGCTAGTGTCATGGCCAGGGCAGCGTTTAACAATACAAGTGCATCGGTCCCATAAGTGTTGTGTTTTCCCTTAATCAAAAGTTCAGTTTGCTCTTGCTCTAAAGACCTGCCGAGTCTTCCCAGGTTTTCTACTTTCCAATCATGGGTCTCAAAATCCTGGGGGATACTGAATTTTAACGATTGAACATCTTTCCAATATTTTTCCTCCGAGGTGGCATACTGATAAGATTGTAAAGCATCAAACCATTCTATCAAAGTAGCCGTTTTTTGCGCCATATGTATTGAAACACCTGCCTCTATATCTTTATAAATGCGGTAAAGGTCTGAAAGCAGTATACGCCAGCTCAGGCCATCGATCACCAGGTGATGTGCTGCGATAAACAGTCTGACGTCCTGATCATCTTTTACCTTTATAATAGCAGCTTTTATTAATAAGCCTGTTTTAATATCAAAGGAATCACGGAGTTTATGACAGATAAAAGGTAACTCGGACGCATCTGATAAACTAAAGCTATTAAGTTCAAAACTTTTGTTAAGGTGCTTTGTGTTGTAAAATAAAATGTTCTTATCAAGATTATAATTTATCCGTAGTTCATCATGCCATTCAATTAGATAGGTAAAGGCTTGTTCGAGATGCTGTGTATTAAGTTGATCGTTGATATCGAGTAAAACAGACTGATTATAGAAATCAGGGTTCTTAAAGTTTTGATGAAAAAACCAGGATGCGATTGGAAACAAGCCAAATTCTCCCTGGATTACACCCTGCTCATAGGTTCGTGTTTGACCTATCCTTTTGGCATATGGACTTATAGCGTCTATAGATTGATAGGTAAGAATATCTCTGACTTCAATGATAACTCCTTTTTCTCTTAACCGCGAAGATATCTGTACTGCTTTGATAGAATCCCCACCTAACTCAAAGAAGTTATGAGTAGTAGATAAAGATTGATTTCCTAATACCTTTTCCCAGGCTTCAATTGAAAGAGTTTCAATATCATTTTCAGGCTTTTTGAACTTCCCATCATTATTAGCCAAGGGCAGGCTTGCATAGTTGACTTTTCCGTTTCGGGTAAGCGGAATTTCTTCAAGTCTGGCAAAATGCGCAGGGACCATATAGTAAGGCAGTAGTTGGGCCAGGTAGTTTCTCAATGATGACTCATTTACAGACCGTTCCTTTTCCTCGTTGGTTGTAAAGTATGCATACAGCGCTACATTATTTAGCTCTCCTTTTTGCACCGTTATCAAAGCATCAGTTATGCCATCAAACTTCCTGAGGTAATGTGCTACCTCTGAAAGCTCTACCCGGTACCCGTTAATTTTGACTTGCTCGTCTTTACGACGAATAAATTCCAGTACTCCCGAAGAAAGACGCCTGGCAACATCACCCGTCCGATACATCATTTGTCCTTCCCTGAAAGGATCAGGAATAAATTTTTGTGAAGTTAATTCTTCATTAAAAATATATCCTTTTGCTACCCCATCTCCTGAAACAAAGATCTCACCGTAAATACCTATGGAGACCGGCTTAAATGATTCATCCAAAAGATACACTTGTGCATTAGAGATAGGAAAGCCGATAGGCACAGTCAATGAGTCTTCTTTAGGATCGAATAAATAGGTCATACAACCTACCGTAGCCTCTGTTGGTCCGTATTCGTTATAAATTTCTATATCCCCATTAAATTTATCGTAAATCTTCCTTGCCAATGAGGTATCCAGCGCTTCGCCACCAACAATGAACTTTTTCACTTTACTTTTGGATGCGAAGCTATTTGTCAGGGTCTCATTAATGATTTTAAGATGTGATGGTGTCAGTTTGATAACATTAACCTGATTATCCTCCATCACCTTCTTGATGGCAATATCATCTGAATCGTAAATAACAATTCTATTCCCTGTTAATAATGGGGTGAAGATCGATGTGATAGTAAGATCGAATGAAACGGAAGTAAACAATGGAAAATGTGAATCCTGGCCATCTACATACGTTTTTGCCGCCCAATGGATATAATTGACCAACGATCTGTGCTCTATCATTACACCCTTAGGGCCTCCGGTTGTTCCTGATGTATATATTGTATAAGCCAGATCGGTAGCTACATTAATGTTTTCTATTTCAGCCTGATGTTCGGATAAGAAATCATGTTCATCAACGTTAATGGTTATTAAGTGTTGATCGAGGTTTTTGGAATTGATGAGATCGGACAGCAACTTACTGTTACTATCGGATGTGAGTGCAAAGCCACATTTACTATTATTGAAAATATACTCTACACGGCCCATGGGCAGATCCGTATCTATAGGTAAATAAGCGCCACCGGCCTTCATAACCGCTAGGATACTTACTATAAATGCTAGAGACCGATCAAATAAAACACCTACAATAGCGCCTATTTCAACACCCTGCTCCCTCAGCGAAAAGGCTAATCTATCAACGCTTTTATCCAGTTGATCATACGTGATGGCCTCGCCATTAAATAAGATAGCTGTGCTAGTATTGTATTTACATGCCTGCTCCTTAAACAATTCATGAATGGTCTTATTCTTTGGATATGGTGCATGGGAAGCATTATACTTTCTTATTTGATTTTCATATTCTGCGGCAGTAAGCTCCAACAAGTCAGACAGTTGACATGTTGGATCGTTAAGAATTGCGCCAATCAAACGGTCAAAATGATCTATTAGACCAAAGATGGTTTCTTTTTTAAATAAGTCAGTAGCATATTCGAAGCCATAGTGAAGTGTGCTTCCATTGTCAATAATCTCTATGGAAAGGTCAAATTTTGAGAATCCAGGATCAAATGAATACCAAGAAGCGTTAAAGTCGTTGGTTTTAATGTCGGAAAATCCCATGTTTTGATAGACAAACATTGTATCAAATAATGGATTTCTGCTTGGGTCTCTCCGTTCAGTAACTTGGTCGACGAGGTACTCGAATGGATATAGCTGATTGGCAAGCGCCAAATGGAAACTTGTCTTTAGATTATCAAGTACGTCGAGAAAGGATGGGCTTTTATCAATGTGTATCCTAACGGGCAAATTATTCACAAACATTCCTTGTGAGCTCAATATATCAGGATGTTTCCTTCCCGCAACGGGCACGCCTATAATGATATCTTCTTGTCTTGTGTAAGTATAAATCAATAATCCGTATATCGTGAACATCAGTTCTGACAAGGAACAGTGGTACCTACTAGCAAGTACTCTCAACTTGTTATTAGTAGTATTATTAAAACAAAGTTGTATTTTTTCTCCGCTACTACTAAAGATGGCGGGACGGGAAAAGTCTGTTGGTAAATCTAATATAGGTAGTTCACCTCCTAGTTGCTCTAACCAATATTCCTGCTGCAATTTTATAGTTTCTGAGTTCAGAATCTTCCTTTCCCAGTGGCTGTAGTCTCTATAACTTGCTGGTAGTGAAGGAATAACACCTCCATCATAAAGCTGAAAGAGTTCCTCAATAAAATGGTAGACAGAAATACCATCTGAAATGATATGATGAAAATTTAAGAGCAGTATATGTCGATCTTGACCTATTTCGACTAACTCAACCCGGAATAAGGGCAATTTTCTTAGGTCAAATGGTCTTACACGTTTCTTAAGTTCCTTATCAAGTTCGTTAGTTTCAATTTTAGAATATTCCAGGGTAAAATCGATTCCTTCGTGCAATAGGGAGTAAGGTTCTGCCTGAGTGTTAAATGACATGCGAAGTACATCATGCCTGGCAATTATTTTTTTGATACAACTTTCAAGTTTTTCTTCATTTATTTTACGATCAACCAATAGCGCTATAGGTATGTTGTAAGCTATTGAATTCTTATTTGCTTCCCATCCATAATAAAGTGGTTTTTGAGCCGAGGTTAATGGGTATTGACCCTGGGAAGTTACTTTGGGGATCGGGTTATATCTTTGTGCATCAAGCGTTGTGATCTCATTGGCAACCGCCCTAACTGTACCTTTTTCATATATCAGACTAGCTGGCAGGTCTAATTGAAATTCTTTTAATACCCACATTTCAATTTCCGCAGCTCTTAACGAATTTCCGCCTACACTAAGAAATGGACTTGTAACGCCCAGGCCCTCATCTTTCAAAACTCTTTGCCAGATCCTCAGCAATCTTTTCTCGGTTTCGTTGGCAGGCGGTTCAACAGTATTTGTTGATGTGACCTCCTGGACATCTACTCTCTCTAATTGTAACTCTACATTATCGTAGTAGCCGTCCTTATAACGCTCAACCAACTTATACCTTTGAAGCTTGCCGCTGGTGGTTTTGGGAATGTCCCTCACCGGCAATACTTTATCTATTTCTATGCCGATCTCTTTGTTGATCACATTCTTCAAAGTATGAACTATAGGAATGAATTTCTCAATACCTTGTTTATGATAAACAAATACAAGAACCTCTTCCTTTCCCGTATCATGATCGAGATGGCTTGCAACCACCACCTTGTTTAACTCTACACCTTCTACTTGTTCTGCCACTCTTTCTATATCATGAGGGTAGTAGTTTTGTCCATGGATAAAAATGATGTCTTTTTCTCTACCTGTAATGTATAGCGCCCCTTCTTTTATAAAACCCAGATCACCGGTTTTTACCCATCCAGTTGTTTGTACTACGGCTTTGGTAGCTTCTTTATTGTTGTAATAACCAGAAGTAACATTATCTCCTTTTATCTGGATGTGTCCAATCGTTTGATCGGCAACTGGTTCATTTCTATTATTCGTAATGCGCACTAGACAGTCATTGATCGGCTTTCCCACATTAACAAAGTTAACCGCGCCTGACCTGTCATTCACTTCTGATATTCGATCACCAAAGTTGAGTTTGTTTCTATCAAGTAAACAGGAAATTATGTTATCTTCTATGCCCGAAATGGATACCGCTAAACTTGCCTCTGCTAGTCCATAAACCGGGCACATGGCATTTCTTTTTAGCCCCTGACTGGCCATAACCTCTAAAAAGTCCTCGCATATGGCTAATGATATGGGCTCTGCCCCATTGTAAACTATTCTTACAGCAGAAAGGTCCCACTCATTTTGAGCAGCTACATTGCAATGTTTCATTAAATATTTATAGCCGAAATTAGGAGAAGATAACACCGTCGCACTATATTCACTAGCTTTATCCAACCACACAGATGGCCTCCGTATAAATAGATCTGTGCTGATTATGTATTGGTTTATTCCATTTAATAAGGGGTTAATATGAAATCCGATCAAACCCATGTCATGCGTTAACGGCATCCAACTGATCAGGGAATCATTTTTGCTGTATTCCGCGGCGTGACTGATTGCAGCGACATTAGTTGATAGGTTTTTATGTGTAAGTACGACTCCCTTTGGGTCGCCTGTTGACCCGGACGAAAATTGTATAAATGCAATTTGATCCGAGTCCACTTCTTGCTCGATGCCCTCATTCTTTTCATTAAGTATATCATCAGTCAAGAATGTTTTTTTAAGTATATTTTTACGTGAACGGGAGTGTTTACTAATGGAGTTAATGTTTCTTTTAAATTTAGTTCTTTGATTTCGGTTCATCACCAAATATGGATTATTCAGTACATTCCATACCTTAAAAACCTTATTCCGTTGTTCATCGTTACGGCCGATACTTAATGGGACAGGTATTATTCCCCCCAATAGGCATGCCCAAAAAATGATGACAAAAGTCTTGTTATCTTCAATTTGAAAAATCAACTCGTCACCAGGCATTATCTTTTGTTCTTGTAAATACCCTAGAGCCTTTAATGATTTATGGTACAGCTGAGCGTAGGAAAGAAACGAGTCTTTACGACCTTGCTCAATAAAGGTAACTCCTTCTTCTATCAATGACGCTCTTTCATTAAGTATCTTATTCAGAGTCATGTAACTGTATTTATTAAAATTAGCTGATACAAAATGCGAACCTGTAGAACTATAAATGGCGCCATTGGGCTCATACTATTAGTTGGTAACTCTTATCCAATAAGATGATCAAACTTTTTTTGTAAGGATCTTCGATCTATCTTACCATTGGCCAATTGAGGCATTTCATCCACCAACTGAATGGCATCGGGAATCATACTTTTACTTAAGTTTTCTACACATTTTCGTCTTATTAATTCATGATCGATTATAGTATCGTCCTTTTTTGGTTGGCATATAATAGCAAACTGGGCGCCCATAATATCTTGTGCCGACTGTTGTTTTACAACTACCACCTTTTTTAATTCCTTACAGGCTAATGCAATGGCATTCTCAATTTCGAAATACGACAATAAAATACCATTACGATTGATCTTATGATCAGACCTTCCTAATACCTTTATCTCGGTTCCGTTTAATTGACCATAATCCTTAGTATCGAACCAATTATGGATATTATCGGGAGAATGAATGCTCACACCGTCATAATCCAGGTATTCAATAAATCGATTTTCGTTTTTACAATATATAGCTCCTGATTGATCTTTAGTATTTTGCACCTTTAATTCTACACCCGGCAGCGCGCTCACTCCGCTTTTTGCTCTGTCAATCAATGGTTGACTCACATCAGAAACGGCCATCGCCCCCATTTCTGTAGACCCATAGAGATTCAAAAGAGTACCAATCCGTTGCTCATATTCCAAAAATAGATCTTCCCTTAGCCTGTCTCCAGCGGTAGTGGTAACCTTGGGAATGGTAATCTTTGTCCTCATTTTCAACAACATTTCGATAAGGCTCGGTGTGGCAAACATGACGGTCGGCTTGAACGACTTAATTGCCTCTATCAGACGTATTATGTTGGTGTTACTAACAAGTTTCACAGAACATCCTGCTATGATGGAAGGGATCAATGCGGTCGTTAGTCCATATGAATGGTATACCGGAACGGGGATCAACACTCTGTCCTCGGGTGATAAAGTTAGCTTGCTGGCCGAACCTAGCGCGTTTCTCAATACATGGCTTTGATCATGTAATACAAACTTTGGCCGGTTCGTAGAGCCGGAAGTTTTGAGAACGAGATATGATTTATCCTCATGAAATATTGCTTTCCGAGACCGAAAAAATGGATTATCAAAAATCTTAATGCCACTGTTAATATTGCTCCATTTTATTTTTCCATCGAATGATATTATTTTATTACAAAAGGTGGTGAAATTTTCCTTTAAATGAGCGCCTTCAGATGTGCCATTAAGCGCTAGAAAACTTCTTTGATCTAACAAATAATGGATGAGTTGCAATACCATGGGTAATCTGTTGTCGAGAAGTAATATATCAAGTGAAGTATCTCGCGTACTTTTGGTAAATAAGGGTTCACAATCACTGTAAAATAAAGTATGTTGCTCATCGCAGATCAAGCTTTCGCTATTCAAGAGGCGCTGTTTGATCAGTTCAGTATTGAAAGAGCTGTGCATATAAAAAACGGCCTACCTGGGTGTTAGATCACTCGGCATTTGAAGCTGTTAAAATTTCAGCCTTTTCTTTGGTCAATTTTTCGGGTATGGCATCTAACCGAATGGCGATAAAGTAACCCTTTCCTTTGACCAAATTAGCCGAGTGCCGCACCCCGGCCGGTATCCATATACCCGTATTGGCGCCGACGACGAATTCTTTATCTTCAAGACCAATCCTATATTGTAATTGATCGGTTCCGATGATAACATTTATTTCGGCTACATCATGCTTGTGAAGTTTGGTATACTGCATTTGCACTTCATCTTTACGATCGACATTATGTATAGCCATGTGCAGGGGGAACGTATCTGAAAAATACCGGTCAATGCCCTCGACATCAGAGTGGAAAGGCACAGTTGACAAAGGACTTTGATCTAAATTAAAGATCAGATGTTCTAGAGTTTTCATAATATATTCATTTAAAAATTCATCTAGGCGGACGCACTGTACTTGGTTAATAAACACAATAATATCAGCGTATTATAGCTCAATAGTAATAGTGCAGATTTATTATCCGATAAGTTTATGACTAGTAAGTAAAGCTAATATTATCCAATGCCAATGTATTTTTAAGGCTTGAGGCCAGCGCCATACCTACATAATCGCCAAATACTGTTCCCTTTTGTGTTAGCTCAATACCTCTTTCTCCTATGGCAATATAGTCTTCACGTTCAAGTTTTACGACGGCGTCTTTGATCAGATCGATATAATTAAACCCATATTTCACCTCGAATTCATCACTGGTGTAGGAGAATAATTTAGTACAAAGCAATATTTCTCTGATCATTTCATCCTTAGCAGACAAAGCATAACTTCTCGAGATCGGCACCTCACCATTTGCTACTTTCTCCTTGTATAGCTTTACGATGTTCGAATTCTGGTAAACCACATTTCCAAACTTCCCAAATGAAGAGGCGCCGTAAGCAATGTGATCATGTCCTCTGGATGATTTTTCAGTGTAGGTGTGTTTGTAATTGTCTTTCACAAACATATATGAACTCCAACTGTCATACCCAGAATTCTGAACTTTTTGGACAGCATGTGTCATAAATTCCACTTCCTGTTGATCTGAAGGTAAAGCCAATTGATCTTTACGCACAGATTTATCAAAGAACGTAGTATTTGAATAATTGATCATCCGGTATATGGTTAGCATCGAAACACCGCTTTGGATGGCGGTATCTACAGATTTTCTCCAGGTATCCATACTTTCGCCTGCTAACCCGCTTAACAAATCAATATTGGAATAGAATCCCACATCTTTCACCATATTAACAGCTTTCAATGCCATTTCACCTGTATGTTTTCGGTGACTCAACCGAATGATTTCGTCATCAAAAGATTGTACCCCCATACTTATGCGAGTGACGCCTCCTTGCTTGTACCACTCTATCTTTTTAAAACTGAAAGTTCCGGGCTCAGCCTCTACAGTAAATTCAGGATCTTTTATCTGATGATACTTATGTAGTGTATCCACTATTCTGAAAAACTGCTTTTCCTTCAAAAGAGATGGGGTTCCACCTCCAATGTAAATAGCATCTACCTTACGATGTAGAAGATTAAAGCGGTTACTTACTAGTTTAATTTCTTCGCATAATGTATCAATGTACTCACTCATTTGCTTAGGCGATTTGAGTACCTCTCTCATATAGAAACAGTAGTCACAAATTTGCACACAAAACGGGATATGAATATAAATGATAAGTCCTTC
Source organism: uncultured Flammeovirgaceae bacterium (assembly GCA_937899105.1). Taxonomy (GTDB): domain Bacteria; phylum Bacteroidota; class Bacteroidia; order Cytophagales; family Cyclobacteriaceae; genus Fulvivirga. The sequence continues at coordinate 5,524 of CALBPF010000339.1, read as the reverse complement.
TGGATCAGTCAAGTGAGTATTAAAATCACTTTTCCAGTACTTAAAATAAGGATAGTTGGTATAAAATTCGTTTCTGGTAGGTGCAGTACCGAAAGTCGATCCTTTTGCTTCGGACTGCCCGACTATTAGGTTTTGTAGCGTTTCTTCCATTTTTTAGAAATTGATGTTTTAAGATTAGTCAAATATCTAGCAAAGAATTAGACATCGATTAAGTCAAATAGTATTGAGTGGCAATGATCATCCCCTAATATTTATGAGCGCTTTGAACGTATTTTGCGCTGTAGACAGGTAATGCTAAAGGTTAAATACTTGGGCGGCAGCATGTTTTTTTTCAATAAAAGAAGATAGTGCATCCAGGCTGCCAAATATTTCTGTACTGATCTCGTCATCTTCAAAGCGGAAATTAAACCGCTCTTCTGTGAGACCGATCAGATTAACAATTGAAATCGAATCCAATCCTATTCCACCCTCATATAATGGCACATCAGTTTTGATGCTCTCCATTTTTAAATTGACATCCAATTTGTCCACAAGGATTTCTTTCAGTCCTTTTACTATTTCTTTCTTTTTCATAATTCAACAATTGTATGCTATGACTCATCGATGGCAACTTTTACCACTTTTTAGAATTCTAATGTTGATTAATCAGATCCTTTAGCTCAACTATAACCCTGATTCTCTGAAGCTGGAATTGTAATGAATATTTGTAACTAGGCAGTTACCTTACTTACCTTTTTACCAGGACATTTCCTAAGTTGGTTAGGTAGGATCTCCAACATCGCACTTTTATTTACAGTGTTCAAGTGTACCAATACCCTGTCTTTGCCTTTATATTTGATAAGCTCACCCTTTAATCCAAGAAATGGTCCTGAAAATACCTCTACGACCTGTCCGGGTTCAAAATGTCTTTCACATATTTCAGGCTTACCCTGTATCAATAACTTGATGGTATCAATTTCGTCATCGGGCACAGTGTCTTTTACTCCTTGTATCGTAACAAATTTCAAAACTCCAGGCGTGTCATAGACCTTGTGAAAACTTTTATTATCTAACCGCACAAATATGTACCCCGGAAAAAGTGGAGCAAACAGCTTTTTTTTCCTATCGCTCCACTGAACTACCCTCTTATATAAAGGTAAAAATACCTCCAGGTTTTTACGTTCCAGATAGTCTCTCACTTTTTTTTCCGCTTTGGGCATGGTAAGCAGTACATACCATTTATCCGAAGAGTATAACATAAGTCTACCGATTGAGCACAGCTTACGCTGAAGCAAGTTACATTGCTTTTATTTTGTGGTATTTCTAGCCAATGGAATTTTGAAATTAGAACAATTTTCTAAAATTCCAAAAGGATGATATGACGATGTAAGTTTATTTATACGATTTAATAAACAGTTAACATTGAACCATTTTTTTAACCCTAGATAAACAGGTGATTAAATTTAAACGTCAATATCAACTCTATTTTTTTAACATACTTGTTCCAATCTATTCACGGATCTATTACTGAAGATTATTCCTAAAGCTGGAGATTACAAGGATACCATGTAATCGAAAGTTCAGAATGAACTTTCGATTACATTATTAAAACTGACTTATCGAAATGTCAGTATTATTTACCACTTCTATAGCGCTGAAATGCTGATACATAGTCTTTCAAATACGTCATACTGATTCAATACACGCTAAAAAGTTGATTTTCAATTAAGAAATATTTTGCTACATTGCAGCTATTGGAGAAAAAAATTTTGCAACCACAAATTTATAATTTCTTCAGCACTCAATATAAGGTAAATTCATATGAAAACCCCAATGGTGATTGCTGGGCCCTGTAGCCCCGAAAGCAAAGAACAGATTGACTATTTGGCAAAGATTCTGTCGAGAATTCCCGGTGTTTCAGCAATGAGAGCCGGGCTTTGGAAACCCCGTAGCCTCCCAGGTAATTTTGAAGGTGTAGGTGAAAAAGGGTTACCATGGTTGAGTTCCGTACAGGAGATTCACCAGATACCCGTAGCCACTGAAGTGATTTTACCACATCATGTAGAACAGTGCTTAAAGCATAACATTAAGATATTATGGCTGGGCGCCAGAACCACAGTGAATCCATTTTATGTAAATGAAATTTCCAAAGCGCTTAAAGGTACAGACGTGACTCTGATGGTCAAAAACCCAATTAACCCTGACCGAAAACTCTGGTTAGGCGCCATAGAACGGGTCATGAATAATGGAATTACTCAGCCCGTCGCGGTACATCGGGGCTTCTCCGTCCATAATAGCCCGCACTACAGAAACGAACCCCTCTGGCCATTAGTCGAGGATCTAAAAGCTCACTTTCCTGAAGTACCCGTATTGCTCGACCCAAGTCATATCACCGGTAACAGTTATCAGATAGATCCTCTTCTGTATTTTTCACCATTAGAGAACTATAGTGGCATGATGATCGAGGTACATGAGGATCCAAAGAATGCCTTAAGCGACGCAGCACAACAGATAAAGCCTAATCGACTATCATATCTATTAAACAAATACTTCACTAATTCTGATGCGATTCAAAGCATTAAAACGACCAAGACCACTGATCATTTACTATCAAAATAGAAAACAAATCCCACGTTAATCGCTGGATATCAAATATTCTAACTTATCAATCAGCTTCTTCATATCTCCTAAAGCAGTGAGGTCTTTGTTTCTAATTGCCTTGTTCATCATAGAAATAATCCTACCTTTTATATTTTGTATCCGATCGTCTTTCGATTGGAAAATAGGTTCAGATTCTTTTAGTAAAGCCTGCGCAGCCTTAACTCTTTTCTCTTCAATTTCATTCAGACTGTTCTCAATATCATTGAATACGGAGTCTTTAATTACGTCTAGCTTATTGTGGAGATCGGCGGCATTCTTGAATTTAATGTTCTGACCATCCTCAGATTGGGTAAGCAACGCTACATCACTTTTTTTGAATTTAGTTTCCCCGTTGAGGATGTCATTCTTCAACGTCGGATTACTCTTAGTTATGATCTCCAAACCTTCAGCATATTTGGCGTCTCTTTTTATTGTGCTTTCACTTACATTAAATTCCTGTGACAAACTTTCCGCAGTCGAAGGTTCATTTTGACCCTTTGATTGTACGTTTTCATATCCTCCCTTTTTTCGCTTCAATCCGAGATATTTTAACCCACGGTAGTAACTCATCTGGTCAGGATTCAAGTTTCTTCGACCAAGCTGATTGTTAAGCATCCATATCTTTGCCTCTTCTATATTTTCAAAACGCAGCTCTCTAACCTTGAAAGGAATAGAATGCTTACAACATATCTTGTATCGGTTGTGACCATCAATAAGGATAAGTTTTTTTTCCTTTTTCCAGGCAATCAGGGCTTCTCTGCAACCTTCCTTAAGAATGTTGCTTTCCAGTTGTGAAAATTCTTCTTTGTTTAAAGGTATTATGAGGTCTTCTAGTTGTTTTTCAAGAACCAGGTCATTCTTCAGTTGAGTTTTTGTTAAATTGTTCAATTTTATATGAAGGCAAACTATTAGATATCCAAGCTTAAACATTAAATTTACTTCGAAAATTTTTCAAAAAAAAATAGAAAAATCTTTTCAATAAAACATGAATATCACTGTTATCGGTCTCAAAGGTCATGTGAAGATTATGGGAAATTGCGGATTATAACCTTTTGTAACTGAAAGAGGAAGGATGATGAATCGGCCATGGTAAATACTGGCTGATATTAGTCAAGCTATGTTATTTTTATTCGAAAGAAAATATTGTGGAGGAGCTAGAGAAAAAGACAGACAAAAAGAACCTTGAAAAGCTGTAAAATAATTCCACTGTATTTACTTCCTATTTCATGATAATGAGAATCGTTGAAGCGTAAACCTTTAACTAACCGTTAACACAGTTTCTTAATTAATGTATCAATAAAGAAATTTATTTTTATCTAATTTCCACTTCCATTTAAAACAGGAGGTATTTGCTTGACTTCGTCAATATACTTCAATATTCTTATTTGGAGTTCGTCTTTTGATTTCACACGGATACCCCTTAAAAAGCTTCTGGTCATTTCGCTGAAAAATACTTCTATAAGGCCGAGCCATGAAGCATTTACGGGAGTAAATACAAATTCGAAGCGGTTAGGTACTGTTTTTAAGAACATCTCTGTTTCCTGCGAAGTATGACAGTAGTGGTTATCTAGTACTATCTTGATCTTGACGCCGATAGGATAAATTTTATCAAGCCTTTTTAGGTATTCCAAAAATTCTATGGAGCTATAGCTATCCTTAACCCGTGCATCTATTTCTCCTTTCAATAGATCAATTGATATGAATAATGAGAATATGCCATGCTTTTTAAACTCATAGTCCATCCCATGGCTTACATACTCATCTGTAAAAAGTTTCAGGTTGGAAGCAATGTTCTCAGTAGACTGTGTACCTGGTTTTTCATCATGAGATAAGATACCGATCATTTCAGTTTTTTTATTGTTCTTGTAAAGTTCTATCTCTTTATGAACATAAAGAACCTGATATTCCATTAAAGAAAAGTCAGAATTTTGCTTCTCCGAATAGCGTAGTTGCTTATAAGGCTGAATGTTACTTTTAGCTACTATTTTATAAATAGTACCTTTCCGTATCTTACTTAATGAAGGGTGTCCGAACTGTCTACAATTATCGCGTATGTATGCAGCCAATGCCTGATAAGTCCAGAATTCCGAAGCCAAGCCTAAATCTTTTGGCTTAGTGCAAGCTACCGAAAAGAACCATCTCTTCGCTTCTTTAGTAATTTTGGGAGTTGCACCCTTTCTAGGACGGTCATTGAGAGCGGTTAATACACCATATGCGATGGCTTTATCAACAGTCCTTTCAATTTTTGGCCGGTTTGTCCCCAAGCGTTTAGAAAGTGAATTAATACTTTCACCGGCAGAGTAGCCCAAAATCATTTGAGCCCTTTCAATCCTCGATTTAGATTCGGTCCTGGATCTAACTATCCTTTCCAATTTTACTTTATCCCTTGAGGTTAATATTATCTTAGCTCTTTTGCTCTTAAAGGGCATGATCTTCTATAGTTATTTAAGACTAAGATGAGTTATTTTATTGAAATAACAATTAGGAAACTAAACTAGATTGAGAAGTACTTAACTGTATAACCAGGACTCAAGTCAGTTAAAATCGTATTCTACGGATACTGTAGAAAGGCGAAATTACCTTGTTATCCAAGGCTTGCATCTTATCTTTCATTTGTAGCTGCAGCCATAGCCAGCATCAAGCGCCAGATATTATTTCTTCGTTAATTGGTATCCGAGTTAATAACTGGATATGCACACTTTAATCAAACAATCCTGTACTCAAGTATCGGTCGCCCCGGTCGCAAACAATAAAAACGATTACGCCCTTATCAAGCTCCGAAGCTACCTGCAAAGCAGCTGTAAGCGCACCGCCGCTACTCATACCACTCATGATTGCCTCTTCTTTGGATAACTTACGGGCCATCTCTTTGGCCTGATCTTCACTTACATCAATGGTGCGGTCG
>CALBPF010000338.1 GCA_937899105.1 uncultured Flammeovirgaceae bacterium | reverse complement strand
ACCTCTAATCAAGTCAGTACACCGCTCAAATTCCCTATTGCGTAATTTGGGTTAATATTTCACTGTAACGGTAAATAGCCTGTGTAGACGTAGGAATCAAAGAGCCTTAGAAATGTCCGATATAACTCCTAATGGTTTAGTTCTTCTAAATCAATAGTAACCTCGGGTTTTCGAGAAGTACATGAGGTCTAGTAAGGTCAAGGCTGCTGCCTATATTTAGGATTTTTCGGCAAAAACATTGATTTCACTGGCAAACTTAATTATCTTATATGGCTTACCCGCTGCATCAAGAATTGGAGTATAGGTGGCTTTTAATAGTACTTTACTCCCGCCTTTTTTGATTCTTTTAAACTCGCCTTGATCAAATTCACCTTTAGCAAGTTTCTTCCAAAATGCTTTATAGTCGGCGCTGTTTACATAATCTGGTTCGCAAAATATGGAATGGTGCTTCCCCTTGATTTCTTTTATATTGTAGCCCATTAAATCAAGGAACACCTCATTCGCATTTTGGATGTGCCCGCGTAAATCGAATTCTATTACGCCTTGTGAAAGGTGAATTGCATTAATTTGATTTTCAAAGTTTGTGTTTCGGAGCTTTTCTCCAGTAGTATCTTGAGCCAGTTTAATAACTTTTATAACAGACCCTGACGAATCAATTATGGGCGTATAAGAAGCTGACAACCATACATCAGATCCATTCTTGGACTTTCTTTTGAACTCACCTGTAAACGACTGACCCGAATCAAGCTTATCCCAAAATCTCTTATATTCTTGTGAGGCAGACTCTTTTGAATCTACAAATATACTGTGGTGTTTACCTTGTATCTCTTCTAAGTTGTAACCCATGCATTTAAGAAACAGATCATTCGCTGCTATTATTTGTCCACCAGGTTCAAACTCTACTAATGCATTGGATGAATTAATAGCCGTCATTTTGCCGTTAAGATCTAGCTGTTTCCTATTCATTTCTTCTTGTGTAGCCTGCATCTCTTCCATATTCTGGCGGATTTCCTCTTCTTGAGCACGCATTTCTTCGGCTTGTTGTTGCGATTGCTCTAAAAGTACTTTAGTACGTTCGTTAATTTTGCTTGAGGACAAAGTAGAAGCTATACTTTCACCTACTTTTTCAACAAAGTCTATTTGATAATCTTCGAATTCATTGAATGAAGCTATTTCTATCATACCAAATATCTCTTCATTAACTAGGAGTGGTACTATTAGTAGTGCGGATGGCATTGCTTGGCCTAACCCGGATGTAATAGCAATATAGTTTTGCGGAACGTCTGTCATATAGATTGTATCCGCCTCTATCCAGCTTTGACCCAACAGCCCTTGCCCCTTATTGATCCTTTTTTCGACGAATTTTTTCCTATCCCAGGCGTAGCAGGCCTGCAATTGCATATGCGGGTCTTCTTTGTTTTCATCATTTAATACAAAGAGGCTGCCTTGATTTGCCTTTAGATATTTAACTATTTTGGAAATGATTTCATTACAGAGCGTTTGAGTATCGTCCTGATTTGATCTTAGTATTTCTCCGAAATTAGCGAGACCCTCCGTAACCCAGTTACGCTTTTTGTCCTCCTTTTTGGTTAATTCAATTTGCTCAATCTGTGCTCTAAGTTTATCCTCCGACTGCTTTAGCTGTTTTGCGTTGCCCTCCATATCTTCCATCAGCTCATTATTTTTTTCATCCGATTTCATTTTTTGGACAAGAACTGTAAGCATACATGCCGCAGCTGTCAATACACTGATTAATAAGGAAGTGTAAAACAGGTATCCTTCCTTAATTACACCGTTATCTAAATCAATATGAAAATAAGCATTGGCCCAATCATTCATAAATACAAACCAGCCAATCAATGGTAATAGTACCGTAGCTAATAATAATTTCTCCCTTAGATCAATAACTAAAAAAGGTACAAGCATAAAACTTAACTGGATAGTACCTACAGTCATTAGAGGGGAGTCTCCTGGTTGAGTCAAGTATCCATTGTAGATGGTCGCGAGAAAAAAAGGAGCTATCGACATTATGATGCGAGATATAGTATTGATTTTGTAATAGTTTAAAACTATTACAAGACCACAAACAAGTACGCCAAAGGCCGGATAAATGGCTAGCGGCTTGAAATGTATAAGGCTTATTATAATAAAAGGTACAGCTACCAAGAGACCAATAATAACGGCAATCTGGTTAGTTAATAAGACTTTCTCCCGTATGTACCTTGCCTGATCCTTCCTGACTCCGATTTTAAGAATTTTTGTCCACTGCATGAGAAACGAGTATTAAAGAGTATAAATAGCTTGTAAAGCTATTTGTTTGAAGGATACTTACACATCAGCACAAAATTGTATTTGCAACTAAGTATTTTTACCTACTTGCATTGTAAATAAAGCCAAGGTCAATTATTGTCAAGGGATTATAGTATTCTTATTATGAATACTAAGAATTAATGGTTTGTTTTAGACTGATATAGCATTTGAATCTGGCTACAAATCAAACGCGAAGTGTACCCACCTTTTATTGATTATTTTGCTTTTTGTATAGTCCATCAAAAGCCGGCGCCCAGGTTCTTCCCTCGTCCGTAGAGCTTTCAAAAAGCTGTCGTACCGTTCCGTCATCGTTTAGTGTAAAAGTCAGACGTGACAGACTTATTTGACCCCCAGGCCCCATGTACTTACTTTCGAACTGCAACATACCCGTGTCACGTTTTGTTTCAAGATAATTGTACACATCACCTCCTGACCCTACCCAATGCTGATGCCATTTTTCATCTATCGGATCATAGTAGTTAATGCTCTGGCCCGAATAATTTCCAGCGGTAGTGTAGTTTTCATGAATAGCGCATCCACCTTCAGCCATGGAAATTACGTTAACTCCCGCTTTTCTTCCATTGGCAAATACGTCCCATGCGCCTAACCAGAAATCAAAATGGCGATAGTTGGGTGCTGATAGGCAGGGGTAAGCATTAAGTTTAATTTTGTTTAACAATTTAAGAAATCGATCTGCGTTTAGTTGCTGGGAGAAAGCTGGTTCGCTCTTGATAAAAGCATATGCTGCCAAACCCGATTCAGCTCCTTTTTCTAAAGCCTCATACATAGCGTCTAAATCGTTGGTTAGCGCTGATGTTTTAGCGAGAGCCAGATACACACGACCTGCTGGATAGTTATATTTAGAGGCCTCTTTAAATGCTTTCATAGCTTTCGGATAATTTTTAAGGCTAAGATGACTCATTCCCGTATTGAACCAGGCAGCTGAGTCCGATGGGGATTTCTTTAGATGTTTTTGATACGCTGTAATAGCCTCGGGCCAGGCTTGATTTTGATAAAGAGAGTCTGCTATAAGCTTGTTTTGAGAGTGGCTAAAAAAGGAAATTAATAGGGCAGATGTGATAAGTAAACCTTTCATTTTTTTAAATGAAACTACCTGAAAAATAGCTCAAGGAAGGTAAATCCGATAGAACTTTACCGCTGAAGGCCAGCTAAAGACTGATTATTGGCTTTGCGGAATGCGCTCGGGCTCATGCCTTCATGCCTTTTAAAGACGTTATTGAAGGATGTCTTGTTATTGAAACCGCAATCAAAGGCCACTTCTATTATTTTTAAATCCGCATTGTTTGCTAGCAACGATTTAGCCTCTTGCAACCGGTACCGATTTACGAAATCTGAAAATGTGACTCCGGCAAATTCATTTAAGACTTGTGATATCTGGTGTGTCGACAGACCAGTTTGTGTAGCTACTTCTCCTAATCGAAGTTCGCTATTTCGATATGCCTTTTCTTTTTCAAAATACTCTTTGATCTTTTTTAAGATGGATTTAGCTGCATAGTCAGAGAGGGAGGATTTCTCATATCGGTACCGGTCATATTCTCCAAGCATCTCAGGATTGGCAAAGCCTCTGTAACCTACAAAATAAATAAAGACCGCTGCTGCTAAAGAAATTATATAGTCATATTCAACTTTAAGCCAACCCATCCAAACCAGTATATAGTAGATCAAAAAACTAAGCGCATACCCACTATAAGCTATAAGAAGTTGTGTTCTCCAGAGTTGTAATTTGGCAGGTTGTTCTTTGGCTTTTTGAATATGGTTGTAAATCAAAAAGATATAGAATATGAGATGTCCGTTTTGCGCTAAAGTCTGAGTACTATCCAGCCATCTCCACCTTGGGTATATAAAATAGGCCTGAAGGATGAAATAAACAGTATAAACAGCAAAGGGGATAAAGTGCTTAGGAGAATAGTAGATTGTTTTTTTTCCGGATTTGATATAGAAGTAAAGTAACGGGCCAAATAGGTAGGTCAGCCCTGTGGCCAAACCGAACAGCCGAGGTAGTTTGTATAGAATATTAGCCCAATAGCCGGTGTAGTAGAACAAACAAACACTGAAAAGGAATATAAGTGAAGCAAGAATCGTCTGCGTTTTAGAATCCTTGAGCGCGAGAACCAGGCTTAAAAAAATGCCTTGGGCTGCCGCCGCCAAAAAAACGAATATCCATATCGTGTTGAAAGTATCTATCGGTTGAAAGTCTTCGATGCATTAAAGATACCAAAGAATATCCGACGATAACTTCTTACATCTCACCAATGTTCTTATGAAATGACTTCTGAAGTTTTACAAAACTTCGGAAGCCTCACTAAAAGTTTGCTGCGTCGAGTTGTAAACACATGATTTAATACTCACCTCCAATTTTTCTGTTATTCAACTCTTTATTATTTGCAAAAACGGGAAGCTGTATTGGTATTTCCGGATTACTGTCTAAATCGGACAATGATTTCATGAAGACAATGATCTCCCGTTGTTCTTCCGTTGTAAGTTCAAGAGGGTCTGCGGGTAGCGTCTGGTTAGGTACATTTAGCCCCATGCCTTTACCCCCGCCTTTGTTGTAAAAATCAACTACCTGCTCTAATGTTTCATATACTCCATTGTGCATGTAAGGAGTTGTCCATTGAATGTTTCTTACCGTGGGGGTTTTGAAGGCGTGTATGAATATTTCCGAGGACTCTTTAATTCGGCCAGCAATTCTACCCGGATCTTTATCAATTGTGGTGTTGGAAGTGTCGGCAGGTACACCAAGTACTTCAGATTCTGACTCTTCAAAGGTAGGAGGAACTAATCCATTAAATACCGGGGCGAAGTGACAAGTTCCACATGACGCCTTACCATAGAACAAATTGAAGCCTTTTATAACATCCGAATCTATGGTTTCAAGTTCTCCCCGCATGTATTGATCAAACGGGCTGTTAAGTCTTGAAAGAGACGTGATGTATGCTGAAAGCGCTGCAGATATAGAATATTTCTTAATGGGTTCGGCGCCAAGGTTAGGAAAAGCGTTTTTAAAGAGTTCATTGTATTCATCGCTTTCAGCAAGTTTTTCATTGAGTTCAAGAAAAGAACTTCTGAACTCATCATGGTCTACAACCACGTGTTCTATTTGATCGTCTAAAACCTCCACTCTCAGGTCGTAGAAAAAGCGATCAGCATACACAGCATTAATCAGTGTAGGCGAATTTCGTTCAACTGTACCCTTAAAATCAAATGCCGTGCTTTTCTTTAGACCATCGGTGAAGGCCTTTTCAGGACTATGGCATGAGGCGCATGCTCTTTGATTGTTTTGTGATAAGACAGGATCGAAGAACAGTGTCCTTCCCAACGCAATGACTTTGGAGTTATACTCCTCTTTAGGATAGCGCACAAAATAATTCTTATCAAGGAAATCGGCATCAAATAAATTTTCGGCAAAATAGTTAACAGGATGCTTTTGATGAAGTGGTGAGGTCTCATAGTAAGTTTCAACCCCTAATACCTTTTGTGCATTCAGTAGATCTTCGAATATAGGATTAAGATGTTCTTTGAAAAATTCAACTCGGTTAAATGTATCAAAGTCTTGATTTTCACTCAGGTAGGAGATGGCATTGGCCAAATTTTCTTTAAGCCTTTTGCTTATAGTGGTATCCTTCGAATCAATAAAAGAATAGTAGTGTGCTATTAAAAAAGTGATCGTTTCCAGGCCAGCCTTTTGCTCCGCCATCACCTGGCTTAATGAAGGACTATCGAACCCGCTAAGGCCCATAGTAAATATTCTTAACACCTGAAAACGAGATGCTTCAAATACATGCCTATCGGTTACTAACAACTTCTCTTGAAAGCGCTTGAATTTTTTGAGATTAGCCGCCAGAAGAGCGGTTAAACTTGCGGCTTCTCCAAGGTTTGGGGTTTCGCTAAATAATATTTCATCTAGTATTTGAAAACCTTCCGGCGTTAGTACCGTGATATTATCGTCCGCCTTTCTTTCAAGTGAATTTAGAGGGGCGCCATTAATGTAGTCTTTAACGAATTCAGGATCAAAATAAGCCGCTAGTGGTTCCTGTCTTTTATACTGGATTCGCAACTTTAGGAATTCACTTCGTAGTTGTGCCAGCGATATGCTGCTAAAGGATTTGCTATAATTTTCAGTATTGGTAACTAAATCGTCCAGTCCAGAAATATAAGTATCTTTTATTGCAGAAAGATGATTAGTGGTTGGTCTTTCCTTCAACGCGGTATTTAACACTGTAGCTGTAAATAGAATAGCTGTAAGTATGAGTAAGTATTTAGCCCTCATATTAATTTAATTGAGTTAAAATGAAAAAAGCTAAGCGCCGAGGCGCCTAGCTTTAGTAAGAATCTTTAAATAATTATTGAATGATAAGTTTTCTTCCTTTGCCAGAATCAGTTTTGAGGAAATAAACTCCGGCTTTGATATCGGAGACGTCAAGACTTTTCTGAGCTCTGAATACTTTGATTCGCTTACCTGAATTGTCGTAAAGAGCGGCGTCAATAACTTGATTGAAGTTCAATTGGCGAGATACCGGGTTTGGCCATACCTGGAATTCCAAGCTCTCCTCAAGCTGATTTTCAATACCTTTTAAAGACGTGATAGCCGTAATTGCTTCATCCCATCCTGTGATAGCAAAAGTTAAAGAGTTGTTGTAAGGGTAAGGGTTGCTGCTGGAAGGGTGTTGCGAATTTGCAAGAATTGTTTTACCGTCAGGGGTAGGCTGTACTCCGGTCATTTCAGCTCCAAGTGGAACGATTGAAATTCTTACCATATCATCAAGAGTCGGATCTTCTAATGACATGTCTAATAAGTACAACTCGCAAGTTCTATTGCTAATTCCTGCAGGTGTTCTGCCGTTTGATGTTCCGTTCAAGTCTTCAGCGATAAGCATATAAGCCTTACCATTGGTCACCAATACGTTCAAGCCGTCAGGGTTAGACAGATGCTGCTCAGGGTATTCATTAATTTCAGGAGAGCTGGCATAGAAAGGACCCCCATTAAGATAAGTTGTTACTAAACCTGTCGCGGGGGCAAATTCTAATACTCTGCCGTAGTAATCATTATAGAATCCGGAGAGTACGAAATCAAGGACTTGGTCGTCAGTTTTCTCGGCCAATTCAGGGTGCCTTGCTCTTACCGGCTCTATCCAGTGATAATCAAGAATGCCACCTTTTTCTGCTCCACCCGAGAGGCGAGTACCTAAGTTGTCTCTACCCGTTTCAGACATGTAAACTTTACCCTCATGATAATAAACCCACTCTAACCAGTTAAACATGGAAGCTCCGGCTGCCAACGCTTCGTCAGTGTAGTTAAGTGCGGTTTCCAGGTCGGTACTTGAAATCTCTACCCAGGGCTCGCCTTCAGCATCATGTTTATAGGCATATAATTTACCTGATCGGAAATCTCCCGGTGTATCGGACACAAATCTTGAGAAGATACCGGGAGTTGCATCCGCTCCTAAATATACGGTTCTGTTGTCTGCTGCTATGGCGCCACCTTCAAACGGCTGGCGTCCCCAGTTATATTGTTTTCTAATGGCAACCGCCTCCTTAGGATCAATCTCCACCATGTAATTAAAGTTTTCAAACTTCTCGATCGTTTGACCTGCAAAGTTTCCTGGGATATCAGTATTGATAGTCCAGGGATCCAGGTCACGAACCTGACCGCCTAAAGAACCATTACTAGACCGGAACCACTCTTCAGCTGTCCAGATTCTACCATCTACAGATGACGTTATTCCGCCGCAATTCATACCGGTTTCACCTACGGTATTTACGAAGTCCACGTTGAAAAATTCACCAGAACGGCCGTCAGATAAAGTTTGAGGAACAATTTCAAGCAAATCTGTAATGGGATCTCTTCGCACCTTAAATGCCGTCATTCCGCCTCCATCTCCTATACTATCATTAGCAATGATCATCTCGTGATTTACACTTATCCAACCTAAGTCATCAGATTCGTCATCGGGAGTAAAGCCAATGAAATCATGCCATTGTTTGGCAAGTGCCTGTCCGGGAGCATTTCCATAAGTCGCGGTGGTCTGAACTACATCATCAGCGCCTACAAAAAGGATTTGATGTTGTAAGGGTGATGGAGGAAATACAACCTCCATAGGGTTCCAGGAAGTGTCAACTGACACATCAAAGAAAAACTGGCTGAAGCTAGTAAAAGGAGCCAAAACCAGCATGAATAAAAGGAGTCGAAATTGTTTCATGGTTTTAGAGTTATTTGTGAGATTATGGCTCTAATTTACCATGGCAATATGACCTCATCATTAATGTCTAATGATGATACCTTTAATGGTTTGTTAAGATGTTAACTTAACTTTAAGTGGCTCTAATCTGAGAAAACTATTCGACCTGATTGGCGATTCTGACGTGCCTCACCAGGTGACATTTGAAGAATAAAATAATAGAGACCATTCTCTATTAATCCGCCATTTTTTGACTTACATACTTCAATAGATTCATTATTATCAGGCAGGTTTTTCTGCTCAAGTTTTTTTGTAATTCGGCTTACTTCACTGCCCTCATTTGAAAATAGTCTAAAGTCAATGACGGTGTCATCCGGGTGGTTTTCATATTTCACTTCGATGTTTACACAATCGTCACTGGGATTCGGGAAGTATTTGAGCTCAGTTACAACGACCTGACTTGTATCAACCATCAAAAAATCAATTTCTATCCTGGACTTATTATTGTATGTATCGTAAGCTTTAATGGCTAAATTGTGTTTTCCCGGTCGGATATCGGGCAATTGGTATTCAATAGACCCTTTGCAGTAGCTATCCAATAGCGCAGCGTAAAATGGTGTTAGATCAAATTCCTGCTCGAAATCGAGAATACCTTTGACGCCCCTGCCTCTACTGGTAGATAAGTTTATGCCACTTTCATCAGAAAGTTCTACATGTAAAACCGGATTATCGGCAACCACATCGCCAGGTACGAAATCTCTATTATTTAAATATGCTCCGATCTCCGGGGGGGTACTATCTGTAATCAGCGATGCGGGTACGCCACCCACTCTAAGATTTGAGGCTGCTCCTGAAGCGTCTGTATGGTTGCTTAAGTCTGCAGCATACATTCCTATTTTCGCATTACCAACTATACTATCAAGATCTAAGGGTAAAACAACTGCCGCCTCAAACTCACCATTCTTAACAGACACATTGCCCTTAAAGAGAATATTATCTCGGTTGTAAAACTCCATAATGGTTTCAGGTCCCTCTTCGCCAAGAGTAGTTCTTGCCTGAGGTTTATCAAAAACCATAATTTCAGCTTCGCCATTGAAGAATTCATCCCTTACCCCATTTTTATGTATTTCACCGGAAAGCAGCACTCTGTCCAGAGGGTGAAATACGCTGTCGGTTACAATCGGCTCTTCCGTTTGTATAGTAGTCAGAATCATTTCCTCTTTGGGGTAAGCCAGGTTGGTAAATGGGTCGCCAAGTAATGAGAAGTTTCTGTTGACGACACCGGACTCGCTTGAGTTTTTGGCTAAACGCATCAGTTCGCCGAGGCGAACCTGTCTATCTTTTTCCAAGCTTGTAAATAGTGCATCATAAAAAGCCTTACTTAACTCGAAGTTGGTGCCAAGAAATACAGGCCGTGTCGTTGTAAACATGCCAATTGATCCACCATCTGGTTTCAGTAAAGCTAATTCAGCTCCTGACCTGCGGTCAGGGTCGTCAAATCTGCCGAATTCACAAGTGGCAGTTAAGAAAATAGGTAGTTGGTTTTTGTTTTGCCAGCCTTCTATAGTAGTGGTTCTTAAGATGCCTTCATTAGTCCATGCGGTTTCGCCTCCATGACCAATAAAGTCCATTATTAACACACCATTTTGTAAGTGGTCATTAATCTCTTGAGTGACAGGACTCTGTGCTAGGTCTTGTCGAAAAGCATCTACAAAGACGCGATCCGGATTTAAAGATGGCCGCTTAGTCTCCAGGTCAGTGGCTAGAAAGTCGGATTGTAGTTGGAATTTGTTTGATTCACCGTCATCGGCTATAAAGGCGGCTTTATTTCGCCAGGTTCCTAACGCGGCGCTGCCCGTTTCATACTCTATTATTTTATCTATCACTGCATTAGCTTCCTGGAGACTCTCTGCCGGCAGCCGTCCTATTCCTATTTCCATATCATGGACAGGATTATTTGCACTGGTATTTTCAGGCCATTCCCCCTCGTCCTTATCCATAAATCCATAGAAGTCATCTGAGGCATAGCTATGTACATTATGCACGGAATTGTAGGATTGGTACGTTGGAACCAGATTTTTGGGGTTATAGTATGAATAGGTGGCTTCTCCCAGGAGTAGAACATTTTTAAGTTGGTCACTTTTCCTGTAAACGGATCTAATGAAGTTTCTAATAGCGGTGATGTCCTTTCTTCCACCAGAGTATTCGTTATATATATCTTGAACCGTAGCTACACGAATGGTTAGGCCTTCAAAATCGCTTCTAAAGTCGGCGAGTCGTTGAGCTGCTGGTCTTAAAACATCTGCGGTTATGATTAGTCCGTCGGCTCTACCCAGCGCATGTAGGTTTTGTGCCTCTACCTTTTCTATAACAGTGGGAACAGGAAAGTCACTGCCCCTGAAAGTCATGAAGCGTTTGTAGTCATTTGTAGATACTCTAAAAATTCCTTTTCCATTAGGCGGGATAGAAAACTCCTGATTGATAGGGTTCAATGGATTGCTTATGTCCCAAACCAACTGTTCTGCCTGTGGCTTGCTTATTTGGAAAGCTGTGGCGCCGAAGTTCAGACTGGCTGCTGATTCAAACCACGTTTGGTTATCGTAAAGTTGTATAAACCGAGGCGCTTTGACCGTCATATGGTCAAGGTTAGCCCCACCTTCATTTTCATCATTAAAGTCGAACATAAAATCAACTTTGTCCGGCTCTATCAGATCGTCGGTCCTTACCCTAAACTTACCGGAAGCCTCAATGCCTTTATCGCCATACAAGGCCTGCGGTACTCCTTTTATGGTCAGTTCTCCAATTGTACTTCCAGCTACTGAAACATTAATATTGCTTTTAGAAGTAGTGGTAGAGACTATTGTGGCGCTGAGTACTATAGATCGATGAGGGACAAGGCCTGGAAAAGTATAGGAGAAGCTTAAAGGTTCTGATAACGATATTTCCTCACCGAACCAGTTTCGTCCGGATTTAATAAGGTTCCGGCTCTCTGTTTCATGGAATTCGTAGTGATCGTATATCGAGATAGCGCCAATACTTTTCTCAAGGCTGGGTCTACTCTTAATTTGCTTTCCGGATCCTGACGTAGTCGTAATAAAGTAATGATTAGCGGTATCATACAGGTGTAATTGCCGCTTGAGCCACCTTTCTTTTACATCAAAATATTCTTTATGCGGACCTTGAGCATAAAATAATATGTAATCCCCTTTGTCGAATTTACCGTCTTCCAGACCAAAGGAGGCAAAGGACAGTTCCTCCAAATCGTCCACCTCTAATTGGCTGTTCGCCTGGCTAAGCATACCTGTTTGTGTACCAAAAATCCCGAAAGTTTGTAAATCAATCTTGGAAGGGTCTGCGCCTAACGATTTGAAAAAATCGCAATCAATTTTATAAATGCCGTTTGATGTGACCCGTACTTTGTAAAAATCTCCTGAGGCAAGAACAGAGTTATTTCTGAATTCCTGAGCATGCAGGTTCCCAACAAGATTTGCCAGTAAAAAGCATATGAAATAATGGACTGCTCCGGGCTTCATTACACTCCTTCTTAAAGTAACTTTAAAATTCAGAAGCCTCTATCTTTCTCTCTGCGAGAAGCATGTTATTAAAATATTAATCTTTTGTGTGGTAGAGCTTATTTTCCAGAATGATGAAAGGGACAGCATTTTTGATCCATTGATTCACATAGCCCATTTCCGGTACAACTTCGAATGTTAAGGAGCCGAGGATGAGATCGGTGTCTCCGTCTGAATCCCAGTCCTTTGCATCCATTACCAACCACCTACCCAGGTTCGATATTTTTGAAAAAGCTTGTGCTTCAAAATACATGTCCCCTTTGTTTTCTAAGAAAATAAAGCCCTCTTCCGGGCTATTTTCAAAATCAGGGAAGAACGATATTGCCGCTATATCCAGATCGCCGTCCTGATCGAAATCGTGAGGTATAGCTTTGTAACAGCCGTTAAGTGCGTAGAAGTAACTCTCTTTAAAACCATCGTCAGAGTGAGTGAAAATCCGGATCCCATGGTAGGGCTTCATCAGTGGCGGGTAATCGCCATTGTCTCCGGCTGCGTAAATAATATCATCAAAACCATCGCTGTTGAAATCATACAATTGAAAGTAACAGGAACCATAGGTAGAGGGAAGCCTGACCAGCCATTCAGATTTATATGTACCATCTTCCTGGCCACAATAAGCTTTGATGCCCTCGTCGCCTTGTCCAAAAAGCGCCACGATATCAGCGTACCCATCACCATCAATATCTTTTACTTCGCTACGAATAGCTCCAGCCCGGTTTTCAAGTATTCTTTCTTCATATGTGTCATTTCCTTTATTTTTCCACCAACTCAAACTCCCTGTCCACTTTCCAAATTCCGATATCACTACATCTTGTAAACCATCCTTGTCAAGATCGTAAAAAGTAGAATGTACCGGCCTTTGTAAGCTATCTACCAGTATTTTTGGCCTTCCGGCCGTTTTTGGAAAGGAGATCAAAGAGCCACTTGGGGCATCCGTGGGGGAGAATGAGCCCATGGCAGTAATAAAAATTGATTTTTCCGTTTCTGCCAGGCTAACCGCGCCTTCGGGTACCTTACCGGCTTTTATCAGGTTGAGGTTAGAGTTGAAGTGTAAAATGCTTCTGGAATTGGCGTCGCCTATGTAAAACTCTCCATCATTACTGAAAGTGGTAAGGGTAGTGCTCGGCGGGGAAAGCTTATAGTTCGGAATCACAATTTCAAATTGATTCAGAGGCTGGTAGTCCTTTTTCTCAACAGATAACTGCTTAGGTGCATTATTCAGATAATACTCTTTGATTTTAGTCCAATGCGCCTCTTCTATCAGCGGATTAGTAGGAAATATGCTTGCCCCTTTCACAAGCTCGCCTGCAAGACCTGATTCCAACAGCGTTTTTCTTGTTGAATCATTTTCATAAATGCCAAGCATATATCCCATTCTAGGGAGCACATACTTCTGCCAGGTGGTTCGGTTGAGTAGTTCAGGAGAAGGATATTGATGACAACTTTGACAATACTGCCTGGATAGTTCGAGGCCGGAAAGCTCTTGTTCAACAAGCTCCGGAGGATTGCTTTGGTTAGGCTTGTTACATTTTGTGCAAAGTATTAGCAGGACGATAACGACGAAAGTGTTGCGCATAACGAATGCGAAACAATATCATGTATGTCCCATACTCAAGCTAACTTCGTTATGAAAATGTTATGTTTTTCTTTTAGTCAATGAATTCAATAGGAACAGAGATCATCGTTTGATCCCACATCATATTTAAAACTGCCATTGAATTAACCTGTTAGAAATTGATAGTAAATGGCAACCATACCACTTTTTCGACTTTTTCTGTTTTTACTTCTAGCCGCATTACGTCGGAAGATTTTAAATAGTTGTAAGCGCCCCATTGTCCGAGTTCGCTATTAAAAATTACAGTCCATTTATCAGGTGTTGGAATAGTAAAAACTGAGTATGTCCCTGCTTTGAGGGTATCCGCACCGATCAGAATATCTTTGGTAACCGTGATTTCTGTAGCTTCATTTGCCCCTGTGCGCCACACTTTTCCATAAGGTACTAACTCACCAAAAATTTCACGACCTTTTTTGTGCGGTTGACAATAGGTGATCTTAATATAAGTGTTTTTGTACTTCATGGTTTCTATTGAGGTAGGGCTTGGCCTGTTATTCAAAGCCTCTTGTGCAAATAATGGAATCGAAAATGATAACATGAACACCAATGATAAACAGGGAAATAGCCGCTTTTGCATAATTTTGTCTGCTTGATATAGTAAAATGTAAGTTACGAACTGGATAGCAATAACTATACCCCAAAATGGATAGACCAAAATTTGATGATATTTTTATGGAGTTAGCTGTCAACTTGGCTAAGAGATCCCATTGTATAAAGCGTCATGTTGGGTCTGTGCTCACCAAAGACACCAGAATAATCTCTATAGGCTACAATGGTCCACCTGCTGGAACGCATAACTGTGACATGGAGTGGCCTAGTGTCGGATGTCCACGTGATTCAAAAGGGGGTTGTTCACTTGCTATTCATGCAGAGCAAAATGCACTACTTTATGCCGTCAAAAATAAGACAGAGGTTGGGGGCGCTACCCTCTATGTTACCCTATCTCCGTGCCTGGCCTGTTCCCGAATTATTTATACAATGGGAGTAAAAAAAGTCATTTACCTAAACTCTTATGCTGAGTATAAGGGCATAACAAGTGATGAAGGTGTAGATTTTCTTAAGAAATTTGGTGTCAATGTCCAGCGGTACGATGGCGATCTTGAGAACGTGACTCAGATGATGTAGTGGCTTTAAAGGCGCTTTTCTCTTATTCAAAAAATTTAGTCAGACGCCAGTAATTAAAATTGATTGTTGACTGGTAGTGACAGTAGCGACCAGTCTACAATTCCCGGAATGTCTCGATCAACCCTGCACTCTTTCCCTTATACCTGGTGATAAGTAGGGGATGGTTCATTTTGTCGTTTACCATTTTCTCAGCGAGACTTCCTAAAAAAAGAGCTGCAGCCGCAGTCCTACCTTTAGCCCCAATAAAAATGAAATCAGGATGAATCTCATCAGCCAGATCATAAATATCGCTGGCTAAGTTATCATTGACATCCAGTGAGTAGGATTCTTCTATTTTGTAGTCTTTAGTATCGATCTCGTTTATAAACTTTTTGAAGTTTTCCTTTGCGTTTTTTTTCATCACCTCGCCAAATTCTTCAAATGACTTACCTGTATAATGGTAACCTGCAGGTACGGAATAGACATTCTGGCATACGATGGTTTTAACGGTGGGGGTCTTCGTGGCAAAGTCGATTGCCTGCTCCAAGGCCAATTTTGAATATGATGAAAAGTCAACAGGTACCATAAGCTTTTCAGCCTCCGGCGTTACTTCCTTTTGTATTTCAGGAACAATGAGCAGATTACAGATAGCTCTGCGTGCTAATCGCATAGTTGTGCCCGCCTGGCCCGGCAAAGTTTTCTTTTGCCCAACGATAATAACGTCTGCATCAAATTTGTCTGCCAGTTCCAACATTCTAGGAGGCTGACCTTTTTCAACCGTAAACGAGATATCAACATTTTTCTCGGGTTTGAAATTCTCTGCAACAGTTTTTTCTATGTCTTGCTTACGCTCCAATATGGCATTTTCTTCCATATGAGGAAACTCCTTTCGAACATCGGATGGGATACTTAAATTCCTGACCAGATTGACAAAATTCACTTTCTCAGCAGATGAATGATCCGATAGAAAAGCGGCGTATCTCACTAAGCTTGCATCAAGAGCAGAGGTGTCTAATCCAACAAGAATGTTTTTGAAAGGCTCCATAAATTGAATTGCCGTTTAAATTTTTTGCAAAGTTAAGTAATCGCCAAGCATGTGGGGACAATTGTTGAATTATTAATCACGTATTTTAATCAGTTCATCAGCGATAAACTCGACGTGTTCTTTAGGATGTGTAGGAAAGTTGGCTATACGAATGTGTTCTTTTTTATAATTGCCATATCCACTGCCTATAATCATACTTTTTTCACCTAATTTTTCTATGATATGATTACTATCAATAGTTGTAGCCGCCACTAATGTTGTTTTAGATCTGTTAACGGATTTTTTGACAAATGGCTGCAGGATTGGGTTTTGCTCTATGGCGTTGTAAAGCACTGCGGCTTTGTAATCAGTTTCCCTTCTAATCATTTCCAGCCCTTTATTCAGCATATCCTCAGCCACCTTACCTAAAAGGTAGATACCTAAAACGTTTGGTGTTTCCGGTGTCTGGTGTTTTTCTGCTTTGAGTATAAGTTCCGGAAGTGAATGGTACGAACCCACTGACAATCCAGCGTTCAGGAGCCCTTCTGATTTGTTAATACACCTGTCATTTACGATCCATACTCCTAAGCCTGCCGGTAAACCAAAGCATTTTTGCACTGAAAAATAGGCTGTATCAACCATGGAATAATCAATGTTAACATAGGGGGCACAAGAAACCACGTCTAAGGCTAGTATCTGATCCGGAAAACCTTTTCTTATCTTATTGACATCGTCCAATGTGTGTGCAGCGCCAGTACTCGTTTCATTTTGAGTCATTGCAATCATTTCACAGGACTCCGGGATTAATACCGATTTTATATCTACTACCTCGCCATGAGGCGCCTCAATGGAAGTAGCTTTTCTGCCCAGATGGGCTGAGATGGAAGCGAAGCGTTTCGAAAAAGCTCCGTTTACAAAATGACATGATTCGAATTGAACCATATTTTGAATACATCGCTCCCAGACTTCTGTGGCCGAAGCGGTAAAAAGGATGTGATAATTCTGCGGTAAATTGAGTAGCTGGCGTAATGCGAGCGACGTTGATCGAAAAATATCCTTAAATGAATCGCTACGATGCGAGATAGATGGAATATTTTCCTTTAGTGCGGACTTAATATGCTCTTCTACAGTGAAATACAACTGAGAAGGTCCTGGTGTAAAGTAGAACTGCCTCATGGATTGGTCAAAATTAGGTAACAACATTAAAATGCAGTTAACATTTGCGAATAGATTCATAACCGATCCTTAAAATACCATTTATATTCTAGTAAAGCCTGTAAAATACATTTGTGATGTATGGATAATATGATACCCACTAGGCATTTTGGAAACTAATCTCAAATCGCTGTGGGTATCTATTTTTTAACTAAACCTTCCTTATGCCATGGAACCTGAAAAACGTCCTGTACGCAATGTAGATGTAGCAATAATTTCAGATGTCCACCTGGGCACTTATGGTTGCAATGCCAGCGACCTGTTACGCTATCTGAGATCGATAAAGCCAAAGAAGCTCATTCTCAACGGCGACATTATTGATATATGGCAATTCACTAAAAGGTATTGGCCGAGCTCACACATGCAGATTATCAAACATATCACCGGACTGTTGAGCAAAGGAACTGAAGTGATCTATATCGCAGGTAATCATGATGAGATGTTGAGAAAATTTATCGGGTTCAGGCTAGGTAAGTTCAGCATCGAAAATAAGGTAGTCCTCAATATGAATGGTAAGAAAATATGGGTTTTCCATGGCGATGTTTTTGACATTACCATGCAACACTCAAAATGGTTAGCTAAGCTAGGCGCTGTAGGTTATGATATGCTTATTTTACTGAACACGTTTGCCAACTTCATTTCCAAACTCCTCGGCAAAGGCAAAATATCGCTGTCTAAAAGGATTAAAGACGGAGTGAAAACGGCTGTTAAATTCGTTGATGATTTTGAAAATACAGCTGCTGATATAGCCATAAGCAATAAATATGATTATGTCATTTGCGGACATATTCATCAACCTCAGATGCGAAAGGTTCACAATGATAAGGGATCAGTAATGTACCTGAATAGCGGCGATTGGGTTGAAAACCTTACAGCATTGGAATACACTAATAACGACTGGAGATTATACAGCTTCCAGGAAGATGTACTGGCCCAATCAATCAAATTAAATAGTACATCAAAGCAAGAGTTAAATACGGAGCACCTGTTCAATGATATGGTCGCAGAATTTTTAACCGTGCAAGTATGAAAATTTTATATGCTATTCAGGGCACTGGTAACGGACATTTAAGCAGGGCCATGGATGTAGCTCCGGCTTTAGAAAAGCACGGCGCAGTGGATTATTTCATAAGTGGAGCGCAAGCGGATATTAGCTTTCCTTTTGACGTGAAGTATAAGTCCAAAGGGCTTAGCTTTTATTTTGGCAAGCGAGGTGGTATTGATTATTCAAGAACATTTTTTAAGAACTCGGCTAGCCGGTTGTATAAAGAATTAAAATCGTTTCCCATTGAGAACTATGATCTCATTATAAATGATTTTGAGCCTATATCCGCTTGGTCTGCTAAGCTAAAAGGAAAGAAATGTATTGCCCTTAGCCATCAAAGTGCATTATTAGATGATGAGTTTCCCAAGCCTAAAAAATCTGACCTCGTAGGTGAAACTATTCTTAAAAATTATGCTCCTGCACAGCGTCATTACGGATTTCATTTCGAAGCAAAGGGCGATTCCATATTTACACCTATCATACGTAAGGCGATACGAGAGGCCGATGTCAAAAATCTGGGGCATTATACGGTTTACCTACCTGCCTATTCAGATGCAAAAATAGTAAGTGTGCTCAAGCAAATGCCAGAGGTGGAATGGCGGATTTATTCCAAACACACAAAATCCCACAGCGTGCACGGTAACATTACCATCAGTCCTATTGATAATGATAAATTCATTGACAGCATTACTTCCTGTGAAGGGGTACTTTGCGGCGCAGGGTTTGAAACACCTTCGGAGGCTTTGTATTTGGGGAAGAAGCTAATTGTGATACCTATGCGGAATCAATATGAACAGCAGTGCAATGCTATGGCGTTGAGAGAGCTAGAAATTCCTGTTTTAGAACATCTATCTACAAAATCTGTTACGAAAATTCGTGAGTTAATAGATAGTGATATACATGAACCTATACATTACCCTGATGAGACTGAGGAGTTGGTGGCGCAGATCGTCAGGAAGGAGGTGGAGTGTGTCTAATAAGAAATACAAGATCCTTATTGTAGATGATGACAAGGATATTCTGGATTTGCTTCAATATAATTTGGAAAGGGAAGGATATGAGGTGCGCAGTGAAACTAAAAGTACCCGATCTATTGAAACCGCCATCGAGTTTGCTCCTAACCTCATAATACTGGATATAATGATGCCGTATATCAGCGGCATAGAAATATGTAAACAGCTTAGGTCTATAGAATCATTTAAAAGTACTTATATCTTCTTTCTTACCGCCAAATCTGACAAGCACTTGCAGATAGAGGCGCTAAACACAGGTGGGGATGACTACATAGAAAAGATTACCGGACTGAGGGCGCTTTCATATAAAGTAGCCACAGTATTGAAGAAAAACCTGGTCATTAGAAAGAGCGTGTCCGAAATCAGGATTGGTGATCTTGTGCTGGATAGAAATGAAAATATAGTGTGGATCAAAAATAAACGGGTTGAGCTTTCTCAGCATGAGTTTGAGCTACTATATTTCTTAGCGCAGAACCCGAAAAAAGCCATAACCACCGATAGTTTACTTCATAATATCTGGGGCTCTGAAGTGTACTTATTCGCCAAGTCGGTAGATACCTATGTACAGAACATCAGGCAGAAGCTGGGGAGGGGACTAATTTCAAAAGTAAGAGATGATAGATATCGTTTAATTGCCGGCTAGCGAGATCGATCAAGCTCTCTGTAATAAGTAAGAAGTTGTTTGGTACCTTCTGCTTTGTCTTTTAAGCCTCTCATCTTAAGAAGTAAAACGGCAGCTTTTTCTACGGGAAGATTAGGATAAAACCTGTCCCTGGCAAAATGGACATACTTCAAGGCTCTAAACCCGTCAAACCAATTAAAAAATGATTTAAGAAACATCTCCTTGCTTTTTGAGGAACGTTTAATTCTTTCTAATTCGTGCTCAAAATTATTCTCACTTAAAAATAAACGAATGGATTCCGGCAGTATACTTATTGTAGAATTTGCCCTGGAGCTAAAAAATTCAGGAACCCTTTCCATAAAGAGCTTCATGTCGGCAAACACCTTTGGATCGTAAGTAGTCATACTCCGCTTCAACTGCCAATCGGCTACGGCCTTGCCCGTACCAAATGGCACACGATCGGAAATTCTAGGGGAAGGCGTTATTTTCGTAGAATTCAGTTCAGTGAAACCTCCAAGACGGAACATCCGCTGGAGGAAATAAAAGTCTTCTCCGGCTTTTCTTCGGTTCATGCCTCCCTGTTTTTGGTATGCATCGCTACGAACGGCCATGCTTGAGCCTATGGTGTGAAAAGCCCATGGGAAATCTGCATAATGCAGGCCCTGGACGTAGTATCTAAGGAACAATTCATATTCGATTACGGCCGCATAGATATCAGCATTAAGTACTCCCTTCAAGGGGTGCTCAAAGTCGATACTACAAGCAGGTGTTTTAGGATTGCTTTGAAAGTGTGTGTGGAGTTCCTGTAAATAGTTTGCGTCACATGTGCTATCTCCGTCAAAGCAAGCAATAACTCCCCTTGGGTTATTTATGAGTTCGAACCGCCTCACAGCTTCGTCCATGGCAATTTTTCTGGCCAGTCCCACACCGGAGTGCTTTGCCGGAAGATCACCGCAGAAAAGGATGTAATACTTCAGCTGATCTATGCTATTGTACTCTGACCACTTTTTAGCCTGTTCATAACAGTGTTGATTTATTGCGGTTATCTCCGGTCCGGCACTTTTCGATTGATTAATGACTACAATTACCTCTACCGACGTTTCCGGAAGATCACAGTGGTTTAATGACTCA
Organism: uncultured Flammeovirgaceae bacterium; assembly: GCA_937899105.1. Lineage (GTDB taxonomy): Bacteria > Bacteroidota > Bacteroidia > Cytophagales > Cyclobacteriaceae > Fulvivirga. The sequence continues at coordinate 45,436 of CALBPF010000338.1, read as the reverse complement.
AGAGAAGAAATCAGATCTGTTTCCTTGAAAGCAGGAATGGTGACCACCAGACCTAAATTTTCATTTGGGTTATTATTTATTAATCTTGGCTTGAACGGATAACGCTCAAGGTAGAGGCTCAAGGTGCAAGCCTGTTAATTTTCCAATGGCCGTCTACCTGACTATATAGAATTCGGTCATGTAGCCTGTTGGGACGCCCTTGCCAGAATTCGATACGTATTGGTTTCAAAATATAACCTCCCCATTGTTCCGGTTTTGGTAATACCTCTTCATCCTTATATTTTTCTGCGATTGCATTTTCACGCTCTTCCAAAAGTTCCCTGCTTTCAATCACTGTGCTTTGAGGTGATGTCCATGCACCGATTTGGCTTCCCTTTGGCCGGCTTTGAAAGTATTGCTCGGAATCGTCTTTACTTATTTTTTCGACATGGCCTTGAATCCGTACCTGTCTTTCCAGCTCTTTCCAAAAAAAGAGCAAAGCTGCCGCAGGATTCGCATCCAGGTCTTTCCCTTTATCACTCTGATAATTAGTAAAAAAGACAAATCCATTATTTTCAATTCCTTTTAAAAGGATAATGCGGGAAGAAGGCATTCCGTTTGGGTTAACGGTCGACAGGTGCATGGCATTCACTTCTGAGATCTCAACCTTATTTGCTTCATCAAACCATAGCTGAAACTGCTCAATTGGGTCGCCTTGAACATCTGATATGTCAAGTGTATGCTTACTGTACTCTGCTCGGATGTCTGCAATTGATAGGCTCATATCTTAATAACTTTAAACAAAATTAACTGCTTTTAATATTTATTTAGCCAAGCTTTTAATAAATCAATCTTTTCTTTTTACTTGGTATATAAATAAGAGGCTGTTCACATTGAGACGGCTCGTTAATACGTGTATGAAGCTAAGCATTGAGTTATCTTGTGAGAGTTCAAAGGAGTGGGTAGAAACCGTGATGAACGATTTTGATGCGTTTTTACAAGATCATGCGAACTGTGAAAGAAAGGCTTCTGCAATGGCGATGAGCTTCGTGGCTAAATATCCTGACAGATTAGAGATCATCCCTGAACTTATTGATACAGCCGTTGAAGAATTAGAGCATTTTAAGTCGGTTTATCAGATCATGGAAGATCGCGAAGTTAGGCTGCCTGCCGAAATGGGTCAGGACCTCTATGTTAAGCAACTTATCGATGGTTGCAGGTCATCTAAACGAGAACGATTTTTGGACCGCCTGCTTCTGGCCTCAATTATTGAATGTCGCGGTGCAGAAAGGTTCAGATTGGTGTACGAAGCCTTGCCGGAGGGTGAGCTTAAAAAGTTCTACCATAACCTATGGGCCTCAGAGGCCAAACATGGAAACATCTTTGTGAAAATGGCTTTGAACTATTTTGATAAAGAAGAAGTATACGACCGACTGAACGAGTTAAATGAGATGGAAGGTGAAGTGTTAAAAAGTCTACCGCTGAAACCAGCCCTTCATTAGCCTATGGACTTCTTCAAATTCAAAAACAATATTACTCCCCAAAAAGGTAGCCTGCTTGTTTCCGAACCCTTTTTGCCTGACCCAAACTTTGAGCGAACGGTAGTACTGTTGTGTGAGCATAATGAGGATGGTTCATTCGGTTTCGTACTTAATAAACTTTCAACCGTTACGCTGAAAGACATTATTGAGGGAGTGGACGCTTTGGACAAAGAAGTTTTTATTGGGGGGCCTGTTCAGCAGAACACGCTTCATTTTATTCACCGATCCGACCTGCTCGAAGGAGGCACAGAAATAGTGGATGGACTCCAGTGGGGTGGTGATTTTGAGCAATTGATGACTATTATAGATACAAATGAGATCAATGAGAACGACTTTAAGTTTTTCGTAGGCTATTCCGGCTGGAGCGCCGGGCAGTTGGAAGAGGAGCTTGCTGCCAATTCATGGATTGTCACCAAGCCGGCCAGCCCGGACCTAATGTTTGACCAACCAGAGGAAGAACTATGGAAGACTGTTTTAAAGCGTTTGGGAGGCAGATTTGATGTCTACTCAAATTATCCAATCGACCCCCGCCTTAATTAACTGTTTTTCTTAATTTTACATGGGCCCTAAAGGGTGAATTGCGTGAATGGTTAAAGAAAAGACATGGCTGAAGAAGAGAAAATCGGTGCAGATGAAACATCTGATAACACACAGGAAACAGAAAAAAAAGAACGGTTAGCTAATCATACTGAGGCGGCGGAAAGCAACAATGAAGAAACTCCCGCGGCAGAGTCAGGCGCTGAAGAGCTGGTTCTACCTTCAAATGAAGAGACCACTAAAACCGCTGATGATGATCAAAAGGTACCAACTGATGAACCGTCAGTTGAATCTGCGAATGATGTATCTTTAGCTGGTGGAGAAGCTACTGATGTTCAAGATGAGAAGGGAGAAGACAAGGAGCTTGTAGGACCTGAAGAAACACCTGTTGTTAATAGGGTCAAGCCGGTTGATAGTGGTGACAAAGCGGGATCAACTGAAGATCAGCAACCCAGCCAAATAGTTCAGCCAGAGGAGAACGCTGACGAAACTTCTGCCTAACAGCGACAAGAAGCAACCATTGAGGACAAGGCGGAACAATCGACAAGTGAATTAGAAACAGCCGACGTCTCAGAACCGGTAGAAAACACAGAACCGGTCAAAGCTAAAAAGGAGCTTAAATCAGAAGAGGATCTTGATGAAAAAGGTCATGATGACGAGGAACATGAGGAAGAGGACGTAGATTATTCTCAACTTTCCAAGCAGGAACTGGTAGATACCATAAAAGCATTAGCCAAAGACGACAACGTCATCAAGTCGGATAGGGTAGCCAGGGAGATAAAGCCTTATTTTGATGAGATAAGGGATAAAGAACGGGGGGAGGCTCTTCAAAGGTTTATTGCCGATGGAGGAGAAGAGAAAGACTTCGATTTCAAATTTGACGAGCTTGCTAATCGCTTCGATGCGAATTTCAAACTCATTCATGATCGTAAGGTACAATACATAAAGGATCGTGAAAACCAGAAGGAAAATAACCTTAAAAAGAAAGAAGATATTCTTGAGCGTCTCAGAGTTTTTGTGGACTCCGATGACCCAAACATTAGCTTCAACGATTTCAAAGAATTTCAGAACGAGTGGAAGGCCATAGGCCCTGTACCTCCTGCCTACGCCAGAACGCTCTGGGCGAATTATAATGCGTTGGTGGATAGGTTCTACGACCATCGAAATATTTATTTCGAGCTCAAAGAACTAGATCGTAAGAAAAACCTTAAGCTAAAGCTTGAGTTGTGTGAAAAAGCGGAGCAGCTGTCAAACATTGATAACCTGCCCGAAGCTATAAAAGCATTGAATGAGCTGCATCACGAGTTCAAGCATATCGGACCTGTTCCGAAAGACGACCAGGAGCCTCTTTGGCAAAGATTTAAGGCAGCCTCGGATGCCGTCTATGACAATCGTAAGGGTTTTGTAGAGCAGCTAAAAAAGGAACTCGAAAAGAACTTAGTTCTAAAGGAAGAATTGGCAGAAAAGACCCAGGAATTCGTTGTCTTCGATACCGACAGAATCAAAGAATGGAATGTTAAAACCAAGGAACTGCTTGAGCTTCAGAAAAAGTGGGAGGCTGTTGGTGGGTTGCCACGAGCGAAGGCCAAGGAGGTGAACAAAAAGTTTTGGGGTGCATTCAAAACCTTCTTTCATAATAAGGGCGCCTTCTTCAAAAAGCTGGATGGTCAGCGGGAAACCAATCTTGAGGAAAAACGTGAGCTGGTTACTAAAGCCGAAGAGCTAAAAGAAAGCACAGACTGGAATAAAACAGCCGACGCTTTTAAAAAACTTCAACGCGAATGGCGCGAGATTGGCCCAGTTCCGGAAAAGTACCGAGAATCCGTGTATCAGGAATTCAAAAAGGCTTGTGATCACTTCTTCGATCAACGAAGAAATAGTCAAAACGAAGCGGAGAAAGAGTATGTGGGGAACTACACTCAGAAAATGAAAATTTGCGATGAGCTGAATGCGGCTGCTTCAACTAAAGAAGGTTCTTTGGAGCAGTTGCGCGAACTACAAAATAGCTTTAATTCCATAGGTTTTGTACCCAGGAAAAACATTAGTGAGACCAAAAAGAAGTACGCGGAAGCCGTGGAAGCTTATATTGCCAGCCTGGAAGGGATCTCTCAGGATGACCGTCAGAAGTTGAAAGTGGAGGAGGAGATCAATAAGATATCCAGCGGACCCAATGCAGGCCAGCGCATATTTAGAAAAGAACAGTCGCTGCGCCATCAGATAGGTCAGGTCGAAAATGATATATCGGTTTGGAAGAACAACATGGAATTCTTCGCTTCTTCTAAGACCGCAGATAAATTGAAGAATGAATTTCAGGAAAAAATTGATGCTGCGAATATCGAATTGACCAGGTTGAAAAACGAATTGAGAATACTCCGTTCAGTGACGTAAAAATTATTCAAGCGATGTTTGCAAAGTTTAATGGTAACCTTAAATTTGCACTCGATTTGAGCAAAAGCCTCCATAGCTCAGCTGGCCAGAGCAACGCACTTGTAATGCGTGGGTCGTTGGTTCGAATCCGACTGGGGGCTCCAAATTTATAAAAAACCCTTCATACGTTTCGTATGGAGGGTTTTTGCGTTTAAAAGCGCTTCACAATTGTATTTTGAGGTGGAGGACTTCACAATTGCTTCACAATAAATTGATGGAAAAATGAGATCACGAAAAGTGTATGTAAACCCCTAAGTCAAAAAAATGGCAATTCTAAGCTGTATTTACGGATGTTTCTCAGCCGAAAGATTCGGCGATATTTTAATATAGATCTGCATTGGCCTCCATCTTTTTTAATGAGGCTTTGACCGTTATCCATGATCTCAATTTTTCGTTGCTCAACAGCAGAAGACCTAGAGGGTGATTTGGCTATTAAATAATTGAAGTGAGATGAAGAAAGGTAGTATAAACGAGAAAAGGGACGGTTCAAACTTTTGAAAATCAGCGGGTATCATAAATTGATAAAGGTATATTTTTCAATTACCTATATATATGGGACTTATTGATTTAGGGTTGATTGATACTTATCTGTATTACAAGGTTTTTAAGGTTAATGTAATGCAGTATTTAGAAGCTCTGAAGTAATCCTTTTGGCACATCCGGTAGTTCTTTGTTAGGCTAATGCTTAGACGATTTGATTTGAAATTAAATATTAACAACTAACAAATAAAAGTCGCAAATAAAGAAGTATTTGCCCTTTCGGTCCTGCTTATATTTATTATAATATTTAGCCTGCTCAATACGCTTGGTTGAGGTTAGTTTTCCATCGAGCAGTGTCCTTTTATGAGCCTTTAGAGTACGAGTACTAAATATGAATTGGGCTTTTTAAGGTCATGATACTACATTCTTGCTGTTTCTACTTTTTCCAATATACGTAAAACAAGTTTTAACCGTTTAACCCGCTTTATGTATTAGAAAGCTGATAAATCTATAAACGGCACATTTTCAATCATTTACAACTAAATAATAACTACCTATTTGGTTAATTAGTTACCAGCATAAAAATTGCTTTTAATGGTCATTTTCGTATATGTCATCGTATCATTGATTGTACTATTACAAGAATGTGATATTTGACCAGTTCCTATTGCATAACCCAGGTTTAAGGAGAGTTTTGCCGGGTTCCAACATCTCTTTCACATGTTTTAGGGAATATCTGATGATTTAGGCTATTCCTGTTTCATCAAGGTCATAGTTAACCATAAAGGTGCGAAATTGTGGTGCCTCTACTATTTTGCTAAATTTTATACTATGTTGGATAACTAGGGCTTAGCTGACGTAATCTGGCCTTTACATACATATAAGCTTTCAATGAAAATAGATAAATTCTAACTTAACAAACCCATAAAGGTAATTTGAAGTAAATGATATTCGAATTTATCAAAGTTTCAGCGCCTATAGCGTGGTTCATTCAAGAGCTGTGGTATATCGATAATGAAGGTAGTACGAAAATTTCACCACAAAAGATTATCCCTGATGGCTACTCCGAGGTTATTCTGCATTTAAAAGATCCATATAGAATAAATATTGATGGTATTTGGCGTACGCAGAGTAAATACTTGCTCGCCGGACAAATAACTAAACACTTCTACCTGGAGAACACAGGCTTGTCCCGAATGATTGGTATAAAATTCAAGCCTGCAGGTTTGTATTATTTATTCGGATTGGAGATGAGTTCTTTAGTTGATAAAGTTGTTGAGTTGGAATCAGCGCTTGGAGATAAAGCGCTCGACCTGGTCAAAATAACTAACCAATACAGTGAAGTAAAGGAAAGTGTTGAAAAGATTCAGGCCTATTTAATGAATTGTGTTTCCCGGAGTTATGAGGTTAGTAAACTAGAACAGGCCATTGATCTTATTTTACATAAAAGAGGCCTTGTCGCCATCGAGGAGTTATCGGATGTCGTAAAATTATCGGAGAGGCAGTTTGAGCGAATTTTTAAGAAATCTGTAGGCCTTACTCCTAAGAAATATTGTCGTATTATTCGATTCGCTCACATTTTTAGACTAATTAAGAACGAAGATAATCGTTGGATAGAGATTGCCTTGGATAGCGGCTTTTTTGATCAAAGCCATTTCATTAAGGACTTTAAAGAGTTTACAGGTGAAGATCCATCCAAATACCTATTTGAAGAGAAGAATATGGCCAATTTTTTTCTGAAAAAATAGGCTGTCGTTTTTTTACAATACATAATACCTGAGCATAGCTTACTTAGTGGCTAAAACGCTATGAAGATACAATTTATCTCGGCTATGCTTGTGCTCTTGACACTGGTTAGCTTTGGACAGCATTCTAATGAAACTCACAAAATTGATAATCTTTCCTGGTTATGTAAAACATGGGAAAGAACCAATGTCAAAACCGGCCAAAGGGCCTATGAAACCTGGAGAAGGGAAGGTGACAGCCTTAAAGGTGTAGGTGTAACGCTACAGGGATCAGATACGGTTTTCATTGAAGAATTATCAATTGCTGTACGATATGATGATTTATACTACGGGTCAGTGGTAGGCCATAATCCGGGACCTGTCTATTTCAAGATTGATATCACGGGAGCGGGCAGTTTTAAGTCTAGTAATCCAAAGCATGATTTTCCTAAAGAAATTATGTACGAGCTGAATGATAAGGATTTGACCGTTATTATTGGTGGAGATGGAAAAAAGGCGCTCTTCAAATTTCGCGTAGTAGATTAAACGGCAAAAATCAAGATCAAATAATATTGGCAATCTTGTATTAAGGTTCACTTTTGGTATCTTCAAGATACTATGGGAAGAACCATTATAGTCTCTAATAGACTTCCGGTAAGAGTAATACAAAACGAAAACGGAAATTTAGTATACAAGCCTAGCGAGGGTGGGTTAGCTACCGGGTTAGGTTCAGTTTACAAGCAAGGTGATAATATTTGGCTAGGTTGGCCGGGTATCCACTTTGATTCTAAAGAACAGGAAAAAGAGGCCTCCGAAAAGCTAAAGGCGGAGAATATGAAGCCTGTTAGTTTGACCGAGGAAGAAATAGAGCTTTATTATGAAGGCTTCAGTAATGAAACGCTTTGGCCTACATTCCACTATTTCAATCAGAATGCACTCTATAAAAAGTCATACTGGCAAGCCTATGAAAAGGTAAATCAAAAGTATTGTGAAGAGGTGGTTGCTGTGGCTAATTCTGATGACACAATATGGATCCATGATTATCAGCTTCTATTATTACCGGGACTGATAAGAGAACGGCTTCCCGAAGTCAGTATCGGGTTCTTTTTACATATCCCATTTCCTTCATTTGAGGTCTTTAGATTACTTCCTTGGAGACGGCAATTGCTTGATGGTGTGTTGGGTTCTGACCTCATAGGTTTTCATACCTATGACGATATGCGTCACTTTTTAAGCGCCGTAAGCAGAATCTGTTTTATTAGTAATCAGCATGGTGAGCTGAGTAAAGATGGCCGGACAGTAGAGGTCGATTCCTTCCCTATGGGTATTGACTATGACAAGTATGCAAGCTCCTCTGCCTCTCCGGAGACGCTTAGCAGAGAGGTGAAGTACCGTACTTCGTTAGGAGGCCAGAAGCTTATGCTTTCCATTGATCGGCTGGATTATTCAAAAGGTATTCCTGCCCGTCTTGAAATATTTGATTTGTTTCTGGATAAATACCCGCAGTATGTGGGTAAAGTGTCACTTATGATGGTCGTAGTTCCGTCGCGCGATACAGTAGACCAGTACAGGGATTTAAAAGAAGAAGTTGATTTACTAGTGGGGAGAATCAATGGAAAGTACGGCTCGGTAAATTGGACGCCCATTCATTACTTCTACCGGTCATTCCCCTTGAATGACTTATCTGCTTTTTACCGAATGGCAGATGTAGCCTTGGTAACTCCCATGCGCGATGGCATGAACCTGGTTTGTAAAGAATTTGTTGCGAGCAAGTTAGATAAACGCGGAGTCCTCATACTTAGTGAAATGGCAGGCGCTTCCAAAGAACTGTCGGAAGCCATTATTGTAAATCCTAATGACAAACATCAGGTTCGGGATGCAATAAAGCGAGCTCTTGAAATGACGGAGGAAGAGCAAATGCGTCACATGGAAATCATGCAAGCTTCATTGAAAAGATATAATATCCATCACTGGGTAAATCTGTTTATGCAGCGGCTTCATGATGTTTTTGACAAACAGCAAAAAATGACTACAAAAGTACTTGATAAGAAAATGCAGGAGAAGTTGATAAATGATTATACGAAAGCGAAGAAGCGACTGCTATTCTTGGATTATGACGGAACTCTGGCCCCTTTCACAACAGATCCAAAAGAGGCGAAGCCGGACCAGGAGCTATATGATATAATTGAAAAGCTTACAAAGCAACAAAACACCGATGTAGTAGTCATCAGCGGACGTGATAGAACCACGCTACAGGAGTGGCTGGGAAGTCATGATCTGGAATTTGTAGCGGAGCATGGTGTATGGGTCAAAAAGAGGGGTGGGGATTGGTCCACCAGTGATAACCTGGATAACAGCTGGAAAGATGATATTAGACCGGTTCTTGATATTTATGTGAATAAAACACCAGGCTCATTTATAGAGGAAAAGGATTACTCCATAGTATGGCATTATAGAAAGGTTGAAACAGGTCTTGGAGAATTACGTTCAAGGGAAATTATTAGCCACCTTAAATACCTTGCTGTCAATATGAACTTGCAAGTCTTGGAGGGTAACATGGTAGTAGAAATCAAAAATCTGGAAGTCAATAAAGGTAAAACTGCCGGCAGATGGTTGGCCGAAATGGATCCTGACTTTGTAGTAGCGATTGGCGACGACGCTACGGACGAAGATACTTTTAAAGCCATGCCGGATTCCGCATACACCATTAAAGTAGGCGATATGCATTCTGCGGCTAAATTTAGCATTAAAGACCCAAGAGCAGTACGAAAACTATTGCATGACCTAAATTCTAAATAAAATTAGGCCGGTCCAGCTTTTTATTAATTCGATAAGCTGCATTCACTAATCCTACATGGCTGTATGCTTGCGGAAAATTCCCCCACATGCTACCGTTAGAAGCGTCTACGTCTTCGCTCAACAGGCCCAGATGATTGCTATAGCTCAATAGGTTTTCAAAAGTCTTTATGGCTTCATCTATTCTTCCTACACAAGTCAGGGCCTCTACATACCAGAAAGCACAAATGAGGAAAGTGGTTTCCGGGGAACCGAAGTCGTCTTTATGCTTATAGCGATAAAAAAGACCCTCTTTTGACTTAAGGTCTTTTTCAAGAGCCGCTAAGTGGTCTCGAGTTTTTTGAGAGTCGTGGTCAAGGTAATTCATCATGATCAGCTGGAGGTCGCTTGCATCCAGGTTAGGTGTACCAATAGCCTGGGTGTAGACCTTGCGATTTGGATCATAGCATGCTTCGATTTTTGCCGATGACTCTTTCATCAGCCGATCTGCGAGTTTATAGATCTTATCATCCTTAAATGTTTGCCCAATCTTTCGGGCTGCAGCAGCGCCTGCCCAGTGAAAAAGGTAGGTATAGGAGTGGAATTGGCTCAGTGTTCGGAATTCCCAAAGGCCGGCATCGGGTTCCTCCATAAGATCATCGATCTTTTTTAGCACATCATAAATCAGGTTTAACGAATCGGATCGCTCTCTATTAATAAACCTGCTATCTACAAAGAGTGGGAGTAGAGCAAGCAAGATCTGACCGTAGACGTCGTTTTGAATATGAGTATACGCCTGGTTTCCTACCCGTACAGGTTTGTTGCCCAAGTAACCTTCTAAGTTAAGGATGTTTTCAATAAGCTCTGATTCTCCGGTAATACTGTAAAGTGGCTGAAACCGGTCCTTCGATTTTACACTAATATTTACAATGTAGTTAAAGTACTTCTCAAGCTCCTCGAAATGCCCGATATTGTTGAAGGCAGTTAACGTGTAGAACGTATCTCGCATCCAACAGAAGCGATAATCCCAGTTTCTGGTACTACCGGGTGACTCCGGTAGACTAGTGGTACCGGCTGCTATTATAGCGCCCGTATCTTCATACTGATGGATCTTAAGCGCAAGCGCTGATCGATTAATGTCAGCCTGATGAAAGGTGCTCACACTCATATTTTTTACCCACCCGCGCCAGTATTTTTTTGTTTTAGTCAAGAAGTCCTCACACGTTGAACTAAGTGACGCTTCTAAGGGAGCGCCGTAGGTCAGTACTATGTACTTAGTATCATTTAGCACTATAGGTTGGCCGGAAACTACGTAAGACAGTGAGAAGTTCGTAGTCATTCGTAAGTCCTTCTCCAGCCCCAGGTATTCAATATGATTACTAGCTTCATATTGAGCAGGCTTAAGTTTACCGTAATTACCAACTGGTGTACATTTCACATTGACGCGCGGTGTACCTTCTAAAGGCTGGATTTTTCTTACTAACATCAACGGCTTGAAGTATCGATCATACTGATGAAATCTGGGAGCGAAATCCGTGATTCGGTATCTCCCCTCAGCACAGTTTATTTCAGTGCATAGAATGTTAGTATTCTCCAGGTAAAACTGATTGCTCTCTTTAATCTTACCATGGGGTTTAATGGAAAACTCCCCACCATGTTCTTTATCAAGCATTCCTCCAAATATGAAACTACTATCAAATCGTGGCCAGCACATCCATTCAATATTAGAATTCTTGTGTATATGCGCTTGATAGGAACAATTACCGATCAAGCCATAGTCGTAACTGTGTCTTATCATATAGAAGAGGAATTGTTAAAATGATCAACTATTAAACTGGCAGCCCCTAAAATAGGAGCGCTCTGGTTGCCCAGTCCGCTGGGCAATACCTGTACCTTTCCTTTATATATTTGCATTAAATTAGCTTCAAGGTGTCTTCTCGTTGGCTCAAAAATTAGATCTCCTGCTTGTGAAAGGCCACCGAAAAGAAATATGACTTCCGGGTCCGTGTGAGCCACAGAGTCGGCCAGCTTAGCGCCTAAAATCTGACCTGTATATTCAAAAGCCTTTTTGGCAACGCTATCACCGTTCATCGCACATTCAGAGATCTTTTTCGTGGAGAGATCATCGAAGCTAATACCGCGGAGTTCGCTATCGTCAAGTTCATCGGCTAACATTTTGTAAACGGTTCGTTTAATGCCAGTGGCCGAAACATATGTCTCAAGACACCCTCTTTTTCCACATCCACATAATCGACCATTCGGGTTTACGGTTACATGACCTATTTCTGCAGCGAAACCATCATGTCCATGTACGAGTCTTCCACCACACACAATTCCGCTTCCTAACCCGGTACCCAGCGTAATCATTATGAAATCCTTAAGTTCTTTGGCATTGCCATAGATCATCTCGCCCATGGCGGCGGCATTTGCATCATTGGTTACAATAACAGGCACATCGAAATGCGTTTTAAGCGTATCTACCAGAGGTACAATACCCTTCCATTCAAGGTTTGGCGCATGTTCGATGGTTCCACGGTAATAGTTTGCGTTGGGAGCGCCTACGCCTACGCCTATTATATCAGCCTCCGGCGCACTTTCGGATTTTCCGATATGTATTGCCTCAGCCAACTTTGTTATATATTTAGGAAAGGAGCCGTTACCCCTGGTTTTTATTTTACTTTGAAAGACAACATTACCCTCAAAATCTGTCAGCCCAAATTTAGTGTTAGTACCTCCTATATCTATACCTACAATTAACTTGCTCATTGCGCTATTTTTTAATGTGGTACTTCACCAAACCTTCGATAGGTTCTTTCATAATACTTCCGGTGTTTATATGTAAACCACTGGCTACATCGCATAAAATATCTTCGAAATAATATGCTATAGAACCGGTAAAGTGCGTTTTCAAACTTTTGTATTGATGATATGGTAAAATAAAAAGCTCCATAAAAAGTGTCATTCCTTCTTTAACCATTGTGGTCATAAAATCATGTTCTTTGTTTTTTTGTATGAAACTCATAAATGAAGCCAGGTATACATTGGCATAAGGCTGCATATAGACTCTTTCCAGAATATCTTCTTTGGTAAGGTCGTATTCATTTTTAAAAGCTGCATGAAGCTCCGGAGGTAGCTTACCATGGAGGAAGGCTGATAATAGTTGTTTACCATAGTATGAACCGCCACCTTCGTCGCCAAGCACATAATCAAGCGCTGGCGTTTCCTGTCTGACGATGTCGCCGTCAAAATAACATGAGTTTGAACCTGTTCCCAGTATGCAGGTAATTGCTGAAACACCCTCATAGGTGGCCAGAGCTGAGGCTACTATGTCGTGATTGACCAGCACATGTGCTTTGGGTAGTATCTCGTACACCGCATTTCTAACAATTTTTTGAAGCGATTTACTTCCACAACCCGCACTGTAAATATAGACTTCCTTTATTGGGTCCCGATGCTTTTGAAGGGGCTCAAGTTCCTCAAGGATCTCAACTACATGTTCTTGAGAATGAAAAAATGGATTTAAACCATTGGAGTAAAAAGAAGCTACGATATTTTCACCATCGACTATCCTCCAGTCGCACTTTGTAGATCCGCTAACAGCAATTAACTTCATTAGATAGAAAGTATTTTTGCTAATTGAAGCGCTTCCTCATCTATTTCGTGTCGCTTATTGTCAACCTCTGAGAACGGCACATGAACGATTTTATTATCTTTAATTCCAATCATTACATCACTTATTCCTTCTAGTAGACCTTCTACCGCTGATACTCCTAATCTACTTGCTAAAACCCGGTCAAAATAGGTTGGTGCACCTCCTCGTTGCAGGTGTCCAAGTATGGTTACTTTTATGTCATAGTAAGGGGCTTTTTTCCTTACCTGCTTAGCAATTTTCCAAACGGAACCGCTTTTACCGCCTTCTGCGACTACAACCAAACTCGATTTTTTATTGTTTTTAGCCCCTACATCAATTTTTGCAATAAGCTCGTCGATAGGAGTTTCAGTTTCAGGGATTACAATGGCCACTGCACCGCCCGCAATGCCGCTATTAACAGCAATGTAACCACTATGCCTACCCATTACCTCAATAAAAAACAAACGATTATGCGAAAGCGCCGTATCTCTAATTTTGTCGATGGCTTCTACTGCTGTATTTGTTGCTGTATCATACCCAATAGTATAATCCATGCCTGGTAGGTCATTGTCGATAGTGCCCGGTAAGCATATATAAGGGATACCAAATTCCTTATAAAAAAGATGTAATCCTGTAAATGTACCGTTACCGCCGATGGCAACTAATGCATCTATTCCTCTTTCTTTCAGGTTATCAAAAGCTAGCTTACGCCCCTCTGTAGTACGAAACTTATCACTGCGTGCAGATTTTAAAATTGTACCCCCACGCTGCACTATGTTGCTAACGGATCGTGCATCCATCTTAACAATGTCGTTGTCAATCATGCCCTCGTAGCCTCTGAAAATACCATAGATTTCTCTCTGGTGATACACACAAGCACGTACCACTGCTCGTATTCCTGCGTTCATTCCAGGTGCGTCACCTCCGGAAGTGAATACAGCTATTCTTTTTATTTTTTCATTCATTTTTCGAATCAATATCTATTTCTGAAGGAGAACGTAAAAAGCTCTCGTTTCCAGAAGCAGCTAAAGTTAGTAGAAAGATATATCCACAAGAAATTTATGCTGATGATTTTAACAGAGCATATTTATGCAATGGTTTGCGAAGAAAGAAATCCCTGGTGAGAGCCTACTTTTTATAATTCTTTAGAACTAACTGAGCTGTGGCAGGATTGGTCGCTAATGGTATGTTATGGACATCACAGATTCTCATAAGCATTTGTACATCCGGTTCATGCGGATGTTTATCTAATGGATCTCTGAAGAAGATAACCACATCAATTTTACCTTCTGCTGCCAATCCTGCTATTTGTGCATCGCCGCCTAGTGGTCCTGATAGCAGTTTTTCAACGTTAAGGCCTGCCTTCTCAACATGACCTCCAGTCGTGCCTGTAGCATACAGTTTAGCCCGATCCAAAATGGCTTTGTGCTCTATTAGAAACTGTACCATCTCTGGTTTCTTTCCATCATGAGCAATAACTGCAATATTCATTTAAACTTTCCTTGAAATAGCTTTTTCTGCGGCATTCACGATATCTTGTGGATCTAAGCCGTACCTGCTCAAAAGTTCTGTGGGCTTACCGCTCTGTCCAAAACTATCATTAACAGCTACCATCTCCAGAGGTGCCAGATGGTTTTTAACAAGACATTGGGCGATACTATCTCCTAACCCGCCATTCATCTGGTGTTCTTCAGCACTTACAGCACACCCTGTCTTTCTCACTGAATCCAGGATTGCCTTTTCATCCAAGGGCTTTATGGTATGGATGTTTATAACTTCAGCATTTATTCCCTTTTCTGACAATATCGCTTCAGCTTCAATTGCCTGCCACACCATATGACCAGTAGCGAAAATGGTCACGTCACTCCCTTCTATTAAATTAATCGCCTTACCAATCTCAAACTTCTGGTCCTCAGGAGTAAAAATTGGCCAGCTCGGTCTTCCAAACCTTAAATACACGGGGCCCTCATATCCTGCTATGGCCATGGTAGCGGCCTTAGTCTGATTGTAGTCGCATGGTACGATAACCGTCATGTGCGGAAGCATTTTCATCATACCCACATCTTCAAGGATTTGGTGTGTAGCGCCATCTTCACCAAGCGTAAGGCCGGCATGAGAAGCACAAATTTTAACGTTTTTACTCGAATAGGCTATCGACTGCCTTATTTGGTCGTAAACCCTGCCAGAGGAAAAGTTTCCAAATGAACCTGTAAAAGGAGTCTTACCACCAATGGTCATACCCGCGGCCAGTCCCATCATATTCGCTTCTGCGATTCCAACCTGAAAAAACCGCTCAGGGAACTCTTTTTTAAAATCACCCATTTTCAGTGAGCCGGTTAGGTCTGCACAGAGGGCTACAACATCAGGGTTTTTACGGCCTATTTCTAATAATCCTGCTCCAAAACCGGAGCGAGTATCTTTTTTTTCCGAGAAGGTCAGTTTGGTCACGTTGTTTTTAATTAGTGGTAAGATATGCTTTGCGAATTTATAGCTATTAGGTCAAAGTTGAAAGTTCATGGTTACGTTTTAAAATATGAGCCTAGAACATGCGTACCACCTGGCTTAGTCCTTCTTTTACTGTTATTCTTTTAGTTGAAGTGTACTTACTCCCTGGTGCGCCATCTACTCTAAATACAATCTTATAATTACCAGGTTGAACGGCCAGGGCAATTCTCGATTGATTATGGTCGAGGTCGTAAATCCAGGTCTGTCTACCTTCTGAGTTGATTTCGTACATACTTCCATAACCATTTGAGATATTATAAATATTTACGATACCCGGAGCAGGAAGCGTGACTTTTTCCGTTTGCCTGGGTTTAACAACTACCTTAAAAAACTTCCTTGGTAGTGTAAGAGTTTCGATTTGAAATTCCCCCGCAATGTATTGCTCCGAGCTGTTCATAGGCTGTACATTTATTACCTTACCTTTTAAGTCCTTAATAATTACCCTGACGCCATTTGGATAGGACGAAGATCCTTTTTGAGAAAGTTGCAATGTACCTCGCGGGGTGTTAAACTTGATCACATTGTGCTCGCCAGGCCTTATTCTCACATTTCGCTTAATTACCGGTGGAAGAGTATTAGCGATAATATCGTAAGTCAATACAGGATCGATATCTACAGAATCCGGTCTGCCTTGGGAGTCCCTGTAATGTACAAAGTCAAAAACAGGAACCTTGGTGAAATTATTAATGAAGCTGACATTAATATTTGACTCTGTCGGCAGATCACGATCATCCAGAAGCTCTATACTCACAGAGGTAGGTTCCAGGCTAGTAACAATCGCTTTTTGTAATGCTTGCTGAAAAGAACCCTGGTCTTTTGCGTCGTAAAACTCTCCAATACATTTGAACTCATTCCGGTAATCTGTAGTCATGCCGATACCAATGATAAAAGGTTTCAGAAAAATATTCTTTCTCTGAAGCGATAAGGAAACAGAACAAGGGTCGCCATCACAGGATTCAATACCGTCAGTAATGATGATAACAATGTTGCGATATCCGGTAGCAAGAGGAAAGTCGTTGGCCGCCTGTTCCAAAGAATAGGCAATGGGTGTAGTTCCTTTTGGTGTTATGCTGGTAAGTTCGTCAATTATTCGCTGATGATTATTTGTAGCGAACCCTACCTCCAGTCTTGTATCTTTACAGTTCTGGGCCTGCCTGGAATAAATATGCCCGTAGACCCGCAGCCCTAGTTGCAACTTCGGATCTATTTTTAACGAATCTATTAGATCGGTTAGTAACTCTTTAGCCACTTCTATTCTGCTGTATTTCCCCCAGGACGCCAACATGCTCCCTGAACCATCTAATAAAAAAAGAATACGAGTTTTATCAGGTAGTTTTTGTTCAATCTCTTGAGAAATTGAAACAAATGTCAGAAGGCAAAAAAGACCGGAGAAACCGAGAGTCTTCATTTTAACTAAACGTATGGTGATTCAGCATATTTTAAAATTAGGAAATTCGAGTTTCAGGCGCTGGGATAAGAAGGGTTAACTTCCTGATTTTGAAATGAATTAACTATATTCACCATAATCTGGCTTTATTTATGGAAAAGTATGATCTGGTGGTAATTGGTTCCGGCCCTTCCGGTTACGCTGCTGCAATGAGGGCGCTTGATTTCAAGAAAAAAGTATTGTTGGTAGAGAAGAAAGGAGTAGGTGGAGCCGGCGTCGCTAATGGCGCACTGTCCTCTAAAACGTGGTGGGAGCTTGCTCGTGAGGCCTACTTGTTCAATAAGAATCTAAAACGGTATCACATTGACACGCCGGAGGTAAATTTTTCTGAAATCAGAGAGGAGGTAAAGCGGGCAGTTGCAGAGCGTAAAGAGATGCTGGAAGAACATATGCGACTGCTTGAGGAATCTAACTATGCTGACTTATTGACATTTAAAACAGGTACTGCTAAACTTCGCAGTAATCATGAAATAGAGATTGTTAATGGACAGGGAACGCATACTATATGGGCCGAAAATGTTGTACTCGCCACCGGTAGTAGGCCACGAATTCTACCGGATATACCAATAGATGATAAGATTATTCTTTCAAGCGACGGGATAGAGCATATCAATGACTTCCCCAAGAGCATGGTCATCCTTGGCGCAGGAGTAATAGGTTGTGAATATGCCACTATTTTTTCCGGTTTCGGTAAGACCAAGGTTCATCTCATTGATAAGGGTGATCGCATATTACCATTTGAAGATGAAGACGTGGTTAGAGTAATTGAAGGCAATATGGAGCGGAAAGGTGTTTTTATACACCGAAACAGCCGCTTAACTAGAATGGAGATAGTAGATGGTAAGGTAGAGTATGAGCTTGAGCACGAGCACGGCGAAAACATGGTTTATCATGTGGAGAAGGCATTGATATCAGTAGGTAGAGTTCCGAACTACGAGAACCTTTGGGATAAAAGTGTGGATATTAAGCTGGATAACAGAGGTATTGATGATGATGAGACCCAGACGAGTGTACCCAATGTTTACGCAGTAGGGGATATAACATCTGACATAGCGTTAGTGAATGTAGGAGAGCTGGAGGGCAGATATGCAGTTGAGCGAATTTTCGGTAAACCGAAAAGAAAACTCGTTTATGAAAATATCTCCACGATCATGTTTTTACACCCCGAGGTGGCGGGAGTAGGGCTAAATGAGATCCAAGCCCGGCAAAAAGGTATTTCTTACAAGGTAGTATCGCTTGACTACAGCTGTATTCCGCGAGCGATAGCCAAGCGTAACACTCAGGGTTTTGTCAAGTTACTTGTAACTAACGACGAGGATATGAAAATATTAGGGATGCGTGTGGTTGGGAACCACGCTTCGAGTGCAATCCAAGCTGTTGCACTTTTGATAAGTATGGACAAAGGCATTGAAGAATTGGCAGAATGCGTTCACCCCCATCCGTCGATAATTGAAGGTATCCAAGAATGTGCACGAATGCTGCTTGGCAAATCCATGTTTAAGCCGGAAGCCTTTAAGGGAAAACTGGTTTGTAAAACCTGTTGTGACGGTGTTTACGAGGATATAGTATTTTAAGAACCTCTCAACTTTTTTACCTCATCGGGAGAAAGCAGAAGATCCATTTCCATGGCGGCTATCGTTGGTCTATTGAAATAGAATAATACCCAACAAATTGGCGCCACCAGCAGTAATAGAATATTACCACTTAAGTAGCAAACTACCGATGCCAGTAGTGCCGCTAGCTCAATCAATGCCGCTCGCAGAATAATTGCGATCTGATATCTGCTCAATTTACTTTTCAATGCCATTTGTGGGTTTACCTGCGTAATAGCCTTCTTATATAAGAAGTTCCCCAGGGGAACAGAGAATAAAAGTGAGGTGGCCGGTAGGTACATTAGAATATCTTGCGTTTCACCGGAAGCCTGATACCCTGTTGTGAACAGGTAGTAGGTGGCCAGCGCAAAGAAAGTAGGTGTAATAACCAGTGAAAGGTAGATAAGCTGTATGACTCTGAATGAAGTATTCATTAGGCAATATTTGTATATACTGCCTGGACATCGTCGTCATCTTCAATTTTATCCAGCATTTTCTCTACCTCCCCGAGTTGTTCTTCACTGAATTCAACGGGGGAATTAGGTATGCGCTGTAATGTAGCTTTATCTACTTCAATGTCCATATTTTCTAAAGCCTTTGAAAGGTTTCCAAAATTGGTATAATCCGCATATAAATATACGGTTGATTCATTAGTAATTATCTCTTCAAGCCCGGCGTCAATCAGTTCTAATTCAAGTTCCTCTAAATCTACCTTTTCCGGCTTTACAAACTCGAAAACGGCTCTACGTGCAAACATAAATTCCAGCGATCCACTAGGCGATAACGATCCTCCGGACTTATTAAAGTATGACTTAACATTAGCGACTGTTCGTGTGGTATTGTCCGTAGCACATTCTACGAAGACCAATACTCCATGAGGCCCCTTGCCTTCATAATTAACTTCAACGAAAGTATCTGCGTCCTTTCCCTCCGCTCGTTTTATGGCCGAGTCGATGTTGTCTTTCGGCATATTTTGGGCTTTTGCATTTTGAATGGCCGTACGCAGTTTAGCATTCATTTCGGGGTCAGCTCCCCCTTCTTTGGCAGCAACGGTTACGGCTTTTGCCAGCTTTGGAAATAGCTTGGACATTTTGTCCCAGCGCTTTTCTTTTGCCGCTCTTCTGTATTCAAATGCTCTTCCCATGTTTCTTTAAAATTCTATTGCGAATATAAAGTTTCAGATTTTTCAGCGAGACATCGAATTCAAATTATTTTATAACTTGCCCTTTACTTCGTCCCCAATCTATGAAAGTACTTAAAAGTCTCTATCTAATAATCAATTATAAGACGTTTATCGTCACTGCTTTGGCAGTAGGCTCAACCTATGCATGCCGAATCTTTGAATTAAAGGCTGACTTCCCGTTGACCATCATAGGAATAGCGATTGTGTTTCCGGTAGTGTTCTCGATTGACAGCGCTTACAAAAGAAGAGAGCGGGCGCTGGGGCTATTAGGAGATTTTAAAGCCCACTTGCTAGCCATTTATTATGCTTCGCGAGATTGGGTTGAATCTGAGGGTTTTGAGAAGGAAGTGAAGGATCAGCTGATAAATACCTACATGTCTTTGAGAAGTTTGTTTACAGCTAACGATAAGGAGGTGGATGAGGCAGAAAAACGAATATTTCAGAATGTATCTAAGGTGTCCAAAACGGTGGTTGGGTTTGGCGGGTTAGGCCTGCCCTCGGGAGAACTTTCCAGGGTGAATCAGTATGTTAGTAAACTTGTAGTGTCAGTCGAAAATCTAAAAGTTATTCTACACTATCGTACACCAATTACTCTCAGAGCCTATAGCAAAGTCTTCATTTATAGTTTCCCGATTTTGTACGGCCCCTATTTTGAACATGTAGCCGAGCAATATAGTAATGGTCTTCAATACATGATGCCGATCATGTTTAGTTTTATACTGATTAGCCTGGATAACATACAAGGTCACCTTGAAAACCCATTTGATCAAATTGGTGAAGATGATATCAAATTTGACGTAGAGGAGTTTTCCGAAATGATTGAACAGCGTTAGAAGTCAGGTGCTAAATTATTCATAAAAAACGGCAATCTCATCCAAACCTTTACGGCTCAATTTGGGCACATAAGTATCTTCTGCCGGATAGCCAACAGGAATCAGGAAAACAGGTCGTTCGTTGATTGGACGTTCCAGTATTTTGGCCAAAAAGTTCATGGGGCTGGGTGTATGCGTCAGGGCAACCAGGCCGGCATTGTGAATGGCTGCCAGTAAAAACCCCGCAGCTAGTCCCACCGATTCGTTTACATAGTAATTATTATGCTTGTTCCCCTGCTCATCCACATCATAGGCCTTCTTAAATACAATGATGATGTAGGGCGCAATATCAATGAACGGCTTATGCCAGTCTGTTTGGAACTTTTTAAGGTCTTCCATCCATTCGTCACTCATGCGACCGTTGTAACTTTCATATTCTTCCTTCTCTGCCGCTGCTCTGATTTTGGATTTCAGTTCAGCGTTGGAAATCGCACAAAATGTCCAGGGTTGCTTATTTGCTCCTGATGGTGCTGCTGAGGCAGACAAAAGTATATTTTCAATGGCTTCTTTTGGTATAGGTTTATCTGAAAACTGGCGAACGCTTCGCCTCTTATTTATCCAGTCCATAAACTGCTGACTTCTTTCCATGACTTCAGCCTCCGGGTAGGTCTCTTTAATATATTCTTCGAATTCGAATCCACCTTGAACTTTTATTTTTAACATGTTGCAAATATCCGTAGTAATTATCTAAAAGCTTGTAAGCTATTTGACAAGTCAAACATTGTAAAAAACAGCAAATAGATCCACTACAATATTTAATGAAACTACGGCCTTAAAAAGTCTTGGCTCTTTATTCTTCCAAATCATTGACCCGGCCATATAAATGAAAGAGGAAATAGCGCTAACAAAGAAGGGGATAACTACCACTGCCGGATTGGCAAACCCTTCTGGTGTAGGAGGAAACAGGTGCGTTAATAACGCAAGAAACAACATTGAACAGATAAAAATGGAAATGCCTTTTCCTATCAGAATAAAGTTTCGCTGCATTATTTATGACGTTCTTTCAGGACATTGATAACGTCATTGAGTTCATAACCTTTTGCCGCCAATAGTACCAGATAGTGATACATAAGATCAGCGGATTCATTCAGGAATAGCTCCTTACTATTATCCTTTGCTTCTATTACCAGTTCTACAGCTTCTTCGCCCACTTTTTGAGCTACTTTGTTTATGCCTTTTTTCAGTAATTCATTTGTATATGATCCCTCTTTTGGGTTTTTAATGCGCTCTTTTATTGTGCTTTCCAGAAATTCCAGATCAGCAGATTTATTTCCATATTTTCCGAAGCAAGTGTCATTATTTAAATGGCAGGTAGGGCCTTCAGGAATAGCCTGAATAAGAAGTGTATCCTTATCGCAATCAATTTTGATATCTTTTACCAAAAGGTAATTGCCGGAGCTTTCACCTTTCGTCCATAGCCTTTTTTTGCTTCTGCTGTAGAAAGTTACTTTTCCCTCTTCCTTGGTTTTCTCAAATGCTTCCGCATTCATGTAGCCAAGCATTAATACATTTTTGGAATAGTAATCTTGAACCACTGCAGGTATCAACCCTTCTGTTTTTTCGAAATCAGGTTTTATCATTAGCGTACAGCTATATTTTTGTCGTTTAGATATTGTTTTAGATCCGGAATGCCAATCTCTTTGAAATGGAAGATACTGGCGGCCAAAGCGGCATCAACACCAGATTGAGTAAAAACTTCTTCAAAATGCTCCATTTCGCCGGCGCCGCCCGAAGCTATAATGGGAATGGTGAGTTCGTCAGACATCCTCTTAAGAGCTTCAATGGCAAAACCACCTTTTGTCCCGTCATGGTCCATGCTGGTAAACAGAATTTCTCCGGCGCCTCTCTCTTCTACTCCTTGAGCCCAGGAGAATAATTCTTTATCCGTGGGTTTGCTGCCTCCATGGGTATGCACGATCCATTGGCTCTCCATATGGCGTGCGTCAATAGCTACTACTATGCACTGAGTGCCGAAAGCATTTACTAATTCATTGATCAACCCAGGGCGTCTGACAGCCGATGAGTTTACTGATACCTTGTCCGCACCCGCCTGAAGCAATGGCGCCACGTCATCAACACTTGATATCCCACCACCCACTGTGAAAGGTATATTTAAGTGTCTGGCGATATCGGTTACCAGTTCAATAAAGGTTTTACGGCCCTCATTGGTTGCCGTTATATCCAGGAATACAAGCTCATCTGCACCTTGTTGCGCATACAGTTCACCCAATTCTACCGGGTCTCCTGCATCCCGGATATTTACAAAATTAACACCCTTGACTGTACGACCGTTTTTGATATCCAGACAGGGTATGATTCTTTTCTTAAGCATAACTGAAAGATGTTAATTGCTCTAAAGTGATTCTGCCCTCGTAAATAGCTTTACCAATAATAGCACCGTGTACTCTGTTGTCTCTAAGTGTTTCTAGATCGCTTATGGAACTAACACCACCACTGGCAATAAGATTAATTTTTTCAAATTGCCTTAACAGCTCTTTATACAATTCAAAATTGGGGCCTGTCAACATTCCATCTGTTGAAATATCCGTGCAAATCACATTTTGAAGGCCAAATTCGGCATATTTCCCGACCAGGTCTTCAATGCTAATTTCAGTCTCCTCGGTCCAGCCGTGAATCGCTACCTTCTTTTCCTTTACATCGGCTCCCAGGATTAGCTTATCGGGCCCGAATTCTTGAATCCAATTTTGTACCGCTTCTTCATTTTTTACAGCAATACTTCCACAGGTCACTTGATTTGCTCCGAATTCAAAAGCAATTTTAATATCTTCATTTGATTTTACGCCACCACCAAAGTCTACGGTCAAGGTCGTTTTAGAAGCAATTTTTTCAAGCGCTCTATAGTTTATAATATGCCCGGATTTGGCTCCGTCAAGGTCTACGAGATGCAGGTACTGAATTCCTGCATCCTCAAATTGCATAGCAACTTCCAATGGGTTTTCATTATAAACTTTCTTTTGGCTGTAGTCCCCTTGAGTAAGACGGACGCACTTTCCATCAATAATATCGATAGCCGGAATTATTCTCATAATTCAATAAAATTTTTAATCATTTGCTGCCCTTGCAAACCGGATTTTTCAGGATGAAACTGCACGGCATAAAAGTTATCTCTATGCATAGCTGCGCTGAATGGGATTATGTATTCTGCCGTTGCACAGGTATAATTATTTAAAGGTACATAGTAACTATGAACGAAGTAAACGTCATCATTTGGAAGATTGTCCATAAGGGAGCCTCTTTTATCAACGAGATCATTCCAGCCCATATGAGGCACTTTCTCATGATCAGAAGGTATAAACTTCTTTACCTCCTGGTCAAAAATACCAAGGCATTTCGTATCGTTTTCTTCCGAGTGCTTACACATCAATTGCTGCCCGAGACATATGCCTAAAACAGGTTGTTTAAGGCTAGGTATCAATTGATCCAGTTTTAGCTCTTTCAGATGTTTCATAGTGGAGCTAGCCTCTCCAACGCCAGGAAAAATAACTTTATCAGCCTTTTGGATCTCTTCAAAATCTCTGGTGAGTAACGGTTCAATACCCAATCGATTTAGCGCAAAAATTACGGATTGGGTGTTACCCGCGTTATATTTTATTATGGCTATTCTCATTGAATTACAAAACTCCTTTTGTGCTCGGTAACTGGTTGTTAAACGGATCTTTTCTCACCGCCATCTTAATTGCTTTGGCAAAGGATTTAAAAATGGCTTCAATTTTATGATGCTCATTTGTTCCCTCAGCTTTAATATTCAAATTGCACTTGCTGGCGTCAGAAAAGGATTTGAAAAAGTGAAAGAACATTTCAGTGGGCATCTTACCCACCATCTCACGTTTAAATTCTGCCTCCCATACTATCCAGTTGCGTCCACCAAAGTCGAGCGCTACCTGCGCCAGACAATCATCCATTGGCAGGCAAAAACCGTAACGTTCAATGCCACGTTTATCACCTAACGCTTCCAGGAAGGCCTCGCCTAGCGCTATTCCGGTGTCCTCAATGGTATGGTGTTCATCTACTTCGAGATCACCTTTTACTGTAATATTAAGATCGATCAGGCCATGTTTCGAGATTTGCTCTAACATATGATCAAAAAAGGAAATGCCGGTCGAAATATCCGACTTTCCACTACCATCAAGATTAATTCGGATATCAATATCCGTCTCTTTAGTTGTCCTCTTCACAGATCCGGTGCGCTGCCTTTTAAGCGTATGATAAACATTTTCCCATCTATCCGTTGTAATCTGCACTATTTGAGCAATTTCTTTGGACAGCGATGGCGCTTCGCTCGGATCTATTAGCCATATACCCTTGGCGCCAAGGTTCTTAGCTAATTCCATATCAGATGTTCGGTCTCCAATGACATAAGAGTTACTTAGGTCATATTCATCGCTGAAGTACTCTTCTAACATGGCCGTACCCGGTTTTCGTGTTGGCTTATTTTCATATTCAAACGACCTATCAATTTTGATGGCGTCAAACAGAATACCCTCACCTTTGAGTGTGTTCAACATCTTGTTATGTGCTGGCCAAAAGGTATCTTCCGGAAATGAGTCCGTACCTAATCCATCCTGGTTGGTTACCATCACCAATTCAAAGTCCGTCTCCTGGGCTATTTTGCCTAACCAAGTAAAAACCCCGGGATAGAAAACCAGTTTTTCAAGGCTGTCGATCTGTTCATCTTCGGGTTCAAGAATTAGAACATTGTCCCTATCTATAAATAAAACCTGTTTCATACTTTGAAGGAATTAAGGGCCTGCAGTAGTCTTTTATTTTCTTCTTCAGTACCCACTGTGATGCGCAGGCAATCTTGGCAGTGTAATGCCTTTGACCGATCCCTCACGATGATCTCCCTGCTAATCATATAATCGAAAATGGCGTTGGAATTCTCAAACCGAACAAGCAAGAAGTTAGCGGCAGAAGGGAATACCCCCTTGACTATTGGTAAACTTTTAAGCTGTTGCTCTAAAAGAATACGCGCATGTTTTAGCTCGTCAGCCATTTGGCGAACCTCCGGCGCCTCTTCAAGTCTTATCAGCGCTTCTTTCTGCGCAAGTACATTAAGATTATAAGGCGCTTTCACTTTGTTGAAGTAACGTATGATTTCAGGGCTGGCGAAGGCCATTCCTAATCTCAGGGCTGCCATACCCCAGGCTTTAGAAAATGTTTGTAAGACAATCAGGTTTGCAAATTCTTCTAAGCTTTGAGTAAAGCTTTCCGCACAGGTAAAGTCTATATACGCTTCATCAATTACTACAATACCCGGGAATTCTGAAATGATTTTCTTGATTTCATCATGATCCAGGTCATTTCCACTTGGATTGTTAGGTGTACAGATGAAAATGACTTTTGTTCCGGAGCCGACCGCGCTAAGAACGGAATCGGCCGATAGCTCAAAATTTGGTGTAAGAGGTACCTTTCTGACAGCAACATTCTGGATGGCTGCTGAGACCTGGTACATCCCGTAAGTCGGGTCGAGTATTATAATTTCATCCGTACTGGGTTCACAAAAAATCCTAAGGATTAGATCAATCGCTTCATCACTGCCATTACCAAGGAAAAGCTGATTGGTTTGAACATTTTTTAACGACGCGATTTTCGCTTTTAATTTCCGCTGATATGGATCCGGATAGCGGTTTAATCCTGTCTCAAACGGATTTTCGTTGGCATCAAGAAATATTTCACCATCACCTGCGTATTCATCTCTGGCAGAAGAATAAGGTTTCATTGCCAGAATGTTACTGCGAACCAACTTATCCAAGTTCATTACCTTCCTATTTTATCAAGGCGGATACTCACCGCATTTTTGTGCGCTACCAGCAATTCCGCATCAGCCATTTTTTCAACTACAGGCCCCAACTTTCTCAGCCCCGCTTCGGTAATAGCCTGGTACGTTATTTGTTTGGTAAAACTGTCCAGCGACACACCGCTGTAAGCCTTGGCGGCGCCATTAGTCGGCAATGTGTGGTTTGTGCCTGAGGCATAATCTCCGGCTGATTCGGGTGTGAATTCACCAATGAAAACGGAACCGGCATTGATTATTTTTGAAGCCACGCTTTCTGCATCCCTGGTGCAGATGATCAGATGCTCAGGAGCATAGGCATTACACATTTCAATAGCCGTATCAATGCCTTCGACAATAAAGGCTTTGCTACTTCGCAAGCTTTGTTCCG
This sequence comes from uncultured Flammeovirgaceae bacterium, assembly GCA_937899105.1. Lineage (GTDB taxonomy): Bacteria > Bacteroidota > Bacteroidia > Cytophagales > Cyclobacteriaceae > Fulvivirga. Next base: position 18,558 of record CALBPF010000338.1, on the reverse strand, counting down.
CCATTTCTCTTCTGGGCAGGGATGCTACCTGCTTTTTTACCTCTCTGTTAACCTGTACTATCTTTTCTTCACTTGTACAGAAAAGTACTACCTGGCTGTCTACTCCATGTTCAGCTTGGGAAAGCAAATCCGCTGCAATAAAAGAAGCGTCCGATCCGTTATCAGCTATGATGGCGACTTCAGAAGGTCCGGCTGGCATGTCTATTGCGATTCCTTCCAAGGCCACTTGTTGCTTAGCTTCCGTCACATATTGATTTCCCGGGCCAAAAATTTTATAGGTCTTTGGAATACTTTCAGTACCATAGGCCATGGCTGCTATCGCTTGTGCTCCACCAACTTTAAATATTTTAGTAACGCCGACCAGGTTAGCCGTATAAAGTATGACAGGGTTCACAGTACCATCTTTTTCCGGAGGCGTACAAAGTATAATTTCTTTTGATCCTGCGAGGTTAGCAGGTACCGCAAGCATCAAAACGGTTGAAAACAGCGGTGCAGTACCTCCCGGAATATAAATACCGACTTTTTCGATGGGAATAGATTTTCTCCAACATGTCACACCGGGCATGGTTTCAACTTTCAGGGGATCACGCCGCTGGGCTTCATGAAAAGCTCTGATATTAGCAGCAGCTTGCTTAACAGCGGCTTTAAGCTCTTCATTCACATGATTGACGGCTTTATTAATTTCCGTTTGAGTAACAGCTAAATCATTGATGGCAGCGCCATCAAACTTTTCGTTAAACTCGAAAAGCGCTTGGTCTTTGCCTGTTTTAACTCTGTTGAGAATATTGCTAACTGTACTTCGTAAAAACTGTGTTTCAAAAATGGGTCGTTTCAAAAGCGCTTCCCAATTCTCCCGTACCGGACTGCTTATTACTTGCATTACAAAATCATTTTTTCAATAGGAACGACCAAAATACCCTGGGCGCCAAGTGACTTTAACTGGTCGATCTTGTTCCAGAAATCATCTTCATTAACAACAGAATGCAACGACGACCATCCCGGTTCTTGTAGGGGTGTAACCGTAGGGCTTTTCATTCCCGGCATTACTTTGGTAATGGTTTCAATGGATTCATTTGGTGCATTCAATAGAAGGTACTTATTGTTCTTAGCCGCCTTCACTGACTTTATCCTGAAGATGAGTTGATCCAGGATTTGTTGTTTATCGGAACCCAGGTTTTTCCCGGATACTAGAATAGCCTCAGATTTCATTACGGTTTCCACCTCTTTCAGCCCGTTGCCTAAGAGTGTACTTCCCGTGCTGACGATATCACATATGGCGTCTGCCAGACCTATGCCCGGGGCTATTTCTACTGACCCACTTATTTCATGTATTTCCGCAGAAACCCCATTGTCGTCCAGAAACTTTTGAACAATAACGGGGTAGGATGTAGCGATTTTTCTACCTTGCAGGAAATCTGTTGATTCATAATCTATTGATTTAGCCACGGCAATAGAAAGCCGGCATTTGGCGAAATCTAGCCTCTCAATTAAATCAATATCTTTTCTTTTTTCTACGAATACATTTTCTCCTACAATACCCACATCGGCTACGCCATCTTGCACATACTGTGGAATATCGTCGTCGCGCAGATAAAGGATTTCAGCAGGGAAATTATGCGCATCCGCCTTTAAACGGTTGGGCCCGTTATTGAAGCTCAAGCCACATTCTTTTAGAAGCGCTACGGTTTTTTCCTGGAGCCTACCTGATTTTTGAACTGCTATTTTAAGCTTTGTCATTTTACAATAATCAACTGGTATAATGTTTTCTGACCACTTTGAGTGGTCTGGCGACTATATTTTTATCAAATAAAAAAGGCTTACCACATGGTAAGCCTATCAATTACAATTTAAATATACTATACCATATTCACACAAATACCGTGTGATGATGGTTTAATATGTTATTTCCTATTTTCATTGATTTCTTAACCACTAAATAAACCAATTGTTTGAAGTGATCAAACGTTTTAAGAAAAAATTAGTGACCACCGCCTAACGACTGATTTTCGATGGATGCCAATTCAAGTACTTTTTCATACTCATCGGGATCCAGATCATTAAAGAAGTAGTTTACCGGGTTGATTTTTTTGTTGTTTTTAATGATTTCATAATGTAAATGAGGGGCGGTGGAGAGCCCTGTATTCCCAACATAGCCAATAATTTGACCTCGTTTTACGTTCTGACCTTCCCGAACTTCAAAATCATGCATGTGCGCATATCTTGTCTTATACCCGAATCCATGGTCAATTTCAACTAACTTGCCATATCCACTGAACCTGCTTTTCGCTTTTGATACTTTGCCATCTGCGGTTGCATATATAGGAGTACCTATTGGTGCGGAGAAATCAATACCGGAATGAAACTTTTTTACTTTATAAACAGGGTGAATTCTGTAACCAAACCCAGATGCCAATCTTATTAATTGTTTGTTGGACACAGGCTGAATAGCAGGAATAGCAGCGAACATCTTTTCCTTATTGTTCGCAAGTTTCACAATCTCGTCGTAAGAGGTCGATTGTATATACATCTTTCGTCGTAATTGGTCAACTTCTTTATTAAGGTCAATGATGATTTCCCCATGATTAAGATCTTTGTTTTTCACATCTTCATATCGGTCGGCGCCTCCAATACCAGCATTTCTAATCGTTACATCATAAGGCTCTGAACCTAACACCACTCTGTAAATGTCGTCATCTCTTTTTTCCAGGGCCTCTACTACCTGCCTCAATTGATCTACTTCATTTTCAAGATTTCCATAATAGAATTCCATTTCTGCTACCTCATTCTTGAGCATTAGCTCTTTAGGTGATTCGAAGTAATTATTGTAGAGTAATAATAAACCCACAGCACAGGCCATTATTAGAGACGCAAGCCCCAGGAAGTTCAGAACTATATCCTGAGTTTTGGTTTTTACCCTTTCATACTTACAGGTTTCTGTATCGTAATAGTACTTTATCCGCGCCATTGAAGTCCAATTTTCTCAATCATTTTTAACTGATAGTGATACCATTTAGTTTCATTTTTCGCTGTCGGCTGCAACATAACGCTCTGGTTTTGTTCTATTTGCCTTGTAAATGAGGTTTTCAGACCTTCCCTTTTTAAATACTTGTCGGCCTAAGTTTTTATGTGTTCGTAGTTTTTTTTGCTCTTCTTCGGGGAGATGAATGACTTCCTGGCACTCGGGGGTACAACACCCTTCATACTTTTTAGCACACTCTTCACATTGTATGAACAAGAGGTGGCATCCATCATTCTTACAATTGGTGTGATTGTCAGCAGGCTTGCCACACTGATGGCACTGGCTGATAATCTCATTAGAAATTCGTTCACCTAATCGTTCATCGAAAACAAAATTCTTCCCAATAAATTTATTGTCAAGTCCTTCTTCAGACACCTGCCGGGAATATTCTATTATTCCTCCGTCCAGCTGAAATACATTTTTGAAACCCTTGTGCTTATAGTAGGCGCTAGCTTTTTCACACCGAATACCTCCTGTACAATACATCACTATATTTTTGTCCTTACTGCCAGATATCATATCCTCTACGATAGGTAGCGACTCTCTAAAAGTATCCACGTCCGGTAATATTGCATTTTCAAAATGCCCTACTTCGCTCTCATAGTGATTACGCATGTCTACAATTACCGTTTTAGGGTCATCAGTAAGGGTGTTGAATTCTTTGGCAGTAAGATGCTTTCCTCTTTTGGTTACGTCAAAAGTCTTGTCATCTAAACCATCGGCAACAATCTTTTTTCTGATTTGTATTTTTAACTTAAAAAACGACTTTCCATTGTATTCCACGGCAATGTTCAATCTTATGCCACACAGTGTTTCAGATGCATCGATGTAATCTTTAAAGGCAGTGAAATTTTCTTTTGGAACGCTGATCTGACCATTTATTCCTTCTTGTGCTACATAAATGCGGCCCAATACACCCAGCAGATAAAAGTCTGCATAAAGCTGATCGCGATAGCCTTGAACATCGGAAAGATTAAGATAACGATAGAAGGATAGAGTAACTCTTTCTTCTTGACTCTCCCGCAGCTGCTGCTTGAGTATCTCTTTATTAATTCTGTTATGTAAGATCATGTCTCGAACATTTTGCAAGAATGCCGAGGCGCAAAGGTACCGGATTTTTAGAAAAGCTCTATTCGGTTAGAATTTTGGTTTTAATTCACCTCTAAGTAACAAATTGTATTCATCACATGTCAATTGACCATGATTATCACTGTACGGGCAGGTTTTATAAGTATTGCCAAAAGGTCCGACCTCAATAATCACACCTCTTCCTTTGCAAACCGGGCAAATTACCTTACCGGTAGGTCCACAATCTACCTGATAATCCGAGGCCAAAATTTGTGCTGCCTTCTCCTGGTCCTCCTGTCTTAGGGCGAGGTAAGACGCGTTAGCGAGTTTCAATAATTCGGTGCATTCGTCATAGAACCTGCCATCCGTACCCTTTAACTCCAAATACTTGTTAAGCCAATCAATGCTTTGCTTATACTTTCCCAGGTAATATGAGTTTTTACCAAAGTAGAAGGTAAGGATGGTTGGTACTACTCTGGACTCTTTTAGAACTTTTTTGAAATTGATTTCAGCTTCATCATATTTTTCTTCTTGCATCAATGCCACGCCTTGCTCAAGTGTTCGATCCAGCGCTGCCTTTTCCGCCTTTTTCTTGTCCATTATCTGCCGCTGAATAATCTCTTCTTGAGTCTGACTCAATGCAGCTGATCCTAGCAGGCATAGAAATATTAGAGAAAAGTGCCTCATTAAATAAAATCTTCTTTGTTAAGCTTCAACCATTCTAACGTTGAATTACTGAAAATGTCTTCAACTGTTTCAGCTTCAAGATCCATTTCCTCAATAAACTTGCCAATTTCCAGGTCCCCAAGAGGGAAAGGATAGTCAGAACCCAGGGTAATCTTTTTAGAGCCCTGTTTTTTCAGGATGTATTCTAACATATCCGGATCATGCGTAATACAATCCATCCAAAATTTCCCAATGTATTCCCTTGGATTGACGTCATTATCAAGTGCAACTAAATCAGGCCGGCAGTTAAAACCATGTTCTATTCGCCCTATAGTAGCCATAAAAGAGCCGCCTGCATGGGCAAAGCATACCCGCAAATCAGGTAACTTATCGAATAGCCCTGAAAATATCATCGAACATATAGCTCGAGCAGTTTCAGCGGGCATACCTACCAGCCAGGGTAACCAATATTTACTCATGTAGCGCTGACCCATCATTTCCCAAGGGTGTACCATTACGGCCATGTCAAGCTTTTCGCAGGCCTCAAAAATAGGAAAGAAACGTCCTTCACTGAGGTTCTGGTTGTTTATGTTCGACCCAATTTGAATGCCTTTTAAACCAAGGTCCTTGCATCGCTCAAGCTCTTGAATAGCCAGATCGGTATCTTGCATGGGAAGTGTAGCTAAGCCCACATAATTTTTCGGATAGTCCTGCGTGAGCTCGGCAATATGGTCATTTAGAAATCTGGATAAGTCCAAACAATCATCCGGATTGGCCCAATATGAAAACATTACAGGGATCGTACATACTACCTGAACCTGGGTATTGAATTTTGTATATTCTTCAATTCGTTCTTCGGCATCCCAACAGTTTGACTGAATTTCACGAAAGAACTGATTGCCTTTCATCATCTTAGCCGACCCCTCTTTATGCCCTCGCAAATAGATGAAATCACCATACCCAAACTTTTCGGTCCAGTTGGGCATATCTCGCGGAATAATATGAGTATGCATATCTATCTTCAGCATGGCAGATCAGTGTTAGGCAATTCTACAAATGTAAGGTTAGCGAATTCAAGCTGCAAACCGGCAGTGTGAACTAAAAGTTACCTGTCGACTGATGTCTTTCGTGAGTTTTTCGGAACAGGGTCATAACCATGTGTACCCCACGGATGGCACCGCGCAATGCGTTTAATTCCCATCCATAAACCTTTTAACCCCCATTCATTAATGGCTTCTATTGCATAAGCTGAGCAGGTAGGGGTATGCCTGCAATTGCTGCCGAGCATAGGGCTGACAGTGAGCTGATACACCCGAATAGGGAATATTAATATGGTTTTTAAGAGTTGAATCAGTTTAAAGAGTATTCTGTACCCCCTTTTCCGTCCTTCAGAATAACACCTATTTCCTTCAAATCGTCTCTGATCTTATCAGAAAGTGCATAATTCTTCCCCGCCTTGGCATCTTGACGTAGCTTGATCAGAATGTCAATTACGCCATCGACAAGCTGATTGCTACTCTCATCTTCCTCTTTAAGTCCGAGAACATCATAGACAAATCCATGATAGTGCCTGATCAACGCGTTGAAGGTTTCTTGTGAAAGTACTCCTGGTTTCTCATTACCTACCTTGAAATTATTCATTAGGGTAGTAATCTCAAACAGCGCTGCAAGGCCCTTGGCTGTATTAAAGTCGTCACTCAAATTGCTGAACAACTGATCAATCATGTTCTTAACTCTGACTTCGAATCCTTCGCTCTTCTCAGCTGGCTCGTAAACGAGATCCCTGGAAACTTTAATGCCTTCCATCAGACGTTTGTATCCTCTTTCTGCCGCCCCTAATGCCTCGTTTGAGAAATCGAGTGTGCTTGAATAGTGAGATTGCAACATAAAGAAGCGAACTACCATTGGGCCGTACCCCCGATCTAGTAAGTCATGGTCGCCTGAAAACAGTTGCCCGGGTAGAAATGAGTTTCCTAGTGACTTACTCATCTTTTGTCCGTTTACAGTGAGCATATTGGAGTGCATCCAATAGTTTACGGGATCTTTACCCCGTGATCCACAGGATTGAGCTATTTCGCACTCATGGTGAGGAAAAACAAGATCCATTCCCCCCCCATGGATGTCAAAAGTTTCTCCAAGATATTTTGTACTCATTACCGTACATTCTAAATGCCACCCGGGAAAGCCCGGCCCCCAAGGAGAACTCCAACGCATGATATGAGAAGTAGAGGCCTTCTTCCACAGGGCAAAATCAACCTTATTACGCTTTTCGTCCTGGCTGTCAAGGTCACGACCACTTTCCATGAGTTCTTCTATATTTCTGCCTGAAAGCTTGCCATAATTGTATTGCTTATCATATTTGGTTACATCGAAATAAACGGAACCATTAGTTTCGTATGCCAGACCTTTGTCAAGCAGATCTTGAACCAGTTCTATTTGTTCCACGATATGCCCTGTAGCGGAGGGCTCTATACTTGGGGGCCAGAAATTGAACTGGCTTAGTACTTCGTGAAACCCTTTCGTATATCGCTGAACGATTTCCATGGGCTCTAACTCTTCTAAACGAGCCTTTTTAGAGATCTTGTCCTCACCTTCGTCTGCATCATTTTCAAGGTGCCCGACATCCGTGATGTTTCTGACATAACGGACCTGATAACCCAAATAGGTCAGGTATCGGTATACTATGTCAAAGCACAAGAAGGTACGCACGTTGCCCAAATGCACGTCGCTGTAAACTGTCGGGCCGCATACGTACATGCCAACTTTATCTTTATGAATCGACTTGAATTCTTCTTTCTTCTTGGTTAGCGTATTATAAAGCTTGACCGGGTACTGTTCCTTTAGCGACATGTGTCTCTGCTCTCGTAAATTTGAAGGCACAAAATTAGGACAATCAAAGGAAATTGACGCGGTGCTTTGCTAATGTTAGATCAGAAATTGAGGACTACTCCAAAATACATTGTCCGTCTTGAAAAGAGTTGGTCCTCTCTTTGTGTGTAATCAAAGTTATAGGTGAATTCTCTGATATTCTTTTTGTTGAGTACGTTGCTTACAGACCCAAAGGCAATAATGGTTAGCTTATCCGAAATTGGTATCAACCGTGAAACACTTAAGTCAATAATGCCATACCCGTTAAGTCTTTCCTGATCGGCTTGCAGGGCTAAGATAGGCTCGTAAACATTAAGATTCTCATCAAATCGCGTGTCGGCCAGAGGCTGGTAGTAAGCGCCATCACGGAATGCAAATGTTGAATTGATTGACCAGTAACCAGAAAATCTATACTCAAAATTCCCACGTACAAAGTAGTTAAGATCAAAAGAAGAGTTAAATTCTTGCCCGTCTATTGTTGTTGTAGTGCCATCAATCAAAGCATAGGACAGTTGTCCGACTAATTTAGGTGTAAGGTTTCCCTTGACAAAAACTTCGGCGCCCCATAATTCAGTTCGTTCCCAGGGTCTATCTGTTTGTTTCTGAAACAATGATACAGCGAAATTGAATTTATCGGCCTCATAGTTATAATCAGCGGATAGCTGCTCACTGGATATTAAAAATGTATTCTCAAAATCATTTTGAGGCAGGTTGTATTTATTGTACTGACCATAAGCAAAAACAAGGTTTGCCTGCTCTGATAAATTGACTCTTAAATTGAACTGCCCACTTAAATAGTGATCCTGATTATCATTTGGAACGTTTTTTCTAAGTCCTGCTCCAAGAATGATGTTTTCATTGAAATAGTATTTAGAATAGACATAAGCTTCAGGCCTAAACACATGGGTTGAGCCTGCAGTAGAGTCCAAAGGAAACCCTTCGCCCTCAGCATACGAAAATGCGTAGAAGCGGCCATCAAATTGTTGTTCTCGGTAGTCCAGGGTCATCCCAGCTTTTAGGTTGAATCGTTCTTTGGAATATTGATAATTGCCAGACACGAATGCATCGAAATTTTTAATTTCAACGTCTGTTTCTGCATATCCAAATTCGGCTTTTGAAAAACTTAGATTACTGTTTATTGTAATTTCAGACGAGCCTAGGTTTTTTCTGAGATTAGTTACAGTAAAATTCCTTCTTTTGCGCTGCTCAAATGTACCATCAAAAGTTGGCGATTGATAGTGGAAGTCATAACCTTCAGTAAGGCTATAGTTAAAAACCTTGAGTATGGTATTTTCATTGAGCCGGCTGAGAAAGTTGAGTCCTAGGTCAGCTGAATTAAACTTGAGTATATCTTCCAATGCTTCTCCGTTAAGTGCTTTGATGATCCCGGAAGGTTGATAATTACTGAATATGGTAAATAAACTTTTATCACTTAGAGGCCGAGTACTTGATAGTCCATAGCTGGCAAGGGTAATAGTCGCTGAGTTTTCGGCCTTTTCAGGTATCTCTTCAGTAGTTTTTATTGCGATTAGCCCGGAAGTAGTATTTCCATATTCCAATGGTGGGTTTCCCGGGAATACCAACATTTCGTCTACGATGCTTGTGTTGAAAATGCTGAACGTACCTATACCATTAAGTCGACTAAAGCGAATGGCATCGTAAAGTGGTACGTTATTAAAGAAAATCCCGGTTTCACCCGGCCCACTTCCACGAAAGCTGATGTTTGCTGATTCATCAAGTGTTGTAGCTGAGGGGAGAGAATTTACTGCTAGTAATGGATCTGCTTTGGCGCTTGGATTAAGATAAATATCCAGTTTTTTAATTTTTTTGTAACTGAACTCTTCAGCAACCATTTTTTCTGCTGTTACAACAATTTCAGTCATATTTACTAGACTTTCCTCCATGGGTATGATAACATCTGAAGTACTATTCACAACATAAATAGCTTCTTGGTACCCGATGTAAGAAACCATAAGTGAATCGCCCGGCTCTACACCGTCTAACTTGAAATAGCCATATACATTTGTGCTGGCGCCTCTACGCCAATCGCTCTTGACATAAAGGTTGGCACCTATGAGCGGCTCATTGGATACGGCATCTATCACCTGACCTGAAAGGCTCTGAGCCTTGGAAATAATGCAAGTGGTAAATAAAACAAGTATAATGACTAAGCAACGCATGATTACTTGCTAGCAATCTCAGGAAGCAACTTGTATTTCACCCAGCCAAAACCTGGTTCTACTTCCAGAGCCTTCTCATATGTTTTTCTGGCTTCGTCAAGCTGGTTGTTTTGCTCGTAAGCCTGACCTAGCCAGGCTAAAGCATCCAGGTATCGCCAGTTGGATTTGGTTAACGCAGGATTAGCTTCATATAGTTTGACGGACTTTTCATAGGCTTCTACAGCTTCGGAGATGCTTCCTCCAAATGCTCTTGGAGTAAATAGCTTAGAATTGCCAAATATTTGCCAAACGATAGCAGAGGAGCCGTCCACTTTAGTTGCTTTTTCGATATTGCTACTACTTTTTCCACCCAAGAACATGCCTTTCCACGGGCTATATCCCATTTCCCAGCCGTAAATGGAGGAAAGAAGCGCCCTGCTGTTAGCCTCCCGATAGCCATTGTCAATGAGTTCTTCTAAATGTCCTTTTGCCTTTTTGAAATAATCGTCAAAGAGGTCTTCGTCCTGGTCTGTCATAGTCCCATTTAAAAGTCCATGTTGAGCTAGAACCAATTGATATCGGTTTTCATCAGATGTGTCCTGATCAAACTTTTCCTGAACGGTTTTTACAAGTTGTTTCCATAGGCTCTTGTTTGTGGTCAAGTACGCTCTATAAGCCATTTCATCTGCTTCTGACTGACTAAAAATCGGTACAGCAAAGAGTACCATAAGAACCAAGGTAGCGAGTGATTTAGTTATATTTTTCATGATTTTAAAGTGGTTTGTATTATAAACTATATTGATAAATTTTTTTGTTTGCTATTAAATTGATTTTGCCAAACCTTCTTTTTTCGAGACCATACTATTGCCGCTGTAGTCATGATTGCACCTGTTGCTAGTCCAACCATCGAGAAAAACTGAGCTGGCAGAAGTCTGGTGATCATTTCGGAGGCGAAAGCAGCGTAAAGCCCCATGACAGACCAATACATCCAGGCAAAATGTATCATTACCCAGTTATTATTTTTACGTCCAATAACGGGTATCATACCGGCTGCTAGTGTCACTGAACTTACTATGGCTGCAACGTGAAAAATGCCGAATCCACCGAAGAGTCGGTAAATCATAAAGGCTGTAACTAACAACACAATCATACTGGCTACATAGACATATCCTACTTTTTTGTGAAGTGTGCTTCCTTTTGTAGCTAGCAGCACATATGTTCCTGTGATAAGTGCGATACATGAGGCCAGAAAATGAATTTGCCCGGTTAAACTTGTAATCATTTTAAATAGGTTTTTAGTGAATTGAAATAAGTTTCAAAAGCTTCGATACCCTTCTTAGTGATGCTACATGAGGTAACAGGCTTCTTTCCCCTGAAGCTTTTTGATACTCCGATATAACCTGCGTTACTTAATTTGTCTATTTGTACACTTAAATTCCCAGCAGTTGCCCCTGTTTTTTCCTTGATGAAGACAAATTCAGCAGATTGTACGCCCATTAATAATGACATAACAGCCAGCCTAAGCTGAGAATGAAGAAGTGGATCAAGGTCTTTGAATTCAGACATTCTAAGATTTCTTTAGAAGATATCCAGGTATCAAATATCCTATAAATACAGCTACCGCTGAAAGTAAAAGGCTGTGGGCTGGGCTAACGATAAAACCTATTGTAGCAAATATCCAAAAACTACTGCCTCCATAGATCAACGGCTTAAATCTGATAATCAAGCCCGTCAGAAAAGTAGCCGTTCCGGCAAAAAGCAATATTGATGGAGATATCAACTCACCGAATTTTCCCGAAAATATGAATATCGCGATGCTAAAGCTAAAGGCCAGCCAAGTCCACATTAGTAATTCACTACTGTAAGTACGGACCCTGGCTCTGGTAGATTGCTTATAGCCATATATAAAACTTACAAACCACGTAGGAACGGTAATTAACCAAATGGCAAATGGATAATCGTAAGTGGTATACTCCATTAGGTAGTAATGTCCCAGGTTACCAATAGCTACGACCCAGCCCCAAAGCAAGAAATGAAAACTCATATTTTTCACACTGCCTTTAGTTATCTGAATCATACTGGTGATTATTTCTAGGCTTTCTTCACTGGTGAGTTTAGATTTATCTTCCATGATCTGATGTATTTGCTCAAATATAAAGTAGTTTATAATATAAACTAATTACATATAGTAAAGGTTACGTAAGGTTCGATTTATTTTTCAGATCGCTTAGCCTAGTTTTGCACTATGTTTACAGGAATCATAGAATCACTCGGGGTCATACATGCCATTCGTACAGAAGGAACGAATAAGCATTTTGATGTTAAGAGTGATATTTCGAAAGAGTTAAAAGTAGATCAAAGTATTTCTCATAACGGAGTATGCTTGACGGTAGTGAGCTTAGGTAATGATCAACACACAGTGACTGCAATTGATGAGACATTGAAAAAAAGCAACCTGGGAGAGTTGAAACCAGGAGATAAGTTGAACCTTGAACGTTGCATGCTCAATAATGGCCGTTTTGATGGCCATATAGTCCAAGGTCATGTAGATCAGACAGGTACTATTAGTTCGATTAAAGAAGAGAACGGTAGCTGGATATATACCATTAATTACGACCCCTCACACGGGAATGTAACGGTTGAAAAAGGTTCCATCACTATAAATGGGATTAGTTTAACGTGCTTCAATTCCGAAAAGGATTCATTTACGGTAGCCATTATTCCCTATACCTATGAGCACACGAACATTCATCAGTTAAAAGTTGGAGATACCTTAAATTTAGAGTTTGATATTGTTGGTAAATATGTGCAGCGACTGCTGAATGGTTGACGGACTATGAGTCCTAAGCCCTTCGCTTTAAGCTACAAGCCTCATGCCAGTCGCCAGCATCTAGTACCACCTAACTAGTAGACTCTAAGCTGTATGCCCTATGCTCCTCGCTATCAACTAGCGCCATATACCCCTTTTAATTTATTAAAATAGAGCTGAGTAAATTTGTAGAACAGAGTTCCAAACCCGGCCCCAATTAAGCCGCCAACCAGTATATCCCCGGGGTAGTGCACTCCCAGATAAATTCTGCTGTAGGACACTACAGCGGCCCATAAAAACATCCGGGAGATCCAATTGAAACGTTGCTTGAAGGTAAAAAACAAAAATGTGGCTAAAGCGAATGTATTACCTGCGTGCGATGAAGCAAATCCAAATCTGCCTCCACGGTACTCGTTTACAATATGAACCAAACCTTCTAATGCTGGATCACGGGATGGCCTGAACCGCTCGAAGAATGGTTTCATAAATCCTGAGCACAGTTGATCGGTAGCTGCGATCGCAAATATTATACCTGTAATGTAAATAACCGACTTCCACTTGTATTCCTTGATTATCAAGCCAATAATTAACAAATAAAACGGTATCCATACTTCTTTTTCAGATATCCAGTACATGACTTGATCAAGCCAAGGTGCATTGAGACTGTTTAAAAAAAGAAGCAATTGTTGATCTAGGTCCTTTAAAAATTCAATCATCAGATATCTTCAATCGCTGGTCAAACTTAAGCTGTTCTATGGAAAATAGCTTAACCTTTTTCATTTCCGGATGGACGGGGTTCAATAGATAATTGTACTCCGTTGGAGATTGTACGGATGGAATTTTCAGGAGGAGTGTTTTTGATTCTTTGATCCATGCAGAGGTAATTCTCTTTAATGAATCAGGATGAGGGTATGATTCCCAATTTTTTGGAAGTTCATCCAGGTCAATTTTTTTAATGGCAATATCAGCGCTTACCTCTATGGTCAACAGGCACATATTTTTTGGTAGAAATACAGAATTAGCCAATACCTCTAGTTTAGCTAGCGATATATGTTCTGAGAAATAGATGACTCGTGTACCCTTTCTGTGCCATCTTCCGGCTGCATAAAGTCCGCCGTTTCCAGACAGGTCATGAATATATTTGCAAGCGGCAGCTCTAAAAAGTTGCATTAGGGGTTATGAGTAAATACCCCACTCAATTCTGTTAAGTACTTCTTTGATCTCTTCTCTGCCAATAGGAGAATGCAACAGCTCAATGGGCTTATTATTACCAAGTGCGGTATTATTCATTTCCAGCCAAACACGAAAGTCATTTTCATCTTCAAAAACCTCAATTCCCTTTGCCCACAATGAGGCTAGTTGGATAGCGCTTTCCGACTCTTTTTTATCTAATCTTTTACCTTCTCTTAACCTTCTTTGAAGGGTACTTTCTGATATTTCCAGCGCTTTGCCCATTTCCCTATTTGTGAACCTCATCCTTTTTTGCAGATTCATTAAAACTGCTATAGACAATCCTTTTTCAGAGAGTGAAAGAAATTCTAAAAAGTTATTGATTTTCTTACCTATGGCTTTAGCACCTCCTAATATTTGAGTAATTAGCTCTAGAGATGAGACATTGCTGGTGCTGTAATTGAATGCTACATCAGAAACCTGATAAGGTTCATTACTGTCAAATGAATATTTTTTTTCTGTCACATGACAAATATACTAAATATTTATCCAATCGATTCCTTTTTCCAACATTTTAACTGTTTTCGCTTCAAGACTTCCTTTGGCAGGAATATGATTATATTCCCATATGGCCTCCGGGGGCATACTCATTAATATGGATTCGGTCCTGCCGTTGGTATCCAATCCGAATTTTGTGCCTTTGTCCCATACCAGGTTGAATTCTACATAACGCCCTCTTCTTATTTTTTGCCAGTCTTTATGCGGTTGCCCAAAAGGTTGATTCCCATACTTACCCATGTAATGCGTATAAATAGGTGCAAAGGCCAACCCCACATCCTTGACAAATATGAATAGAGCTTCTTTAGAATCTTCGCCGTCATTTAGTCGGTCGAAGAAGATACCGCCAACACCTCGGGTCTCATTTCTGTGTTTTAAGTAAAAGTAGTCATCTGCCCACTTTTTATACTTTGGGTAGTGGTCAAAATTGTGCCTATCACACACTGCTTTTAACTGTTGGTGGAAGTATTTGGCATCTTCCTGGTTAACGTAGTGAGGAGTTAAGTCTATACCTCCGCCAAACCACCACGTTGAACCACTTTCACCCTGCGTTTCAAAGTAGCGTATGTTCATATGGATGATAGGTACCCAAGGGTTAGAAGGGTGAAGCACAATAGAAACTCCTGTGGCGTAGAAATCTGCCTTACCCAGCTTCAACGCTTGGCTTATCTTTTCTGGTAAGGCCCCTTCTACAGCTGAGAAATTCACGCCACCTTTTTCAATTACATTGCCATGTGTCATTACTCGACTGCGACCGCCGCCGCCTTCTGGTCTTTGCCAGATATCCTCTTGAAAGCGACCAAGGCCATCGGCCTTTTCCAACTTAGTACATATTGAGTCCTGAAGCTCTTTGAACCAGTTTGTAATTCCTGCTTTATCCAACATATGGTAAAGGTAGGTCTCCGGTTAGGAACGAACAAGTACAGAAAATCACAGAATTGTACGGCTTGCACAAACAAGAAATAATCGATTTTCGTTAACTTTGCAAACGATTGTTCGTAAGGTAAACGAAGACAATGGCTGAAACTCTGGAAGTAGCGAAAACAATAAGAAAGATATCAAAACCAAAGACCAAAGTAGATTGGGAAATCCTCCTGAAAGCTTACCAACTCATGTGCACAGCCAAGCACATGGCCCAGCTTTATGATAACAACAAGGAAGTATGCAGCAAGTACGTTCATAGTACGTCCAGAGGTCATGAAGCCATACAACTTGCTGCGGGGCTGCAGTTGCAGCCCCAGGATTTTGCTTCTCCGTACTACAGAGATGAGTCGATTCTCCTGGGCATAGGCATGCAGCCTTATGAGCTGATCATGCAGTTGATGGCAAAGGGGGACGACCCTTTTTCAGCAGGCCGGACTTATTATTCACACCCTTCCTTGAATAGAGATGGTTTTCCTACGATTCCGCATCAGAGTTCTGCTACGGGCATGCAGGCGATACCGGCTACAGGCATGGCGCACGGTCTTCAATATTTGGAGGGCTATGGTTTATTGGAAGCAAAGGAGAAACCGTTTGTTTTATGTTCATTAGGTGATGGTTCCGTAACCGAGGGCGAGGTTTCGGAAGCCATGCAAATGGCCGTGCTTAAAAAAATGCCAATTATTTATCTGATACAGGATAATGACTGGGGGATTTCAGCTATGGGCAAGGAAATGCGTACCATGGATGCCTATGAGTTCGTTGCAGGATTTAAGGGAATGGAGCGCATGCGTGTAGATGGCTCTGACTTTGTTGATTCTTATTTAGGTCTTCAAAAGGCTATTAAACACGTTCGAGATCGCAAAGGACCAATTTTGGTGCACGCTAAATGCCCGCTGTTAGGACACCACACTTCTGGCGTAAGGAGAGAATGGTATCGCGAAGATAAAGACCTGAAGAAGCACGCTCAAGATGATCCAATTCCTGTGCTAAGGAAATATTTGCAGGACCACGGTGAAACGGCTGCATCTTTAAATAAGTTGGAAAAACTTGCCAAAGCTACAGTAGAAAAAGATTACGAATATGCACTAAATTCACCAGATCCTACTGATTTCGATACTCATGAGTTTGTAGATACGCCTGTATTGGAGGAGCGGGGTGAGCGATATCCGAAAGGAGCAGAAAAGGTGGTAATGGTGGATGCCGCGCTTCATGCGCTGGATGATATTTTGAAAAAGCATCCGGAAGCGCTTTTTTATGGACAGGACGTGGGAGGTACCTTAGGAGGGGTGTTTAGAGAAGCAGCTACATTGGCCAAAAAGTACGGAGATAATCGTGTATTCAACACTCCAATACAGGAGGCTTATATCGTAGGCTCAACGGCCGGTATGTCTGCTGTTGGAGCCAAGGCAATTGTAGAAATACAGTTTGCTGATTATATCTGGCCTGGCATCAACCAATTGGTTGAGGAGCTGTCAAAAAGCTGCTACCTATCTAATGGTAAGTTTCCTATCCAATCACTAATTCGAATACCGATCGGTGCATATGGTGGAGGTGGTCCTTACCACTCGGGTAGCGTGGAGTCTACGTTATTGAATATAAGGGGTATAAAAGTGGTATTTCCGTCTAATGCAGCGGATATGAAAGGGCTGATGAAAGCGGCCTTTTATGATCCAAACCCTGTGGTCATGTTAGAACATAAAGGTCTGTATTGGTCTAAAGTTCCGGGAACTACTGAAGCCAAGACTTTTGAGCCTGATGAAGATTATATCATTCCGTTAGGGAAAGCCAGAATTGCCCTTGAAGCAGATCAGGAAAAAGTTGATAATGGTGAATCTGCGGTTATCATCACGTACGGTATGGGTGTATACTGGGCTAAGGCGGCCGCCAAGCAGTTTGACGAAAAAGTCGAAATTGTTGACTTACGAACCTTAAACCCTTATGATTGGGAAGCTGTTTCTGCGTCAGTTGAAAAACATAATCGTGTATTTATTCTGACTGAAGAACCTCTACTCAACTCCTTTGCTGAGTCATTGGCTGGTAGAATTGCCAGAGAATGTTTTGAGCATCTGGATGCACCAATCCAAACCCTAGGCGCTGCTAACTTACCCGCCATTCCCTTGAATGTTGATCTGGAAAAACAGATGCTGCCTAATCCTGAAAAAGTAAAGTACATGTTGGCAGACTTACTTAAGTATTAGATTTTTTGTTCCTACCAGCTCTTTGTATATGAAGTAGTTAAGCAAAGCTAATAACTAAGGTACCTGCTTTGTATTTCCGTTCAAGCCGTATTTGCCCTTGATGTCGGAATTTGAGAACATCAAAAAATAAAAGCCAAATATTTTGTTTCTTTTTGTTTACTGATGCATTTAAAAATGTGAAAGTAAATAACTTGTTCCTTGTCGAAGCTTATTACATATTCAAAAAAACTGATCCTGGAGCAATCGGAAGAATTGATTATAGACGATTCTAAAAGAGATCCGAGAAAATTTGAACCATTATATAACAGGTATCACTCTAAGATATTTAGGGTGATCTTAAACAGAGTAGGTGTTAAAGACGTAGCTGCTGAACTCACATCTAATGTCTTTTTTAAAGCACTAAATAAGATTAAAAGCTATAAACATAAAGGGTTTTCAATTTACACCTGGTTATATAAGATAGCTGTTAACGAGTGCAATGAATACTTCAGAAAGACGGGTACCACCAAGTACGTGATCCTTGAGGTGCAGCATTTAACAAACTTAAGTGAAGAGATTGCTCCATTCGATGACGACGTTCACGAACGCTTAAAAAAGGCGCTTACTTTAATAAAATACAAGGATCTGGAGATAATCAGGTTAAGGTTTTTCGAGTCCCTATCGTTCAAGGAAGCAGCGGAGATAATGGGTATCAGTGAGGGTAATGGTAAAGTCAGGCTTTATAGAGCTCTTGAGAGGTTGAAAAGGATAATGAAAGTACCATGAAGAAAATAGAAATACTGGAACACCCAATAAGAATTTCAGAGGCTGAAATTGATTCTTACAAAGAGTATACAACTATTTTGGATAGACATCAGGCTCATTCCATAAAGGCTGATGTTTTCAGAAGGCTGTGGAAAGGGATTGGGTTTACAATTTTGACTGTATTTGTGGTAGGAAGAACGATCTATTATTTTTTACCTCAAGGAGAGCATATACCACAGCAGGAAGGTGATAAAAATGTTAATCAATCTCAAGACGAGACACCTCCTGTCCGGGATCAGGATCCTAAAGATACGGTCACCCTTTCTGAATTGACCTTGACAGAAGAAGAAAAGAGTAGCAATGAATTTAGGGATA
>CALBPF010000337.1 GCA_937899105.1 uncultured Flammeovirgaceae bacterium | reverse complement strand
AAGGCTAATAATTCTTTGTTCGGATATTCTTCCGAACCCATTTTCATTTAATCAATTTATTCGTGTGTTGTTTTATAGGCAGATAATGGCTGTTGAGGCTTTTCAACCTGGTTATTCATATGCTTTAGCGCTACAGATGACTAGCTCTGAATTAGCAGGATCTAGACCTTCTAGCACATACGAATATTATATCAAACTAAGCATAAAATATAATTATTCATGAAAAAACAAGAGGTTAGAAAGAGCCCGGAATTTTTAGCATACGTTTTGAAATTGAACGGAGACATAGAACTTAGTAAGGCATTACAAATAAGTCTGAATCGCATTAATGAATTAGAACATTGCTCAATTGAATCGAATTGGTTTAAAAACTTATAAAAGAGATAAATGGACAATTCACAATATATTACAACATCTCATTGACCGGGAAAGAATTTGGTGTTTCAGAGCCATAATTTTTGCTCGTGGTGAAGGAACCATCCCTGATGCACATGACCAGGAAATCATGGGTAAAAACTCAAATGCAGATGAACTATCAATCGAGCAATTAGTAAATGAGCTTCGAGTTGTACGTCAATCAACAATAATGCTGTTTGAATCTTTTAATAAAGAAATTCTTAACACAAATTGTCTGTTTTTTGAATATGAAATGCCTTTGCACACTATTGGATTGACAATAACGGCGCATCAAATCCATCATTTCAATGTAATAAAAGAAAGGTATTTACTATTAGATAAATAAAGTTTGAATTCACTAATACTATTAATCCGTTGCTAACCTATGATATAGCGCGTGCCTCCTCTGAGCGGTCTAATAGGGAATCTTAAACGAAACATTAACGATATTTGAAAGTCCAGAGGAACGTGCTATATCAAGACGTTAAAGTACATCTGGCCCTGGCCATCTTTAACCCCTACTCTTGCTTTCAACTGCGCTAAAGCTTCGTTGAATAAGCCACTCGTTCCCGGCCTTTAAGTGAAATGTGCTTCAATGACTCGCTAAAACTTGTCCGCCTAAGGCTTGCCTGGCGGGCAAATTGCCCAATACCGTGCACTTACCTAGCTCATAATCAAGACCTCCTGAGCGCATTTGACGCTTTTTTTTTGACCGTTGGTTTACGGTAAACTTACCATTTGAAAAAGAGGAAAGTTCAGATTTTTAGTTACCTGAATTTTGATTTTTGAAACGGATGACAACCTCAAAATCAAGGGCATGTCAGGAAATACATATCGTGGAAGCGACATTTGGAAAGATCTTATCATACAATTCCTAGTTAATCCATGATTTTGCTAAACAAATGGTTTGACCTTTCGTTTATCGGAAAAAAGAAAAAACTATGAGGTTATCACTTGTTTTAATTCTTAGCCTTGCATACATCTCTGGGGCCTGCCAGACAAAATCCAACTCAAAAATGGAAGATTACTCATATCCAATTCAAAAGACCGATGAAGAGTGGAAGAAAATTCTTTCTGATGAGCAATTTTACATACTCCGCCAGCAGGGTACAGAATATGCTTTTTCAGGAGCGTATTGGGATAATAAGAAAAAAGGAACATATTACTCCGCAGCTACCGGCCAGCCATTGTTCAGCTCGGAACATAAGTATAAATCAGGCACTGGATGGCCTAGCTTTTACAAACCAATTGATGAAAATGCTGTTAAAGAGATAGCTGACGGGAGTCACGGCATGGTTCGTACTGAAGTGGTCGATAGCGGAAGTGGTTCGCATCTTGGCCATGTATTTAATGATGGTCCTGCACCAACAGGGCTAAGGTATTGCATGAACTCTGCTTCTCTGATTTTTGTGGCGGTTGGAGAGGAGTTACCCGCAATAGTAAAAGAATGGAACGATAAATACGGTAAATAATTCTTGTCACATCCAACCACAAAAGCGAGCAAGGACTGATGGGAGTTTCCATCCGGTTTTAAGGATTATAGCCACTCTCCTTGCTGTCTACTATAAAATGTGACCGCAAGCCGCAGGTTTGAAAAGAGACCTATTTGTTTTTAACGTTAGTTTGCGACTAATAAAATTGGCTGCTACTCTTGTCCATCACACCGCCGAAAAAAATCAAGCTTCGCAACCTACTCGATTTTTTAAGTCGGCCCTTAAAGCACATCCGGCCCCACACTTTACCTGAGTAGACGTACTTCAACATAGACCCTAAAAGCAATTTGGTCCTGCTGCTCGCGCTCTACTTCCGAATCAAAAATACTTCGTATTTTTATCCTAACCGCGTTCGAAGCAGAACTTCGTTTAGCTCATCATTTTGTGTAAAAGACAGGTCAGAAATAATTTTAAATGAAAATAAACGGAGAACATTACCGCACAATTTGGGTAAATGAAACTGATGCAAAAGTAATCCAGATAATCGACCAGCGTTATTTGCCCCACAAGTTTGTCATTGAAGATTTAAAGTCGGTAGACGAGGTTGTAACCTCGATTAAAGACATGCACGTTAGAGGAGCAGGACTAATTGGTGCAACAGCCGGTTATGGTATGTATTTAGCAGCTTTAGAAGCTGCTAAAGAACCCTCTTTCGACGGATATTTATCCCGTACAAGTGAAAAATTACTTGCCTCAAGACCTACAGCAGTTAACCTGTCTTGGGCAGTTGAAAAGCAACTGGCTACTATCAAGCAAGGTGTAACAGTGGAAGACAAAATAGCTTTGGGTTTTAAAACAGCTCAGCATATTGCTGACAGTGATGCGAATTGCTGTCAAAAAATAGGACAACACGGATTGGAAGTTATTGAGGCCATAAACCAGAAAAAAAGGGGAGGTACTGTTAACATCCTCACTCACTGTAATGCAGGATGGCTGGCATTTGTAGATTATGGAAGCGCTCTTTCACCCATTTACGCAGCTTTTGATGCGGGAATTGATATTCATGTGTGGGTAGATGAAACCAGGCCCAGAAATCAGGGAGCCAGCCTTACGGCATGGGAATTAGGGCAACATCAGGTGCCACATACTATTATTGCCGATAATGTTGGAGGACACCTTATGCAGCATGGTATGGTGGATATGGTCATCGTGGGATCGGACAGAACCACATACACTGGTGATGTGGCTAATAAAATAGGTACGTACCTAAAAGCTTTGGCAGCAAAAGACAATAGCGTTCCTTTCTATGCGGCTCTTCCATCTTCTACCATCGATTGGGAAATGGAAGATGGAATTAAAGAAATTCCTATTGAAGAGCGCAGCGCAGAAGAGGTGAAATACATTAGTGGGTTTCATGAGGGCGAAATAAAAAAAGTGCTGTTGGCCCCGGAAAAGAGTAAGGCAATGAATTTCGGTTTTGACATTACTCCAGCAAGACTTGTCACCAATATCATTACGGAAAGGGGAATTTGCAATGCAAACAAAACAAGTATTTTAGAGATGTTTCCCGAAAAGAAAACGGATGGATGAAGGTTATATAAAATTTAACTGCCAATGGTTAAAGGAAAAGTCAGATGACGGGATCAATATCAGTGATATCAATTTATGGAGAAATCGACTACATGAGATTGGATTAATTGGGGTTTATGAAAATGGAATTGGCTTTGGAAACATCAGTTCCCGTTTAGAAAACAACCATTTTTTAATAAGTGGTTCGGCTACCGGAAGCATACCAAAACCGAATAAGGATCATTACACGGTTGTTACCGATTATAATCTGGAACAGAATAATCTGACATGTAAAGGGCCAATAAAGGCCTCTTCTGAATCACTCTCGCATGCGGTTATTTATGAATGTGATCCCTCGGTGAATGCTGTAATTCACGTTCACAGCATGAAGCTTTGGAGTGAATTATTGCATGTTCTACCGACCACAAATGCTTCGGTTGCTTATGGAACCCCCGAAATGGCCATGGAAATAAAACGCTTGTTTGAAGAATGCGCTGTTGAAAAACACAGCACCATTATTATGGGAGGTCATGAGGAAGGTATTCTTGTTTTTGGCAAATCGATGGACGAAGCAGGAGATAAAATATTAGAGTTGTTTTACGCACATGAAAAACTGCACGGAGCATTAAATAAACCGCATTAAAAACGACGGTTTATTAGGAGCGTTGTGTATAATCAGAACCTACCCCAAGAGAAGAGATGAATTTTTTAAAAAGGATATTTGGAGAAAAAGAACCAGCCAATCAAGAATTTATCCAAGAGGAACATGATAAGAATTACGAACTAAAATCAGAAGGTTTAGAAAATGTTCTCGGTAAAATGCATAATCTGGTCGGACACGCTATAGTCCCTTTTGAAATTGGAGGAGCAGTGGATATGTATTACTTTCCAAATCACACTAAGGGAACTGGCTTTGTGACAATGGAACTTTTGGACCCGCCTGGAAATGGGCCATTGAAAAATAGACTTGGAACTTACGAACTAATCGCTTTTACAAAGCACGATTATCAAAATAGCAAGAACGAAACAACTCCATTTAACCTCATTGAACACGATGTTTGTGGTTTCTTCACAACTATTGGGAACTACTCATTTCAAGCAATTCTGAATCCCAAAGAAACTATGGAGGTTCCTAATGGTGAAGGAGAAGAAAATACATGCATGGTTCTTGACTTGTACGAACCTCAGGGGAAGAAATTTAGAATCGGGAACAGAGAACATCATCTTTTGCTTTGCTTGCAGGTATTTCGAAACGAAATGGAATTCGCTCGAGAAAACGGGACAGATGAACTTATGAAACTTTTGAAGGAAAAGGGTCATTATCCTTATTCTGATCTTGATGGAGAATCTGTGGCTTAATGCGGGATACTTATTTATGCTGCATCGGAACTTGCCAGTCAAGTGCATTAGCCGAGTAAAATTTGAGCAGTTGGAGACTTTAATTGGGAGAGTTTTGTTTATGAGGCGCAGTGCATTCTACATATTTTGGAGGCGCCGCCAAGCCTATACTATTTAGCGCTGTCCATAAAGTGTGAGTACACCTCATAAAATGGATGTTGAAACAAGCCATATCAACAAAATATATTAACAGTCACCATATGAAGAGCTTTTTGGTTTTATTCCTTTCAATATTCACTTTATATTCTTTAGTAGCTCAGGATATTAAAGTTGTACAAAGACCTCAAGAACCAAAAAAGCCATACCCTTATTTCTCGGAAGATGTCATGTTTCAAAACCAGGAAGCAAAAATTAGCTTATCTGGCACATTGACTTTGCCAAAAAACAAAAACGATTTTCCGGTAGTGGTTTTGATTTCCGGAAGTAGTCCTTATAATAGAAATGAAGAAATAGCAGGACACAAACCATTTTTAGTAATTGCTGATCACCTAACCAGGAACGGAATAGGTGTTTTGAGATATGACGACCGGGGTGTTGGGCAGTCAGAAGGAAAATATGAAATGGCGGCTTACACTGACCGCACTGGTGATGTCGAAAGCGCAATTGCATACCTGAGAACCAGAAAAGACATCAGCAAAAGGAAAATTGGTTTGATCGGTCACAGTGAAGGAGGACTTATTGCTCCCCGAGTTGCTTCAAGACAAAAAGATATAAGCTTCATTGTTTTGTTGGCGGCTCCGGCGATCCCGGGTTACGACATGATTTTATTACAGACAGAAACACGTAATAAGGCTAGAGGCATCAGTGATGCTAAGATAAAGGTCGAATTAGCCTTCCTTAAAGGCATTTTTGATGTAGTAATAGCAGCCAGTGATTTAGAAAAAGCCAAGTCCCATCTGGCAGACTCATTAACAGCACATCCGGAGCATTTACCGGAAGGAATGAAAGCTGAGAATGTAGATGCCATTGTTGAGACATTTACAGCTCCCTGGTTTCAAAACATCTTACGGTATAACCCGGGCATTAGTTTAGAGAATGTCAAATGCCCTGTTTTGGCAATTAATGGAGGGAAAGATCTACAAATCCCTCCAAAAGAAAACTTAGACGCAATTAAAAAAGCTTTAAAAAAAGGTGGGAATGAAAAAGTAACGATTAAAAAATTACCAAATTTGAACCATTTGTTTCAAGAAGCCGAAACAGGTCTGCCAGATGAGTTCTCAACCATAGAGCAGACTTTCTCGCCAATTGCATTGAAAGAAATTACAAATTGGATAAGAAAAAGTGAATGAAACTTTGATAGCAAAATGGCTTCCATGAATATGAGAATATTTATTTTTTAGTAGCGCCATATCTGGTGTTACATATCAATCCACATTATTCACCGGAGGTGGGCCATCCGGCACAATACCTTTGTACACGTAATCACCTTTGCGCTCTTTATACTCTAATTTGACTTCTTCACGCAATTTTGCATTTTCAAAAAGATCGATCATCGTCATAGATAGCGCCTTCGTAGCATAGAGCATACCTTTATGACCTATCGACATACCGCTGCAAGCTACTACTGCCCAACTGTGCCAGGGCGTAGCTTTAGGCGCTACTGTCGCACCTAAGCGAATCGTAGGTACTACCCAGCTCACGTCTCCCACATCGGTAGAACCACCACGTGGATGTTCCAACGTCTCCTCTAAGTGATTGATTTTTGTATCAAAGCCTACTTGTGGCTTTCCGGTAGCTTCCTGGATCTTTTTCGCAAACACCACCTCTTCATCTGTGAATTGAAGCTCACCCAAATATTCCAGGTTCTTTTGCAAGGCAGCTGCCCCTGTTCTGTTTACCAGCACTTCATGCACCCCGGAGATCAACGTGATCTTGTAGTCTACATCAGCCATTATGGCTGCACCTTCGGCAATTTTCTCCACGCGCTTCCATACCTTCTCCATGCCAGCTCGCTTTGTATCCCTTACCCTTGTCCAGATCTTGGAATAGTCGGGCACCACATTCACTACTTTACCAGCATCCATAATATGGTAATGGATACGTACGCTGGGAAGTACGTGCTCTCTGTAGTAGTTAATACCTGTGGTATACAACTCCAAAGCGTCTGACGCACTTCGTCCGTTCCATGGATCCGAGGAAGCATGGGCGGCTTGGCCTTCGAATTCGACCATAAAATCTACTAACGCCAAACCGGCCTGTACATTTGCTTTGGTGGAAGCACTGGGGTGCCAGTCCATCATAATATCCACATCATCAAAAGCTCCAGCCCGTACCATCCACAGCTTCCCAAAGAACTTCTCTTCTGCCGGAGTACCATAGAAGCGCACCGTTCCCTTTAGCTTACCACTTTCAATTTGTTCTTTAATAACCGTGGCAGCTCCTAAAGAAGCTACACCAAACAAATTATGACCGCAGCCATGACCGGCACCGCCTTCATTCACCGGGTCTTTATAAGGCACTGGCTTTTGTGAAAGCCCTGGTAATGCATCAAATTCTCCCATAATACCAATGATGGGCCTTCCGGAACCATACTCCGCCGTAAAGGCTGTAGCAATATCTCCTATGTTCTTGGTTATTTTAAAACCTTGCTTTTCTGCATAATCCATTAAAGCTGCAGCTGACTGCTTCTCCTGGAAAGCCACCTCTTCAAATGACCAAATCTTATCTGAAAGGGTGGTCAGCTCTTTTGCTTTGGCATCAACGCCGGCGATCGCTACCTTTTTGTTGGCATTGATCTTGGGTTTCTTTTGAGCCGTTACAGCAATGTTGGCAAAGAGTAATAGGACAATAATATTTCGTTTCATATGTTTTGGGGTTCTACAGTTTAGGGTTCTACGGTGATACCGAATTTAGTGTGTCATGTGTTTTAATCAAAATAGATAAGAAGCTCCTTGAATGTCTTGGTTATTATCAAAAAAAGTTGATCATTGTAAAACCCAATTTAAAAGCAATTTATGTCAAGGTTTATAGTCTTTCTATTTTTCATCATATTTTTTCAAAACGCTCTTTCTCAATCCTATTCTGAGACAGACATAGGAATCCCGCAACTTGACTTTGAAAGCTACGACTTTGCAGATTTCGATGACGATGGAGATATTGATATCCTGACAACAGAGCGCGGCAATGGAGCTATCGGACGTATGTCAATATATATCAATGATAACGGCACCTACTCAAACTCAGGTATCTTTTTACCAAATATAGAAGGGGATGCAAAGTGGGGTGATTTTAATAATGATGGTTTCTTAGATATTGCGGCGGCCGGGTATTTAGATGGCTTTATGACTACGACTACGATAATTCTTATCAATAATACAGACAATACATTTGACACTTTCCTCGAATACACTGACATTAATGTTGTTCTACCCTTTATCTCGTGGATTGATCTAAACAATGATAATTATCTTGACCTCACAATTTTTGGCGAAGGTCAAGACATGAGTTTAATTTATTATGCCGAAGTATTATCAAATAACAATGGACTAGGGTTTTCCCGTCAGGCGAATCCTGGCATTGCACCAGTAGGACAACCTTCGGTAAATTGGGGCGATTATGACAATGACGGTGATCCTGATTTAGTCATTGGTGGATTCAACTTTAGTACTGAAATTGATTATTCTACTTCGATCTTTACTAACAACGGTGATTTTACATTCACAGAATTATCAAGCAATCTCCTTGGACTAGTTAATGGAACAACGCTATGGTTCGACTATGACCGGGATAATGATCTAGATATTTTATCCACGGGTAGAAATATTGAAAATATTGCATTTACTAAACTTTATGAAAATGAAAATGGAAGTTTCACAGACAATGGACTTGCTGACAGCTTAAACCTTACCCCTGTAGGAGATAATTTTCCTGCAGGTGTGGTCTTAACAGACTTTGATAACGATTCAGATCTTGACATTTTTCTATCTGGTAGAGGTGGATCCGTAAGGGGAGTGGTTCAAGTAACTGAGATTTACGAAAATACCAGTGACACCAACTTCATAGAGGCTGATAATCTAAATCTTGAACAAGAGATTCTTAACAATGTATTCTTTTTTGATCAAGATAACGACGGAGACAAAGATTACTTTTACGCGGCTAAATTTCGATTTGCGAAGTTCAATCAAAATACAAATGGCTCTAACGCTTTCTCTACCAATACCGACCCAACTCCACCTTCAATTCTGATCAATGAGACAAGTCCAGATGGAGTTAAATTATCGTGGAATCGAGGGGAGGACAATGAAACAAATGCTTCTGGATTATCATATAACTATTATTTAGGAACTGGTCCTGGTAGTACAGACATAGTTTCTCCCATGTCTGATTTGTCCGATGGCCTCAGAACTGTATTTAATCGAGGAAACGCTCGTGATACTAGCGTATTTGTTGAATTAAACCAGGAGGGCTTTATTTATTGGGGTGTACAAAGTATTGACGATGGCTTGGCCGGATCAATATTTTCAAATGAACAAGAATTCTATTTCATAAATGGGACTGTAGCAGAGACAGAGGTTTTAAATGAACCTCTCCAAATTCAAATTAACTGGTCAGATAACTCAGATTTAGAAGACGAATACATAGTAGAAAAATCCACTAACAATATAGACTTTGAAACTCTTGCTAATTTGCCCGCAAATTCGACCTCCTATTTAGACGATGAGATACTTCCTGATACAGGGTACTTTTACAGAATCCTGGCTAAAAATACTATTACAACTTCGACTGTAGCTGCCGCATATGTTGTTACGTTAATCGCTCCGACCGATTTAGAACTAGATTTTGATAATGGTAATTCAGTCCTTAGTTGGTCCGACAATTCTCAGTTGGAAGATTTCTATACCATACAGCGAAAGAGGTCGACAGTTGCTTCATTCAGCACATTACCTTCAATCGCACCAAACTCCTCAAATTATACTGATTCAGTTTTTACTTCAGAGGGATTTTTTGACTACAGAGTTTTCGCTGAAAATGAATTTGGTAGAAGTAACACTTCAGATACAGTTAGGTCTGAGTACATTTTTAAGCCTGAACTTATAGATATTAGTATTGAAGAAGAGGCTACCGCTTTTGCAATTACCTGGATAGACAATAGCGATAATGAGCTTGGATATAGCATAAGAGAATCTTTTGATAACGAAAATTTTACGGAAGTTAGCACTACCGCAGCCAACACGACTGAATTTCTTTATTCCTCCGTCCAACCAGAAAGACAGTATTATTTTACTATCGAAGCACTTGGGGTAATAAATAATTCGACCAAGGACTCCATAACAGCCGTAATACCGGAGTCTCCATCAGTCCTTGAAGTTAACTTTGACAAAAATCAAAACTTTGTTCTTGAATGGCAAGACAACTCAAATTTAGAGTTAAGTTATGTCATTGAAAGACGCTATGAATCAGAATCTGCGTTTATGTCTATTGATACCGTTGATCAAAATATGACACAGTTCATAGATTCAGAAGCGTTACAAGAAGGCACATACTTTTATAGAATATATGCATTAAATCAGTTCGGTAGGAGTGATTATTCAAACACAACAGAAGTCATAAAACTATTTAAACCCAATATCAATATTGCAGAAATCGGTAATAATCCCCTAGCCATTGCCATCAGTTGGACGGATGAATCAACTATTGAAGATAGTTATGTTCTGGAGAGATACATGGCA
Organism: uncultured Flammeovirgaceae bacterium; assembly: GCA_937899105.1. Lineage (GTDB taxonomy): Bacteria > Bacteroidota > Bacteroidia > Cytophagales > Cyclobacteriaceae > Fulvivirga. Next base: position 4,969 of record CALBPF010000337.1, on the reverse strand, counting down.
AATGGTTCTCTTGAAGAAACATTTAGTTTAGAAGCTAACTCATCTGAATATTTGGATGAGGCCGTTGCTCCTGAAAATGAGTATTTATATGTTTTGTATGGTTTGAAGGAAAACCAATCCTCTCTAGCTGACTCTATCATAGTATCTATTCCCTCAACTCCAACGGATTTAAGAATTTCGATCCAGGAAGAGGATCAAATACGCCTCAGTTGGAATGACAATAGTCAATTTGAAACTGGATATCAAATAGAACGTAGAGACCCCGGGAATAGTAGTTTTCAAGTTATTGATATCGTAGATTCAAGTGCAACAGCGTTCATTGAAAAACTAAGTATTATAAATCAGAGTTATTCATACAGAATAGCGGCAATCAATCACTTTGGCCGAAGTGATTATAGTGAAAACCTTTCAATCATTGTTACGTCTCTCACACATGATAATGATCGCGATTTAACCATATTTCCGAATCCTGTAGCTGATGGAGTTCTAAAGGTGGGACCTATAGCATTCAACGATAACATTGAAGTATCCATAATTGATTACAGCGGAAAGACTGTGATAAACGATAGTTTGTTGTTAACGAATGATATTCTTCAAATTGATGTAAAAGAAATTGCTGAGGGCAATTACATACTTAAGCTAACTTCGGATGACCAAACATGGAACCTGTTTTTTATTAAGAAGTAGCAAGCCGTTTAAATTTTTAATTTTCCAATCCCTGATAATCCATTAAAAGTCTCGGTGACGAAAGATTAACCTACATTAAGAGTAGTTATCATTTTAATTGGACAGCCCCTACTCCGCCCTGCCAAAGCTTCCTATTGTATTCCGGTAATTCTTTACTCAACCAGTCATCCGCTTGAGACTTTAACTGCTGCCACTGTTTATCCAACTCTTTCTTGCGATCAATGGAAGACCGGTTCACTCTTGGAATGCTGCTTTCAGTTTGGTTGATAAGAAACAGATATTCGGCGGTAAATTTGTTGAGAAAGTTCTCCACATCATCATAAGCCTTGGACTTGCGTTGTACCATTTCGCTATCCCAGCCTTTTAACGCAGTAACCAGAGTCTCTCCTTCGCTTTTAAGCGCTTCGTTTTCAAGGTCAGTCAAGATCTTACCAAGCTGCCCTTGAATACTCATAAGCCGGTTAGTAAGGTCATGCATTCGAGTAAGCTTCCCCTCCATTTCTGACATGAACTCATCATACTTCTCGTATTGTTTCGCAGATACATTGTATTGTGGGTTGTCAATAATCTTGGCATTAGCAGTATATTCATTCGCTCCCACATAGAGTCTAATGCTATAATCACCCGGTGAGACTCGATGCCCCCGATAGCTACCTTCGATGTAAACACCCAGGACTCCAGGCATGGTTTCCTTTCGCATGTCCCATACAAAACGATTCAGGCCTTTGCTCTTAGGTAAGGTAGCGGCAGGTGGAGGACCTCCATCATATCTTTTGTATTCAGGGTCTTTCTCTGAGGTCAGACTCCTAATTACATTTCCCTGACTGTCTGAAATTTCCAGCTTTATATGAACGCTATCGGCAATATCAGGCAACTCATAATAAATCACCACTCCATTGGCAGGGTTCACCCCGGCAAAAGCTAATGACCCTGTGAACGACTCGTTAGTACCATTTAACGGGCTCCCCCAAAAGCCATACACCGCGTCCTCCGGTTGGTACAGCCGAGTGGCGCCGTTGGATTTATACTGTGCCAGCGCTCCCAAGTCATCAAGCACCCAAAAAGACCTCCCTGAAGTGGCCACCACAAGGTCGCCCTTATGTACGTTCAAATCTGTAATGGGAGTAACCGGTAGATTCAATTGCAAAGGTTCCCAGTTTGCACCTCCATTCCAGGAAATATATACACCCGTCTCTGTTCCTGTGTAAAGGAGATTCTTTCGAGTTTCATCCTCCCTAACAACCCTTGTAAAAGCCCCATAAGGAATTCCGGAACTGATGTTCTTCCATGATTTGCCATAGTTGGTGGTTTTATAGATCGCCGGAGTATAGTCATTGAACTTGTACCGTGTAGTTGCAATATAGGCTGTGGCGGGATCGTGAGGAGAAACTTCGATGGCGTTTACTAAACATTCCTGCAAGCCCTTAGGCGTTACATTCTCCCAGTTGGCACCACCATCCCTGGTGATATGAACCAGTCCGTCATCACTCCCGGTCCAAAACACGCCTTTCTCCTGAGGGGATTCCATAATATAACTTACAGTACCATAGTTCTCAGCGCCTACCGCTTCATTCGTGTAGGGCCCTCCCCCCTTACCTTGCTTATCATCCATGTTTCTGGTAAGGTCAGGAGATACTTCTTCCCAGGTCACTCCATTATCACGGGTACGAAGCACAAACTGCGCGCAATGATAAAATGTACCAGGCTCATGTTTAGACCAGATCGTGGGCGCATTCCAGTTGTACAAGTACTTCATATCTCTGGCTTCACGCCCTAAATACTGAATAGGGGCAGCCATCACCTTAGTACTGGCCTTCGATTCCATATCCATAAGCCCTATGGTTCCAAGATAACTGCCACCCATGACGTACTTAGGGTTGTCAGGGTCAAAAGCCAGGAAGGCACTTTCCCCACCAGCCGAAAACGTCCAGTCGTGCTCAGAGATACTGCCTACACCTAGAGAAAGGCTTGGGATTTTTACGGAAGAATTGTCCTGCTGGCCACCATAGATGTTATAAGGAAATAGGTTGTCAACGCTAATCCTGTAAAACTGTGCTGTCGGCATATTCGACTGAGTAGACCAGCTCTTTCCGTAGTTGAATGATATAGCCGCGCCACCGTCATTAGCAATTACCATATTCCTGTTGTTTTCAGGGTTGATCCATAGGTCATGGTAATCTCCATGGGTTCCGGAAAGCCGTTCCCAACTCCTTCCACCGTCTATTGATCGTAGCGCCGGTGCACTCAATACATAAACGGTCTGTTCATCTAGTGGGTCAGTAAAAACTTCCGTATAATACCAGGAACGTTGTGTTAGTCTATTATCATCACTTACTCTTCTCCAGGCCCTACCTGCATTATTAGAGACAAAAAGTCCTCCCAGGTCTTTATTAGAGTCACTTTCGATCAGCACATAAACTTTATCGGGGTTCGACCGGCTAACGGTTATAGCCATCTTACCTTTCTCTTTAGGTAGACCCTTTTCAATCTTTGACCAGGTTTCGCCCCCATCCATACTCTTGTAAACTCCACTCCCCTCACCACCACTGATGACTTTCCAAGGTTTTCTTTGGTGCTCCCACATGGTTGCATATAGAATATCAGGGTAGTTCATATCCATCGATAATTCACTACAGCCAGTAAGGTTGTTCACGAACAATACTTTCTTCCAGGTATCACCGCCATCGATAGATTTATAAATACCTCGCTCGGGATTTGGCCCGTACAGAGCCCCTTGAGCTGCTACAAAAACAATATCAGGATTGCTTGGATGAATTACAATACGTGCTATATGCTGTGTCTTTTCAAGGCCAATCTTCTCCCAGGTTTTGCCGGCATCCGTAGACTTATACATTCCATCTCCATACGAGGTCATTACACCTCGTGGCGCATGTTCACCCATACCACAGTAAACCACATACGGATGTGATTCTGATACAGCCACAGCTCCCACCGATCCTGTTTTAAAAAACCCATCGGAGATATTCCTCCATCGTTGGCCAGCATCTTCGGTTTTCCAAAGCCCTCCTCCTGTTGTGCCCATGTAATAAGTCAATGGATCACCCACAACTCCAGCGGCCGATACTGATCGCCCACCCCTAAAGGGGCCAATGTTTCTATACTTCAGAGGTTTGAAGTATTCCTGCGCCGTTTGGGCAGATACTACTATTGAGAGTAAAGTGAAAAATCCGGAAAGCAGTTTCCTATTCATATTTCAGGTTTTGGGTAATCCGCTAAATATACTGAATTTGGCAGGCCTGATACCATAAGTTCTATATGATATGAATAATCTCGGTGTTATATTCTTTCTCGTGTTGACGCTGCCCCGGGCTATTGCAGGACAGAAAATTATAAATGATACAGGGGAGATACCCTTTGAAATGGTTAAGAACACCATCGTGATCGAAGTCAATATTCAGGGGGAGCAGCGTAAGTTTGTTGTAGATACCGGCGGTGTTCTCATAGTCTCGCAGGAACTTCAAAATACTTACAACTTTGAAATTATTAACAAAACCCGTGTTTCGGACATCAATAAGAAAGAAATAGCCTTTAAAACGGTACTAGTCCCGGATATCACCATTGGAAACTGGAAGTTCGATAACAGTAAAGCCCTGGTGGAATATTTGCCTGACACATATCCCAATAATTGTTATGGTACTGATGGTATAATTGGGCGTGATTTTTTCAAGGATGTTCTTATGCAATTCGATTTTAAAAGAAAGGTGATGCGCTTAACAAAAAATCCCGGGGTACTTGTACTCGACCCGTCCCAAAGAACAAGAATGGATTTAAGCGACCGAGGTCTTCCCGAAATTGAGCTCTTTATTGATGGGAAAAAACAAAGAATAGAATTCGACTCGGGATCAGGCGACCTGTTTAGCTATAAAACCAAGACGGCTAAAAAACTCAAGAGTAAAACGAAGGATCACAAGCTCAAGTTTGAGGGAATATTCTCGTTTGGAGTAAGCAGTAAAGAACCTTCCTCTTCAGAACGATACATGATAAAAGTTAAAGAACTTGAAATAGCCGGGACCAAAATTGTTGACTTTTACAGTAACCTTTCTAAACCGTCCGCTCCCAGGATTGGAGCAGGCATCCTATACTATGGTGTGGTAACGTTGGATTATCAAAATAACTGGTTTTACCTTGACCCGTATGAGACTGAGCCGGATAAAACTTTCGAGAGTTTTGGATTTGATATTGCAAAAATAAATGATGTGTATGTAATAAACCTTGATTATGCAATAGGATTTGACGGAGGGTTGAAAAGAGTTGTTTTCTT
>CALBPF010000336.1 GCA_937899105.1 uncultured Flammeovirgaceae bacterium | reverse complement strand
AGACGGGTAGGTAGGAGCTAAGATAGAAGAACACTACGAATGCCAATATGCCTCGGAGTGTGGCATATTTAATTTTCGGCATGTTCTTCTTTCTTGGTAGGAAAATCTCCCACACGTATAGCAGGATATATATTCCTATCACACTTAATGATACAGGGTCTAATAATAGATCAATAGGTGATGGTAAGTTTTGCATTTTTCTGTTATGAGTTTTGATAAAAAAAAGTATTTAGTCCTTACCCTTTGTTCGCTCCTTGTTCAGTATGATATATATTAAGACTGAAACACCTGTTACCACAGTAGTAATGGGTATGGATAGCAGCATTAAGGATTTTATTATGAATTCCATAGCATCTTGAATGTTGTAACAAACCTATTATCCCAGTTTAGATATACCTTCTTTGTTAGGTAGACATAGGGTCACTATTCGAATACTTTCGGGTGTACAAAAAGTATACCTAATAATTGACAGCCTAAGATAATTCTCAAACGGCGTCTATTACTGTATTTGCCTAGTCTTTTGATCTCTTGTCTACCTGGTGTATACCTGTACTTAGTTAGCGTGCACTCCGTGTACACCTCGTTGTTAAGGTCCGAGAAAGTCCACTTTTTAGTTTTGTCCTGTGAAAAATCAAAACAGTTAAGAGATAGATCTATTTAAAAAATCAAAGTTTATTGGCGTGTACATTAGTCGGGGCCTTCCCTTTAACAGGTTGTAGAGATGATGACCCCGCTACAGAAGTTGAAAAAATTGATGTAAACCTAAGCAACCTTTCCAACTTGGGAGATGTACTGGTAGATGAAAATGATATGACACTATATTTTTTTATAAAGGATGTTGGCGGTTTAAGTATGTGCGAAGATGGATGTCTTTATGTATGGCCTGTATTTTATCATGTAGATATTAGTGTAGCAAATGCTCTCGATACAATAGATTTTGGAGTGATTACAAGAAATGACGGTTCAAAGCAAGCCACCTACAAAGGTTGGCTGCTATCTTATCATGGTAGAGATGCTGTCGTAAATTATGTTAATGAAGAAGGTATTGGTGGGATATGGTATTTTGCCAAACCCAATTACACCGTGATATTGGCAAACCAGGAAGTACATGGACAAGGAGTAGATTACTTCGTGTATCCTTTAGGTGACACTCCTTACTTTTTTACCAATGATGGGCAAGACGTTAGCTATTGTGCAGATGGCTGTTTGACAGCTTGGCCGATATTTAATCGAGGTTTGGATGCAATTGTACCAAGCATACTAACAGCTTCGGATTTTGGACAGATTGATTCGAATAATGATTATAAGCAAATGACTTTCCAAGGTCAACCGCTATACTACTTTGTTCAAGACCAAAACCGTGGTAATGTGAATGGCGGAACCGTGGAAAACTAGAATTTATCTAACTTTTAATTATAATGACAACTAAGAATTTTTTTGTAGGGTTTGTTTTTTCATTAGTTTGGGCCATTTCGGCCTGCACCTATGATACCATTCCACTTCCGTCAAGTTGTGTGGAGCCTCCCGTGGTTATTATTTCTGAAATCAATGATACGGAATGTGGTTTGCAAACAGGAGCTATTCAAGTTGCAGGATCCGGTGGTGAGGAACCTTATATTTTCAAAATTAATGGCGGTAGTGAGAATGTAGATGGAGTATTCACAAGCCTACCGGCAGGGACTTTTTTAATCTCTATTGAGGATGCAAATGGCTGTACCTCAGAAGCAGAAGCGCAAGTTCAGAACTCTAATGGTATTAATATCACGCTAAACTCTGCAAATTCAGATTGTGAGACCAGCAATGGTTCCATATCCGTACAAGGTCAAGGAGGTACTGAGCCTTATCAGTTTAAACTGAATGGTCAGGACTTTCAGAATTCGGGGGAGTTTAATCAGTTGAGCCCAGGAGAGTATGCAGTAGTGGCTACGGATGCTAACGGTTGTGAGACTTCCCAAACGGTACGTATTTTTTCCGACGTTGTTTTTGCCGATATTAAGGCCATAGTCACTGCAAATTGTGCTGTGTCAAACTGCCATGATGGTACTATTTCTCCCGACTTTAGAAGTGATCAGACTATCCAAGATAGAGCGGACCGAATACGATCCAGAACAGGAGCACGTAGTATGCCACCGGCATCCAGTGGTAGATCATTATCCACAAGTCAAATTGAAAGCATCGCCTGTTGGGTGGAAGACGGCGCCCCTTTATAAACACTTAAGACATGAATAAAATGAAATATATAGTAAGCATTGCACTTCTTTTTGCCGGTATGGTAACTGTAAGCGCCCAAGATAAGTACATCACAAAAAATGGATTTGTTAAATTCTTCTCTAGCGCCCCTCTTGAGGACATAGAGGCAGATAACAATAATGTTCAGAGCATAGTAGATTTAGCCGCCAGCGAGGTGGTAATAAATATACCTATCCAATCCTTTGAATTTGATAAATCTCTAATGAAGGAGCATTTCAACGAAAACTACCTTGAATCTGAGAAGTTTCCTAAAGCCTCTTTCAAGGGTAAATACGACGCTGGTAAGCAACTGACAGCTAAAGATATTGGCAGCCATACAGTAGCCGTAACCGGTGACCTTACTATTCACGGTGTTACACGGCCTCTTTTAGCTAAAGCGACTTTGATTATCAAAGCAGGTGGTGTTCAAGCTAAAACAAAATTTGATGTGCGGGTTGCCGATTTTGATATTGAAATTCCGCGCATAGTTTTTAAGAATATAGCTGAGGTGGTTGAGGTAACGGTAGATCTGCAATACACTAAACTGGATAAACAATGAAAAAACTACAAACTCTACTAATCACTGTTTTCTGTATTTCTGTAACAAGTTTATTTGCTCAGGACGACCTGATGTCTTTACTTGATGATCAGACAGAAGATCCAATACAATTTATTGAAGCCACTTTTAAAGGCAGCAGACTTATTAATGGACATACTGTACAAACCAGGAAGCACAGGGAACTAGAATTCCTTATTTCCCATAGGTTTGGACGTGTGAATTCAGGAGCAGACGAACTTTTTGGATTGGATGTTTCTAATATTCGCCTAGGCCTCGAATATGGCTTGACTAAATTTTTAACCGTGGGTGTGGGTCGAAGTTCTTTTGATAAGACGTTTGATGGGTTTTTAAAAGTGAAGCCTCTAAAGCAGTCAAAGGGGGCTAAATCCATGCCTATTTCCTTGGTTTACTTTACAAGTATGGCCTATAAGTCTTTGAAGAATCAGGACGGTTTTGAGGACACGGAATCTAAGCTAGCCTATACCCATCAGATACTAATAGCGCGGAAGTTCAGTCCTGGACTATCATTTCAGCTTATGCCGACATTAATTCATCGCAATAAAGTCGAGGAAATAAATGGTGATAACGATCAATTCGCACTTGGAATAGGAGGAAGGGTGAAGCTGACTCAAAGGGTGTCACTTAATGCAGAATACTATTACAGATACGATGCACCTGAGAATCCTGATTTGTTCAATTCGTTGGCTATCGGTTTTGACATAGAAACAGGTGGTCATGTTTTTCAACTTCATTTCACCAACAGTAGAACGATGATCGAAAGAGGTTTTATTACGGAGACCACCGGCGATTACTTTGGTGGCGACATACATTTTGGATTTAACGTATCAAGGGTGTTTTGACTTAAATGACATCGTCTTTTAGGTGTTCACAGAATAAGGCTTTCTAACTCGAGTCTATTTTTGTATACTTAAATATGCGATGCGCATTACTCGTAGTTTTTCTTTTTATCTCTGTTCAGAATAGCCTGGGAGCGAGGTCTATAGACAGTCTAAAAAATGTGCTGGAAGCCCACCCACAACTTGATAAGCAGCGTGTAGACCTACTCAATGAGCTTGCCTTCCAGCATTGGATCGTAGATCCTGTTATGTCTGAAAAATACAGTCGGCAAGCCCTTGAGCTTGCTATTACCTTGTCCTATCCTGAGGGAATGGCTTATGCTAACAGGTCTATTGGCGTTTCCAATTGGGCGCGGGGCAACTATGAAGAAGGTCTTAATTACCTTATGCGAGCCATGCTTGGCTATGAATCCATTCAGGATACCTTAAACATCGCTAACGTGATGATGAATACAGGCCTGATCTATAGTGAGCAGGGCGATTACGTGGAGGCATTGAAATATTACAAGGAGGCCCTTAACACCTTTGATTTGCTCGATAAGCCCAAAAGACATATTAATACAGCCAATCATATAGGTGAGCTGTTGGAAAAACAAGAGCAGTTTGACTATGCCTATTACTATTACTCCAACGCTCTGCGTTTGAGTGATTCTCTTGATTTTGGCTATGGTAAGGCAACTGCCTATATGAACCTGGGAAGCTTGTACAAAAAGAAAAAAAGTCTTGACAGCGCCTTGTATTTCTGTGATCAGGCTTTCAGGTTGCAGCAGGAAAATGATGACTGGCACGGAAAAGCCACCTCCTTATATGTAATGGGAACGGTCTATGCCCTGAAGGGGGATTTGGTAAGAGCAGAAGAAAAACTCTTGCTTGGCTTAACCAAGGCAGTTCGTGTAAGCTCAAAAAAAATAAGACGGGATATCTATTATGAGTTGAATGGGCTTTATAAACTGCAGGGTGAATACAAAAAGTCATTGGCGTATCTTGAAAAATACGCTATGCTAAACGACAGCCTTCTCAACGCCGAAATGCTTCGAAATCTTGTTCGCTTGGAAAATAGGGTGGCCTTAGAGCAAAAGGAACAGCAAATGCAGCAGCAAGAGCATGAATTGGAGATTTTACAGCAAGAAGCCCGTTTCGACTCGATTCTATTGAATGTATTGCTCTTTGGCATTCTGGCGCTCGGCATTATTGGATACCTAGTCTACAGTGGGCAGCGACTAAAGATTAAAAATAATAAAGAACTTCTGTTCAAGAACAAGGAAGTATTCGAGTCACAGCAAGCACTTGCTGCAATGGAATTGGAAAACTCTAAATTGAAAGAATGGGAGCTTAATCAAAAAATCCAGTTTAAGAATAAAGAGCTGACCAGCTACACGCTCAATTTTATGCAGAAGAATGAGCTACTTGCTGAAATAAAGTCAGTAATTAATGAGCTCAAAAAATCGCAGGATCCTGAAACCATTAAGAAGTTGAATTCACTCAATAAAATGATCTCTACAGGTTCACACATTGACCGTGAATGGGAGGACTTCCGTCGGTACTTTGAAGAAGTGCACACTGATTTTTTTGTAGGAATAAAGGAGCGGTTCCCTGATATAACCAATAATGAGCTTAGACTCTGTGCTTTACTTAAGCTAAACATGAACCTTAAGGAAGCTGCTAATATTCTGGGTATTTCTCCGGAAAGTGTAAAAACAGCGCGCTACAGATTAAGAAAAAAGCTTGGCCTGTCTACCGATGAGAACTTGGTTGATTTTATTATCAACTTGGAAAAAGAATTGGTAGGATAATAACCAGCTATGATTAGGCTGTTCGTTTCAACATAACTTCAGGTTCATTTTTGTAAAAAATAGATACCATTTCTTTGTTCATCTGTTAATAACTAAACTATAAGAGAATGAAGAAATACGGTCATCTAGTTGTTTTTGGAGCCAGAAGCGAACTCCCAATGTCTTGGTCTTTCCATCATTCCCTTTAAAGAATTTATCGGCTTTGCCGAGCTCCTTCTCTTAAATGTGTTTTGAGAGCTCAGCTATAAATTCTTTAGCAGTCATTAAGTTTTCATATTTCAGGACTTTATTCTATTTCAGTCATTGTCCCACGGATTGTATGATCCAAAATTCCATAGATGACCTTCAGGGTCTTTGCATGAATAATTCTTGCCTCCGTAGTCTTCCACTTTTAGTTCTAGGACTATTTCTGCACCCTGCGATTTCGCATTTCATAATGAGTCTCAATCTCATCTTTATCAATAATGATGTACGGACTTTGTGTTTCATAACTGCCAATATCCATCGGTTGCTTAACTAAATCTGAATATTCGCTACCATTATCAGTCGATCCCAGCATGATCATACTGTTTTTATAAGTGAGCTGAGCATGGGCTATTTTGCCATCCTCAGATTCGTAAACAGCGTTCCGCTCGAATTCGAACGCACTGCATAACCATTCTATCAACTTTTTTGCATCGTTATACTTCATCGTAGGGATGATATGAATGGTTTTTCATGATTTTTTTTAATTAAAGTTGTTATTAAACAGCATTGAGATTCAATTTGCCTCAAACTATAGAAGTCTTCCACTTACCTCTTGTAAACATCCACAAGGTAAATACACCTACTGACGTTTCAGAGATAAATACTGCCCAGAAAACACCTAAATGGCCCCAGTTAAGAACTAACGCCAACAGATAAGCCACTGGAATCTGGATCAGCCAGAAAAAGATCAGATTGATCCAGGTTGGTGTTTTTGTATCTCCGGAACCGTTGAACGCCTGTACGGAAACCATCCACCACCCGTAAATGAAGTAGGAATAGGAGAGTATCCGTACCCATTCCCCACCTATTCGAACCACGGTAGGGTCATCCGAGAAAATCCTTACCAGCGATTCGTTGAAAAAGAAGTAGATCAATGAAACACCGACCAAAAAGGCCATATTATACAGGCCAATTTTCCAAACCGATTTTTCGGCACGGTCCGGATCACCAGCCCCCAGGTTTTGACCAACAAGCGTGGCTGCAGCGTTTGATAAGCCCCATGCCGGCATCATGGTGAACATCATTATTCTAATGGTAATGGTAGCACCGGCCACTGCTTCGCTGCCAATATCAGCAAGAATACGCATCAAAAAGATCCAGGCCGTCATAGCTACTATCATTTGCCCGATACCTCCTAAAGAGGTACGGAAAATATTTAGCATAATCTTAGCTTCAAACTTCAGTTGTGAAAGCTTGGCCTTGATGTGCTTGCCACCTTTAGCTAATAACCATAGTTGAGTAGCCACTCCTATTCCTCTTCCAATAGCTGTAGCTATGCCAGCGCCTTCCACGCCAAATGCAGGAATAGATCCCCAACCAAAAATAAGTAAAGGATCCAGTATAATGTTGATCCCATTAGCGACCCAAAGTACTTTCATTGCAATAGCCGCATCACCGGCGCCTCTGAAAACGGCATTAATTATAAATAGTAGAATTATAATGGCATTACTACCTAACATCCATTGTGTATAGCGATAACCTTCTGATATAGCCCAGGCATCGGCACCCATGAGCCCCAGTAGTTGTTTGGAGAAAAATATACCAGCAATGGCAAAAGGAATGGAAATCACTATCGACAGTAATATCGATTGAATTGCCGATCTTGCTGCGTCTTCTTTATTTTTTTCTCCAATTCTGCGCGCAATAACAGCGGTAACCGCCATGGATAGCCCGATGGCCAAGGAATAAAGTAAAAATAAATAAGTCTCCGTGAGCCCAACTGTAGCTACCGCCGAAGGACCTAGCGTTCCAACAAAGTATATATCAACAACCGCAAAAGTTGACTCCATAACAAGCTCGAGAATCATCGGAACAGCAAGAAGAAAGATGGCTTTTTTTAGACCAATGCTAGTGTAGTCAGCATCTGTACCACGGATAGCGTCCTTAAGGGCATCCCATACAGAACTCTTGGGCACAATTGCAGCCTGCTTGCTAACCTCATTTTGATTTTCCATGCTTTTAGGTTTTATCGTACATCAAGTAGTTCCAATAAGGAATTTTATTCAATTGTTACTCATATACCCAGCATTGGTAAATGCTTTACCCGGTGATACTGAAGCGCTAAAGCGATGCAGCGCTTTAGCGCCGATGATGGCATTGGATCTTTGAGTTCTAATACAATAGCACGATTTCCTTCATACTGAAGTTCATCGCCGAAAATCAATTTAAAGGTATTCACTAGCTCTGTGTTACAAATAATAAAGAGATAGTACTTATCCGGAGTCTTTTCTTTCCAATCCATACGAATCGTACTTCCGGTTTTAGTTACATAGCTGGGTTCACCCCATTTGGTCGTTTCCATCAATTTTTCTAGACCATCGGTTTCATCAGCCGTGTCCAGAATAAGCTTTTTTAGCTGTAGGAGCTTATCCTTTGCTTCAATAGGATAACTATCGAGCAACTGCTCAACAGCAGTACTTTTTATAAATTCCATGCTTTCGTTTGGTTAATTTAATCAAGTTACAATCAAATTTTGACAGTATTTATGATCAAATTAAAAGTAGCTGGTGACAACCCTATGTCAGTAGTGTTGAGATGTTTTAATTTTATTAGTTCAGCTATATCTTACCACTTACATAATAAATTGTGCCCTGTGAAGAACAGATAATTTAATCATCTAACTTCCGTGTAAATTAATTTAGATACTCAATGCGCTTAAAAACCAAACCCTTAATCGTAGCTCTTTTTTTACCATTTACGCTGATCGCTCAAGATTTTTCGATCTTCCAATATCGTAATGTAGGTCCATTAAGAGGTGGGCGTGCGACTGCTGTTGCCGGTACAAAAGCGGAGCCAGGTACTTTTTACGTTGGCTACACTGGCTCTGGGGTTTGGAAATCCACGGACTATGGAACCACCTGGAATAATGTCTCTGACAAGTTCTTTGAAACTCCATCCATTGGAGCGATTGCGGTAGATCAGCATGATCCTAATGTTGTGTATGTTGGGACCGGATCTGACGGATTGCGTAGCAATGTTATCGAAGGGAGAGGGGTGTATAAGTCAGTGGATGGAGGGAAAACCTGGGAACACACTGGATTAAAGAACGTTGGGCAAATTGGTGCCGTAGAAATCCACCCGGAAAACCATAATGTGGTATACGTGGCTGCTATCGGCAAAGCTTTTCAATCGAATGAGGAACGGGGCGTTTACAAAACCATGGATGGAGGTTTGACTTGGCAAAAAATACTTTATCATTCGGATAAAGTTGGATTTAGTGACCTGGTGTTTCTGCCAGGGAATCCCGAAACGGTTTTTGCTACAGCTTGGAAAGCAGAGCGTAAACCTTGGACGATCATGAGTGGTGGAAGTGCCCAAGAAGGTGGAATTTATAAATCTGTAAACGGAGGTAAGAACTGGACTAAAGTCAATTCGGGCTTGCCCAATAAACTGATCGGTAAGATAGATCTTGCTATTTCTGCGGCAGATACCAAAATCATTTATGCATTGGTTGAAGCCCCGGACAGTTTAGGAGGTGTTTACAAGTCGGTAAATCAGGGTAAATCGTTTAAGTTAGTCTCAAACAATAAAGGACTAAGAACCCGACCTTTTTATTACACAAATATTGAAGTTGATCCCAAAAACCCCAAAAGGATATATGTTATGGCCACCGGCTACTATAAATCTGAGGATGGCGGTAAAAAATGGTCCCGAATGTCATCTCCACATGGAGATAATCATGCTATGTGGATCAATCCTGATCATCCGAACCTTTTCATTCAATCCAATGACGGTGGCGCGAATGTAACCCACAACGGAGGGAAAACCTGGTCTACCCAGTTTAATCAACCTACGTCTGAGATCTATCAAGTTGAAGTTGATGACCAGTATCCTTATTGGCTGTATGGTGGCATGCAGGATAATTACAGTACATTAGCGGTTCCCAGTAATCCTCCTGGAACTATCCAGGCATCAAGTGTAGGATGGATCATGAATACGGGAGGATGTGAGACCGGACCGGCCGTACCTAAACCGGGGAATCACAATATCGTTTACGCTAATTGCAAGGGAAGATTTGGAGTTTTTAATAAGTTAACTGGAACGGAAAAGGCCTATTATGTCGGTGCAGCTAATTTATATGGCCATAATCCAAAAGATTTAAAATTTCGTTTTCAGCGCGTGGCGCCGATTCACGTTTCTCCGCACGATCCTGATGTTGTTTATCATGGCTCGCAGTTTCTTCATCGTACTACCGACGATGGGAAGACCTGGGAAACTATCTCACCTGATTTGACGGCTTTCGAAGATGACAAGCAAGTAGTTTCTGGTAGTCCGATAACCAGAGATATAACAGGAGAAGAGTACTACAGTACACTTTATTCGATCCGAGAGGCACCCGTAAATCCTGGAGTGATCTGGACCGGTGCAAATGATGGCCCCGTGTATGTGACACAAGATAATGGAGAGAACTGGAAGAATGTAACGCCTAAGAAGTTACCCGCGGGAGGTAGGGTAGACGCTGTAGAACCTTCACCCCATAATCCGGCTAAGGCATATGTGGCTGTACTCCGCTATCAGCTTGGTGATACAAAACCGTATATCTATAAAACCACCGACTATGGTAAAACCTGGGAGTTGTTGACCAATGGGGAAAATGGTATAGCTGAAGATGTACCAACTCGTGTTATTAGAGAACATCCTGAAAAGGAAGGACTACTTTTTGCCGGTACCGAAAGAGGAGTCTTTGTGTCTTTTGATGACGGGAAAAAATGGAGGTCGTTTCAACAGAATCTTCCGATAACTCCTGTGACCGATCTAAAAGTTCATCGCGGTGATCTGGTTCTTTCTACTATGGGTAGAGGGTTTTGGATTGCTGATGATATAAACACATTATTATCTTTTGATCTTTTCAAAGATACTAAGCTTGTTGTTCCTGCTGCAGAGATCAGAAAGCGTCAGGTATTCATGCGCGTAGGGGGTAGGAGTATACCACAATACACAGCTCCAAGTCTGACCATTGACTATTACCTAAAAGAAAAAACAGCTACGGGTCTGAAGTTAGAACTACTGGATGCAAATGGTAGAGTGGTGAATATCTATTACAGTGACACTACCGGACATAAACTTAAGACCGAAGTAATCGAAGATATGGGGCTAAATACTCAGACCGTTATAATTGATAAACGATTAAAGAATAAGAAAGGGCTAAACCGGTTTGAATGGGATATGACGGCTGCGGGGCCATGGCATAAAAATGATAATCGAAGATTCAAGAATGGTCCAACCGTGATACCCGGTAAGTATACAGCACGATTGACCGTAGGAGAACAGATCTTAGAACAACAGTTTGAGCTAGAGGCTGATCTGCAGTTGAAAGAAACCAATACTACTCTGGAAGATATTAAAGAGCAGTACCAATTTGCCTTAAAACTTGGTCAATTACTTTCGGAAGCGAGGCAGTTGGAAGATCGTTTAAACAAGGAGTTGAAGAAGCTGAATAAAGTAAATGGTCAGGTCAGTGATAGAAAGGCCACCTTGGAAAAGGTATTGGCCGATTTAAGAAAAAAAGACATTACTTACCCTCAACCCAAGCTTATAGATCAAATTGAATATCTCTATGGCATGACGAATCGTGCAGACCAGGCTATGGGAAAAGATGCTTATGAGCAATTAGAGGCTCTTTCTGGGGCTTTTGAAGGTATAAAAAGTAAAATACATTAGCATAGCTTTCCAAAGTTTCAAAACTTCGGAAGGGTGGTGCTCACAAGTAATTCTTATTTTTTAAAATCAATATTGACCTGGTAGCTTACGCTACGTCCTCCCCCTGATCGAACCAGTATCCCTTGTTCGAAAAGTATTTGCAAATCCCTGGAGGCAGTGGCCTTAGATACTTTGGTAATACTCATGTATTTTTTGGCGGTCATACCTCCTTCGAATCTTTGGGATTTCATCATTCGCTTTATGACTTTAGCTTGGCGCTCATTCAATTGGTCACCATGATCATCATAAAACTGAGTTTTTTTTATGATAAACTGTATTTCTTGCTTTGCTGTTTCCTGTGCATCCAACACCAGGTTTGTAAAATAGTGGATCCACTTGGTAAGGTCAAGTGTACGCTGAGCCTGTTTTAGTGCGTTGTAGTACTGATTTTTATTCTTTTCAATGCTTTTCGAAAGGCTGAATAATACCGGCTGACCGATGCCTTGTGCCAGGGCTTTTTCAGCAATGGCTCGGCCTATGCGTCCGTTGCCGTCTTCGAAAGGATGTATGGATTCAAAATAAATATGTGCCACTGCCGCACGAATGATTGGATTGGTTATTTCATCTGCCTTCCCTGGTCTCGTAGAATTAAACCATTGCATAAAAACCTGCATCTCTTTAGGTACTCGGCTCGAAGGAGGCGCTTCAAAATGCACTTTTTCTTTACCTACTGTTCCTGACACTATCTGCATAGGTAAAACGCCTGATCTCCACTTACCCCTATTAATATTGCGGTAGCCCTGCATCAGTATTTTGTGCCAATTAAGTATTTCCAGCTTCCCAAGAGGCTTGGTAAAGCGCTGATGAACGTAGACTACTAGCTCAGAAATTCCTTTGGCTTTCAGACTCTTGCTATTTCGGTTGGGTTTAAGGCCTAAGTTCTGCTCTATGGAAGAGTACACATCTTCACGACTAAAATATTCCCCCTCAATTTCAGAGGTTTTAATGGCTTCAGCTACCAGCATATTTATCATTAGTTCTGCTTTTGAGTCGCTCTTTAAACCTGATGCCAGCCCGGATAGCTCTCCCGTATTTACACTATATTTTACTATTTGTGTGCCTTCAGCGCTATTCTCATATATAAAATTAGGCCAATCCTGATGTTGCCAGTTATAAATCATGAGCCAAATGTACGGATTATTCGGCTCAAAATAATAAAAATAATGAGCCGAATAAGTCGTTTATTCGGCTCATAAAGTTCGCATTTATTCAAATTTCGATAGTTACGTATACGGACGTGCCCTTTAAAAATGAGAATAGCTTAATTGCAAGTTGAATTCGAACATCATGTATTTTCAACTGTTTGACTAGCATGGGAGCGGCAGACGTTATATCAGAACTCGGTTCTTGCTGTACGACACGAGGATTTAAGTTCTCCGGAACTAATGGTCAGTTTACACGCGATTTCACAGGGGGTTTTCAAAGTATCATTATTGCTACAACTCAGTATGAAAACGACATAGTGGCTGAAATTCATCTAGGTATACGGCATGAGAGAATAGAGAATATGATTTACGGTCTTACCAAAGGACTAAAAGAATTTGAATCAAATAGTCATACGATTCTAACTTCTATGGGTCGGCTCCTTGGCAAGCGCTTCCATAGGTATACTTGTCAGGAAGCTGCAGATATTTTAATCGCTAAAACAGACCTGGTAGCACTTTTGGACAGCCACGGATGGTACTTCTTGAATCAAATTACAGATTTGAACCAGCTACATGAATTATTTAATACATTTTCCGACTATAACAATCAGCTTTTTTACAATGATTATCTACGGGCTATTAAAGGATTAACCATTGCCAGATTATTAGATTTTAATTCCTATCAAGAGCTTAAAAACCAATATAAAATGCGACTAAAGCAGGGGAATTACCCGAAAAGTTACAGAAGTAGTTACAATGCGCTTGTTCTGTTACTTGACAACTATTGCGAAAATTAATACCATGCAATTAAACTTCTGAAATTTTAAAAACTTCGGAAGTCTGCTTCTCGAAACTTTAGATAACTTGATCAGAGCCGATTCGCTTCCGGTTTTAATATTTTCTTATCCACATAAAAGGTAGCAAAAGGTAGTAAGGATGCGAGCAGTACCAAACCGGTTCGTATTAAATTCCATTTTAGTAAATAAGCTGCTCTCAATGCTAAAAGAATGTAGGCCATAAAAAGAATACCATGAGCCATTCCAACAACCTTATTTGGCGCGGTTACATCGAGTCCATATTTCAGCGGCATGGTCACGGCAAAGAGCAAGTAGGAAATACCTTCAGCTATGGCAATCTTTCTAAATATGTACAGTAGCTTGTGTGGGTTCATAGTTTCATTATGCTTCTCACAATATTACTGGCACACATCCATGTAATGAATATTTTCCATCGATATTTAATAATTATTTGTGTGGGAAGTATAATCAGGACTGTATCACAAAATAATGGGTATGAAAATTATATCATCGGAGTATACGACAAGTCAAAGTCCGTAAGCCCAATTCATCGATGGATCGTGCTACCGCAGAAAAATTGCTGTTACCTTACGTGAGGTAAGTCTATAGTTGCCGCTGGCAATACTTGATTAAAACCTAACCCAAGCAACTATGGAAATCAACCTTATACTTCTAAAGTGTAAAAAGCTTTGTCTATTGTTCTTTTTTATCTGTATCGGCTTTGTCTGCGCCCATGCGCAATCTATCACAGGTTTCACGTTGGTCAATGCAGATACGGATCTTGATTTATTTCAAATCGGCAACGGGCAACGTATAAATATTCAAGAGCTGCCGACAGCGAATCTCAATATTCGGGCGGATGTTTCGGGTATAACAGGAAGTGCTTCATTCTTTTTGAACGGCAGTTTTGTTCGTACAGAGAATGTACTACCGTATGCGCTGAATGGCGATAGAAATGGAGATTATGCCGGTGTAATACCTGAACTAGGCACTAGTCAGCTCCAAGTGATTGCTTATTCTAATTCCGGGGCAGGTGGTGTTGCCTTGGACACTGCGTCTATTTCGATACTATTTGTGGATGAGCCTACTGAGATTTTCGTGACGAATGTGGAATTTGTGAATTGTCCAACCTCGCCATTGACCGTAGGCGATGAAATAGACTTAGACGTATTGATTACCCCGGCGAATGCTACAAACCAGACCATTGCCTTTACCGCTAGCGATGGAACGAGTGTGGATTTTTTGAGTGGTGAGTTCACGGCTCAGGTACCAGGCACGATTACTGTAACGGCCACCAGCTTTAGTGATGGTGCTGTATTTGATCAATGCACTATTGAGATTATTGATATTCAGCCCCCAATCGACCCCTATGAAACGGTCCAGGCAGAGGATTTCTCAGCGCAAAGTGGTATCCAACTTGCCGGAAATGGGAGCAGGGTGGGTTTTATTAACCATGATGACTTCATTCGTTTTGATAATGTGCAATTTGGCAGGGGTCCTGTTTCAGGGGTGTTGGCAGGTGCCAGCAACCGGCAGGGCGGGACCGTAGAATTCCGAACAGGAACAGTAGACGGCCCTTTACTGGCGACCACTGCCATTACCAATACCGGCGGCTGGTCTGCATTTCAGGATTTTGTTATTAATGTGCCCAATGCGGCCGATTACGAGAATGGTACCCTTTTCCTAGGAACACAAACCCTATTCCTGGTTTTCAAAGGAGGGGGTGGATTTCTTTTCGACGTGGATCAATTTCGATTCAACTCATCCGACATTCTAGTGACCGATATTAGCTTTACCAACTGTCCGACAGAACCTCTCAGCGTCGGTGACTTTATTGACTTAGATGTCCTAATTACGCCACTTAACGCCGTAAACCAGACTATTGCGTTTACCGCGAGCGACGGGTCGAGCGTCGACTTTCTTTCCGGTGAGTTCACAGCTTCGGCCCCCGGAGAGATTACCGTGACCGCTACCAGTTTTAGCGACGGCTCTGTGTCAGATCAATGCGTAATTACAATTCAAGATACATTGCTCGGGCAATCCATCACGGAGCTGGTTTTAGTGGATGCGGTGTCGAACCTTGATATATCTCCCTTAGAG
>CALBPF010000335.1 GCA_937899105.1 uncultured Flammeovirgaceae bacterium | reverse complement strand
AACAAATTCGTAAAGTAATTACTCTAGCGATTATGCCAACGGACGATCTATCAATTGCTTTGAAATAAATACTGGTTTTCTTTTGTGGAGCCTACTGAATTATTGGCTCTTTTCCACTTTAAGTTTTGAGCTCTTACCCCGGCTTGATATCTTTGGTCAGTCATAAACTGTTTCAATTTCAAGTCATTATCCTTTAGGTCAAAGGCTTCCAACAAGTAATCATCCGTGTCGATCATTTGATTGCGAAGTACACTGCGCATTAAGTGAAGGCGTTGAACAAAGGCCGGATCCTCAATAAGATTGATTAGACAATCAGGATCATCTTTAAGGTTATAAAGTTCTTCAGTTTGGCGATAATTGAAATGCTTAATCCGCAGAGCAATTTCCTCATTATTCTGAGCAGCCTTTTTCATCGCTTTATAGGTCAGGTGATTCATTGTTGCGCTTTGCATTTGAGTTTCGTCATCAGACCATGCATTGAATACATAATTCCATTCTTTAGAGATTACTCCTCTCATAGGACTAGGTATTCCTCTTGAATTTTCATCAAAGTTACCAAAAGCATATCTTTCACCAGTTTCATTTTTCGTACCTATGAGTGATCTACCCTTATAGTCAGGATTATCCGATACTGGTAGACCTGCTACATCAAGAATAGTTGGAAATAAATCAATGCTAGAGACTATTTCATTCCGTACTTGACGAGCCTTAATTTTATTGGGCCATTTCATAATCAACGGAGTTCGAAGACCATTATCATAAACAGATGATTTTGCAAAAGGAAATGGCATCCCATGGTCAGATAAGAAGATAACCAACGTGTTTTGATGGTAACCACTGGACTTTAACGAAGTCAAAATTGCTCCCACACAATCATCGGCTCGCTTGACAGAATTATAGTAATTACGAAGGTCCTTTCTTACGGCGGGAAGATCCAAAAGAAATGAGGGTACCGAAACCTCTGACTCGCTTATGACTCTGCTTGGTTTGTAAATGTCCGAACCTTTCTTTGCCGCAGCAGGATCGTTGAAGTTTGGCTTATGTGGATCGGCAATGTTTACCACTAAATAAAAAGGCTTCCCGTTTTTATCAGTTTGATCAAAGAAGCCGCTACTTTTTTCGGCATACATAGAAGCGGAGTATTTATTGACTTTGTTAAAGCCAGATCTATAATCCCAATACTTATCATTTCTGGGAGCAGGATTTGTATCCGTTGATTTGTTTATTATGCCGGTATAATAGCCATGCGATTTCAATTCAGTTGAAATAGTAGGGGTATGTTTATCATCAATGTAATAGAAACCCCGTGCACCCGACTGATGTGGATATAATCCTGTTTGTATAGATACCCTTGAAGGCGCGCAATTGGCCGCCGTTACGTAGGCTCTTTGAAATCTAATCCCTTCGTCAGCTAACTTATCAATATTTGGAGTAATGTTTTCTATGCTATTCCCAAACGCACCGACAGAATTCCAGTTCATGTCATCTACTGTTATTAAGAGTATGTTAGGTCTGGAAACTTCTTGTCCGAACGTACAGATGGACAGGACAGATAAAAAAATAAGAACTTTGGTAGAGATTAATATATTCATAGAAAAGTGTTAGAGTGAATCTAAAATATCAACCGCCTTTATTCTAAACTCACTGGTTGAAGGGTAGCGACCGTTCTTTTTCATGTAGGAAAAGAGATATTCATTCGTCTTCTTATAATAGTTTTTATGCAAATAATAGACTGGTTTTTTTTCTCCTTCTTCATTTATCAACGACATTCCTTTAGACTCTCCTTTATCGCTATACTCATTGTTGTACATTTCCCAATGAAGCGCAAAAGGTAAATTTAACTCCAGACTAGCTTTTATAACATCTTTGGTTTCCCTACACTGATCTTCTTTAGTATTCCGTTGACTGACCTGATATCCGTACTCACCGATGAATACCCTCCTCTTAAAAGGTATGTTTTCCTTAGGTTTCAGTTTTGACTCTATGTAATCCATTAATTCACCTACGGTAGACTTCAATGATTCGTAGTTTGGATGTTTTTTTATTGACTCATAGCTGGAGTATGAGACCATATCGGGGTTCACATTTTCAAGAACGCTTTCTGTTATACATGTTCGACCTTGCAGCCCCTTTTTCACAAGATTTACTTCGACATAATAAAACAAACCAACATCACTGGTGGGGTTTTTTCTTTTGGCGTCATCGATCGCTGCCTGTCTGATTTTAAACCAATCCGTCATCGCATTTATTCTTTCCTTACTGGGATTAACATTTGGCTTGCCCACTCCGTGTAATAACCAGTCTCCTTCCCAGTTGCCAATCATAAATGTCTTACCGCTTCCACTATACTCTCTAAGTAAATGCTCCGCTAAATCGTACATTTCCTGATAGATCTTTAATTTATCTTGATCGCTCATAGGTTTAAGCCACTTTACCCCGGTAAGGGTGTGCACCCACATAAAAATGTATTTAAAATCCATATCGAAGATCTTCCGATATTCCTTTTGCCCTTTTAGGATTTCCACCGTGGATCGCATGGTTGGGTCTTTAACCAAATCAGGGTATGATTCAAAATAATTTTTGCCGAGCGTTATCTTTAAAACATTTGACCCCATTCCTCTGATTTGCTTGGCCTGCTCAACTAAGTAGCTATCCTTTGTAAACTTATATTTAGCGCCAATCATCTGCGTGCCTGCAACAAAATTGTAATCGGCAAGTTTATAGGATTTCGGTGGGATTGCTTGTGTCCAGCCCGAGGTAAAAAGGGTTAAAAACACAATTGGAAGTAATATGGGTTTCATAATAGAAATAGCACTATTGCCAAGGTATTGAGCCTGATGTTTGGATGTGTTTCGTAAGCGTTTTCAATAACGATTTATAAATATCCGGTTTTTCTAAGGGCAACGTCTCTTTTCCATCATTCTGAAGATCATATAACAAAAAAGGCTCAAAGGGCGAGTTTTGGACCAGTTTATACCGTCCATCAGAAATTGAGTAGTAAGCTAATCCACCAAAGCGATGACCCTCCCTTCTAATCCAGATCATACGTTCGTGTTCTTCTTTTTGTAATGTGTCAAATAATTCAGTTGTTGACTTGATTTGGCCGTCGACTAAACTGGGTAGAAGACGATACCAATCCATAAGTAACATGGGTTGATCATATTCACCCTCTTGCAGGTTTGAAGGCCAGGTTAATGTGCATGGCACCCTAATTCCCCCTTCCAGCATATCTCCTTTTCCACCATTAAAGGGTTGATTACTTGCACCATATTGAAGCGCTCCGCCATTATCAGAAGCAAACACGATGATGGTATTTTCATACAAATCATGTGTTTTCAAGGCTTTTACTATACGACCTACGCCATCATCCATATGCTGAATAAGCGCTATAAGCTTTTTTCTTTTTAACGATAACCTCGGGTATTTTTTCTCTACAATATTCAAATATTCTTCTGGAGGTTGGATAGGACTATGTGGTGCGTTATAAGCCAGAAAAAGGAAAAAAGGCTGTTCACTTTCCGCTTGTTCAGCGATGTAATTTGTTGCCCAGCCAGTAAATACATCCGTTGCGTGACCTGTCGGTTCAACTATTTGATCATTTTTCCGCATCCAGTTAACACCTCCACGTTCATACGTGTAGTAGTCGTCCATCATATCACCGAGAAATCCGTGAAAGAAGTCAAAACCTCTCTCATTAGGCGTATCGGGTGATTCATATCCCAAATGCCATTTACCCACTAATGCTGTAGCAAACCCTTGGCTCTTGAATAGGCCTGGTAGCGAAGTAAGGTCATCTCTTAGATTTCCCCAACTGTTATTGGGCATATCTCTTATCACTCCAGGGACACCGAGTCGGTCAGGATAATCGCCAAATAGAATGGAAGCTCTGCTAGGTGAACAGACCGTACTATTCGCATAGGCACGATTAAATTTTATTCCACTACTTGCGAGGGCATCAATATTCGGAGTGTTAATTTCGCTTGAACCATAGGCACTTACATCACCATACCCTAAGTCATCAGCTAGTATAAAAATGATGTTTGTGTTTTGCGCCATGCATGTAGACAGCGCGAAACACAAACAATAGGTAATTAGTAATGATCGATACGACACCAATATTATTTTTTCTAATCTATTGATGCATTTGCTGAAGATTCGATGATAGGAATCGGCCAGGTATAATCTTCAGGGCCCCTTACACCTCTGGTTGCATTATGAACGGTAATGCAGTATTCATTATACACTCCCATCCTGGTTAAGTCAAAAAATCGATGCCCTTCCATGTGCAATTCTGTAGCTCTTTCTCTTAAAATATCCGTTCTGAAATCATCCATTGTCTTCCCCGCTCCGTCATAGAGGCTAGCTACCCCTGCTCTCATGCGAAGTGCATTGATATTCTCGTTTGCGATAGCTGGATTTTGAGCTAACTCAGCAAGGGCCTCGGCCCGCATTAAATAAACATCAGCCAATCGAACCACATGCCAATTCTGTTGGCTCGTATATTCACTCGTAGCGCTTCTATCGATATATTTACCCGTGTATACCACAAATAAAGTGTTGATCGCTTCTCCTGTAGAAATATCCGTTCTAAAATACCCTGTCTGCGCGTCATTTAAAATATGATCTGTCGTTGAGTTCTGGAATTCACTAATAATAGTCTCAGTGAATCTCGGATCACTTGTTTCGATATAATTATTAATGAAGTTTGGAATCATGCGGTTCGTACCCCCGAAACCACCCCCGGCCAATCCTGACTCACGAGGTGAAAAAAGGTTAGCAAGCGCCGTACCCTGCTCGGTTAATGACGAGCCTTGAATCTCGAAAATCATTTCATCGTTGTTTCCATTATCCGCATCAAAAATACTCGCCCATTCAAATTCATTTGCCGCCAAACGATAATCTGGCGATGCTAGTACTTCATCGGCGTTAGTTACCGCAAGCGCATAGTAACGGCTGGGTTCTAAAGGGAACTCCAGGTATGGTGCATTGCCCAGATCACCTTCAAGAGCTGTTCTTTTTGCAGAAGCAATATGTAAATAAGCCTTTGTTAAAAGTGCATGTGCCGCAACATCAGTGGCTCTGCCCAAATCATTTACGTAGCCATTACGCACTTCCAACTTGCCCCAGCAATCTTTCACGGCAAAGCCAAGGTCGATAAATATTTGATTATAGATGTTGAGGACGCTGGATACGGGCAAACCCGCTTCCTCACCAAATTGAATCGGTTCCAATCTTAAAGGAACAGGTCCGAAAGCCCTTACCAAATTGAAGTAATGCAAGGCTCTGAGAAATCGAGCTTCTCCAAGAATTCTATCTCTCAATTCTTCATCCATATCAATATTCGGCGTATTCACTATTACGTTATTTGCGTCTTTAATAGCCGAATAAATGTTAGTCCAGGTTACTGGTAGATTTGGATCCGAATTTGAAATGGTGCCCGTTCTGAAAGCTCCATGATTGAAGCTGGAAAGACCTTGATCCGAAGCTGCAATAAGATTCGATAACCATTGTTGTCGATAATAACCATTCCCTGTTTTTAACTGGGCATATGCAGCAGATAATCCGGCCAAGGCATCAGCTTCCGTATTGAAAAACTCACTTCCTTCAATGTCTGTAAACGGATCTTCTTCAATAAGATCACATGAAAACACAACCAATAAAACGGTTCCAAAAAGAAGTGTTACTTGAATTATTTTTTTCATGACAACCATTTTTAAAAGTTAAACTTTAAGCCAAGAATATATGATCTTACACCCGGGTAGGAACCAAAATCTACACCCCGTCGCTGGGGATCACGATTATATGTTTGTATTTCAGGATCATAGCCTGGATAGTCAGTAATAGTTATCAAGTTTCTTCCTGACAAATACACTCTTAAATTTTGACCATTTTTGAGGGAGTAAGTGTATCCTAAATTGACATTTTTCAATCGAACAAAAGAGCCATCAAAAACCTGTCTGTCAGAAGGAATAGCTCTCGCTCCCGTATCTACTAAAGCGGCGGGTTCGCTAGCGCCATTTGTTCTATCTAAAGTTGGATCATAAATAACCTGACCATCTTCACCCCCGACATAGGCAATTGGCGCCCTCCAGGAGTTATCATAAGCCTCTTTAAGTACGTTTCTTGTATTATTAATGCCATTTAACTGCCAGGAATCGACCCAGAAAATATCCCCGCCCTTTTGGCCGGTTATCAATATACTCAGATCCCATTTTCCGTAATTCAAATTATTTGTGATCCCGAACGTAAAATCCGGATTGGGATCGCCAATCTGAACATAATCGTCAAAATTGATCTCTTGTACCGCGGATGGATTCCCCTCGCTGTCCAAATCAATATTATTATTAATGTACCTTATTTCTCCAGGGGCTGCATTGGATAACCCGCTGGCGTTAGCCTCTTCCCAATTTGCATAGATGCCATCTGTTTGTGCACCCCAAAATATACCCACTGGCGAACCTGCCCTAAAAATAATAGGATTGGTCCTTGCAAAACCGATATTCGGTCCAAGTTGAAAATCGAGATTGGAGTTCAGGCTTGTTAGTTCATTTCTATTCAATGAAAAGTTTACTAGTGAGGTCCACTTTAGTCCCCTATTTAAGATATCTCCAGAAATGCTAAGATCGAATCCTTTATTATCAACCGTTCCGAAAATATCGATATAAGAGTCGAAGCCATAAGAAGCTGGAATTCTTACACTTTGAAGAAGATCATCGGTAGTTTTTTAGTAAGCATCAAAAACAATACGTACCCTTGCGTCCCACATATTCAAATCAAACCCTAAATTGAATTGCTCTGTGGTCTCCCAAGTTAGATCCGGATTATTCAAGTTGGACTGCGTAAACCCGTTATTCAATGCGCCATCAAAATTATTTCTAATCGGGCTATACAATTCCAAAGATTGATATGGTACGATAGGGTTGCTACCCGTTTGCCCGTAGGATGCTCGTAATTTCAGAAAAGAAATGAATTGGGTATTTTCTAAAAATGGCTCCTTAGAGGCAATCCAACCTAAACTAGCCGATGGAAAAAAACCTGTTTCTTCATTGTCAGCAAATTTTGAGGAAGCATCAACACGTGCGTTTACATCAAAGAAGTATTTCCTCTTATAGTTATATCCGATCCGTGTAAGACCCGATAGCAGAGAGAATTCACTAAAAACACTTCTAGGGACAAAAATATCCCCCGCCGCTTCAAAGTTGTAATATGAGGTGGCATCATTTCCAAAACCAACTGCCCTGTTTTGCAACCTCTCATCATTGGTTTCTTCATAAGTTCCAATAATGATGGCGTCAATACCGTGTTTATTGAATTTCTTTTTATATCTCAAATTTAATTCCAGATATTTCTTCGTGCGGTCTAGGTATGAACGTATTGCTTCTCCCTCTCTCAACCTACCTCGGGTTGTAGTTTGAGGATAAAAGATATCTCTTGTATTTCTTTGGAAATTATATGCTCCTTTTAGCGTGGCAGAAAAATCTTTATTGATTCTGTAAACAGCAGAAAGTGACTGTAGTAAGTTAGTCGCTCTTTTTTCATCGGTGAGCTCCGTGGCCAGCGTGTAAGGATTTGAGACAATGTTTCCGTTGTTAAGTGTAGCATAAATCTCATCGCCTTGGCTTGCATCGAGCAATTCGAAAATAGGTTGGAATAATAATGCCTGTGAAACAATGCCCCGTTGTTGAAAAATCTGACCATTTCCTGTTGAAGATGCATTTCCCCAGCTTCTGGCAAGATTGGTCTTCGTATATATTTTTAGCTTTTTCTTTACATTGATCGTTGCATTAATATTCATGGTTACTCTATTAAAATCAGAATCCACTATAACCCCTTCATTGCTTAGATAACCCAAGCTCAAGGAGACATTTCCAAATTGTGACCCCCCACGGTAGGCCATGTTCAATGCATTAGAATATGCTGCTCTGTACGTTTCATCTTGCCAGTTAGTACTTACACCAGTAGATTCCGGATAAGGAACAGAAAAGCCTTCTAACTCAGCGAAATTTGTTGCGTTTAATTCCTGGGTTCCATCAAAAATTATTTCAGGGCTCACCCGGTTTGGATTTGTAATATTCGAATACAACTGATTCAATACACGTTGATTCATAAATTCTTCATATTCAGGGCCAGTTAATACGTCTAATTCATTGTTTACATGACTGATAGTTTGATCTATGACGACCGTAAATGAATGGCTCCCTTCGTTCTCATCGGCTGTTTTGGTAGTAATTATAACAACACCGTTCGCTCCACGGGCGCCGTAAAGCGCCGTAGCAGCCGCGTCTTTCAAGACTTCAATTTTTTCAATATCATTCGGGTTTAAAAAACTCAAAGAGCTTTGAGACCCACCGGAATTGTCATCTCCTTCAGCATCCTCATTGGGGTTGATTGGGATGCCATCTACCACATAAAGAGGTTGAGTTCCGCCCAAAATGGAATTAGTTCCGCGGATGGAGACGCCAAAACCACCACCGGGCTCAGAACTTTCACTCACCACAACACCCGCAACCTGACCCTGTAAAATATTTTCAATGGAGTTACTACGAACCAAATCAATTTGTTCCGAGCCCACTTGCACAATCGATCCGGTTAAGTCCTCCTTATTCACATCAAAATATCCTTGACTTACGATTACTACTTCTTCAAGCTCTTCTGTATCGGCTTCCAATTCAACCTTAATGATAGGTTCGTTAACGATTAATTCCATAGTTTTCATCCCAATGAAGGAAATAACCAAAACATCTCCTTTGTTGACGTTAATTTTAAAACCTCCGTCAATTCCGGTAACTACTCCGCGATTATCCCCCTTTACTTTAACCGTTGCCCCGGGTAATGTTTCATTGAGGTCGCCCGATTTTACGGTTCCC
>CALBPF010000334.1 GCA_937899105.1 uncultured Flammeovirgaceae bacterium | reverse complement strand
AGAAAATAGAGCCTTGCAAGAATCGTACGGGCGACTTGAACTTGTTGAAAATCTTGAGATGAGAACTGCGAGGTTTGGTTTTGGTTTCGTGCATCATGGAAATCAGATATTTATATCTAATGGTTCTGGGATAGAAAATTCCCATAAGCGGGATCTTGAAATTTACGATATCGAAACAGATACTTGGCATGCTCCTGATCTCTTTTTGCACCCTAAGAGGTACTCTTCCCTAGAGATAGTAGATAACAAGTTGTACGTTTTTAATGGGAGTTTTGGGTATTCTATGAATGATGATCTTGAAATTGTAGATATAGAAAGTAACACGATCTCTGTTGAGAAGGGCAGGCCTTCAGCAGCATCCCAAGCCGGCTCAGCAACTTTAAGTGGAAAAATATATTCATTTGGTGGTTCTTATGACAAGAATCACTTCTCTGATCACTTTTACAAATACAATCCGAAATCCAAGAAGTGGATTGAGTTGGCAAGTATGCCGGAGCAAAAGGAAACACGAGGAGTGTTTATAGATGGTATTTTATACACGGTTGGTGGTTTCAATGGCGAAATGTCGAATAAAATTCATACCTACGATCCTGGGACTAACGAATGGAAGCTGTTTGCTAACTTACCCTATGGGCTCTCAGCCAATAACTTAGCCAAAAATGAAAATATCATTTGGATCGTTGGAGATTATGTGAATCTTTCTTTTATAGCTTCCCTAAACGTGGTAACGAAAAAATTCACTGTCTACGAAAGTGAATCGTTTATCGGTAGACGACATGCAGGAGTTGTATGTCACAATAATAGATTAATTGTTTTTGGAGGCAATACTAATTCTAAAACACTATCCTCATTAAGAAGCATGCAAATCTTCGAGATTCCATAGTGGATTCATTAACTATTTATCGTTAGATCAAAGATACCCTATTCAACATCATCGTAGCGAAGATGACCTATCCTGGTACTTCCAGGAGTCAATGGTTGATTTGACAGCAGATGGGGAAGAAGCGCTAAAACTGTATAGTTGGCTGATTACGATTTGGTAGTGATAGATGTGTAGATGCCATGTATGAATGGTTATCAATCAACGCAAAAGATTCGCGAACTAGAATCCAGCAACAATCTCAAAAAGAAACGGATTATTGCCATGACGGCCTCGCTACTTGAAAAAGACATCCAGAAATGCCTAGATGCAGGCATGGACGATTTCCTGCCCAAGCCGTACCAATCGGATGAACTGGTGTTGAAAATTTCCGAAATAGTAAATGATTTAGGCCCTCTGAACTAAGCTCATATCAAAGCAAGCCACCACTTAAAAATACCTGGAGCGTTTCCAAGATGTACAAACCTACTTAGGGTCCAAACTCATCACATAATCATAGCTCTCATCAAGATATCTAGCCACATTATTTAGATCCTGCAACATACTTTCTGGTTTCAGTACATAGCCATGCATAATGGAATTGTATGACTTGTAGATTGTTGAATTAAACTCCTCTATATACTTCTTCTGAACTTCTTTTGAGAAGCGTATCCCAATTTCACCGGCTTTGTTAAGCAGCGAAAACATATGTCCGTTAGCAGAAGTATAAGGCCTCGTTTTACCCTTTCTTTCGAATCTATCACATTTAGCAATCAGTTCATCGTACAGCTTTAGTTTCTCTTCCCGCATACTATTGTTTTTCTACAAATTCCTTGAATTGATTCATCCATTTTTCACCCTGTTTTCTATACATTCCTGGAAATAGAATGGCCACTAACCGTGGCATGAACCAGTTGATCCTAGTATACTCGAATTCATATTTACATTGGGTTTTATTTGGAACAATTTCAGCAAATGTGCATTTCATCGAATTATCCATATGCTTATGATGATAAAAAGCCTCAAATGAATGTGGCAATTCATTTGAAACAATAGTTTCGGTAAGGATCATATTCCGTCCGCCATGGGCATAATACATCTTGGAAACCGCTCTTGCTTCACCTTCATTTCCGCTTTGTAGTTCCTTTTTAACAAAACCATCCTGCCACTCCTTCAGGTTTGTGGGGTCTGCAAAAGCTCAGCTACCAACTGTGTAGGCTTGTTGATTTCAATAGCACCTTTAAATTTCATAATTCCATTCTAATTTGATTGCGCAGAACATAGTTATGGAAATTGAAGAGGACTTCGGTTACAGAACTATTTTGTAACCAAAAAATTTTACACTTTATATTGATGTTTAATTTTCCCTATATACTCAGATGGAGAAATACCCTCATACTCTTTAAATACCCGATAGAAAGAAACCTTATTGTTGAATCCGGACTGGTAGGCCACATCTATAAGCTTAATTTTTGAATCATTGGCTTTTTCAATAATGCTTTTTGCTTCATTTAATCTATACTGGTTAATCAGTTTTTTGAAAGAACAGTTAAATCTTTGATTGATAAATTCAGTAATATAAGCTTGAGGAAGTGAAGTAGATTCAGAAAACCCTTGAAGGGTCAACGTATCGTTAAGGTAAACTTTGTCCTCCTCCAGCTTTTTGAAAATCAGGTCTTCGTATTTTCTCCTTTTTTCAGGGTCACTTAAATCCGGAATCTTTGAGTTCAGGATAACTGACTTATCTATTAGTTTGAAAGCAATGGACTGGATAATAAAGGTCATTGCTAACATACTTACCTGGTTGATCAAAGAAAAGTTGAATCCGCCTAAAGGCTGGATCAAAAAATAAACGAGGTGTAGTATCAAAAAAGCCGAATAGCTTAGCAGAATAACCCTATACCAATTAACCAAAGCATTATTAGCAACTTGTTTTTTAAACCGGTCCAGTCTTTTAACACTAAAGAAAATATATATACCTACGTAGACGAAAAAACTCAAACTGAAGTAAAAATCAAAACTTTGATATGAAGGGACTTTCTCCATAAAAACCCTGACCGTTTCAATTTTTTCAATGCCGCTCAAAAAGTAAAAAGGCAAGTTAAAAAGTAGCATTAGGGCAAAGGGTATGAAGTGCCGGTACATTCGATTTAACCACCTAAAACCTTTAACGGTTATAGCCACAGCCATCAGTAACATCAATGGCGGCTTCAAAAAGCTGATAGGATATGAAATCCCCAATAAATGAGGAACCTGATTAATCAAACTAGTTTCTACTAAAAGTCGCTCAAAAAGCATGATCCCTTCAATGATCAATAGCAACGAAAAAAAGTTTCTAAAGAGCTTGTTATTATCTGATTTAAGTAGTGTAAAAGCAATAAAAAATGCCTGGCAAGCTCCATAGGCTATGAGTACATTAACAATCGATATCACTTTAATATAGGCTCTAAAACTCGCAGATCTCCATCTATTGAACGTTTATCATACTCAAGCCCAAGTATTTCAGCCATTAATGGATAAACATGAATATTTTCAAATGCCTTTATCTCTAGGGATTTAAAGGCAGGTCCCTTGGCATAAAATATAGCTCCCATCTCAGGGCATTCAGCCGGGTCGTACCCATGTGTACTAGAACCTGGTTTTGTAAGGACCGTCCTGCGGCCAAACGGGACTACCCTATGGCCAAAATTATAAGGCGGCCTGGGTTGCAAAATAAGATCCCCAATCCTTTCACTGTTCTGATCATAATGATATCGATCCGGAAAATGGCCTTTTCGGTAAACACTATATTTCGAGGTATCTACTTTAAGCGCTTTGTAAAGTGAGTCGATTCTTAGAGGATCATCGGAATATACCATCAGGGGAAAACTAGTGGTAATATTCATATCATCCGGGAAGAGATCTTCATTGTAAATGGGATTTTCCACATCTACTTCAAGCATGCCATGATCCGATACCACGATAATATTAACAGGTAAGTCCAATCTCTCCATCTTCGCCACCAAATCACCGATAACTTCATCAATGTCCTTTACAGCTTTGGCGATCTCAGGTGAATTAGGTCCAAAATTATGTCCAATGTCATCAATGATGGAAAAATACAGTGAGATGAAGTGCGGTCGGCTTTCAGGAGGAAGCTGCAACCATTGAACGACTTTATTCACCCGATCCTGGTGGGCTATGTCACCGTTATACTTGAAATAATAGGTAGGTGTCTCACCCTGAATACGCGCCTCGCTACCTACCCAGAACATACTGGCCGATACCATCTTCTGCTTTGCAGCCAAAACCCAGATTGGCACTCCACCATAAAATCTTCCATCCTCCACAACAGTCCTGTTTCGGATTGAATAGACTGTTTCGAGATCCCGGTCATAAAAACCATTAGAAACCAACCCATGGTGACCCGGGTAAAGGCCGGTAACAATGGTATAGTGATTCGGAAAAGTCTTTGTTGGAAAAGAAGATACCATACTTTCTGCTTTAGCATCAAAGGCCAAAAGATTCTTTGCCCCATATCGCTCGGCATAATCATACCGAAAGCCATCAAGTGAAATTAAAATGAGGTAGGGCTTCTTGAGTTGATCTGAGCTGTTTACTTGATCAACTCTTATTTCCTGATCGCTAACTTCTTTAGACACTTCAACCGTTAAGGGTTCCGGTTGAGCGCTAGCACTAAACCCCACTAAAATGAGAAAAAGCCTCTTCATATTGTCTTTATTCGCACAAAAGCATCAAAGGTACTTTGATTTTTTCGCGCCTAAACATGGTGCGAAAGAATTTAATGCACCAATAATCATTTAATAATCCTAGCTGCCGTTTGCGAATGAACAAGATGAATATTATCTTGTCGCTAACAACAACTCAGAATAGCAACATGAAGTACTCCCTGGAAATAGAGGTAAATAAACCTCTGGAGAAGGTTATTGCCTTGCTTGATGATCCTGAAAAAATGAAACACTGGCAGCCGGGCCTGCTCAGCTATGAAGTATTGAGTGACGAGCCCAGAAAAGAAGGGGTCCAGATGAAGCTCCGCTACAAAATGGGTAAACGGGAAATTGAAATGATAGAAACTATTACTGCCTATGACCTACCCAAAGGCATGTCCGCCACCTACGAGACCAACGGTGTTATCAATATCCAGAAAAATCTTTTTCACGCCATTGATGAAAATAGAACGCATTGGGTATCTGATAATGAGTTTGTCTTTAATAATTTTATGATGAAGCTCATGGGCACGTTTATGCCTAGGGCCTTCAAAAAGCAATCGAAAATCTATTTACAGGCGTTTAAGAAGTTTGCTGAAAAATCTCAAGAACTCTAAGTCATCCCGAAGGGATTCTGGCCACAGTGAAAGAAAGGTATGCCTTTCTTTGTGGCAAAGATGCCTGCGCTAGCGCTATGGATGACTTTGTAAACGAGGGGATGACTCTAAACCATTTTTCATTCCCTCCTAATCGCCTCTACAGGATCAAGTTTTGACGCGCGCAAGGCTGGATACGTTCCAAAAACCACACCCACAACTAAGGCTACAATTGAAATGATCATTAAAGTATTAAGTGTAAAGGCAGCTTGAAACGGCGCTTGAGTTATCGCCTTCACGATAGGAACAATCACTAAAGTGCCTAGTATACCCACGATTAGTCCCAATAGACTTCCGAAGCCAGAAATAGTTATGGACTCTGCCAAAAACTGGATCACAATGTCCTTCTTCTTGGCGCCAATGGCTTTTCTTATACCAATTTCCTTCGTACGTTCAGTCACGGAAATTAACAGAACGTTCATCACGCCAATACCACCAACCAACACAGAGATCCCCACAATCAAGCCCATAATCACGCGAAACATGAGAAAGCCTCTATTCGCCTGCTCTACTCTTGCACCATTCGTTACGATCCTAAAGTCCTCTGATCGATCTCCATACTTTTCTTCTAGTCCTGCTTTTAACTTCTTTTCGATATCAGGAACCTCCTCTACATTATTAGCTTTGATTAACATTCGTGGTGGATTCGCCTTTAAAGTTTGACTGCCCAGTAAAGTTATGGGTACAAAAGCACCCTCAATGGGTACAGATGAGTCCAGCACGCCGACAATCTCAAGCCTCAGACTATCAAATACCAGGTGTTTCCCTATAACGGAAACAGCGCTATCCGGCTTAGTTAGGGACTTAGCCAGATCTTGTGACAAAACCACGACCCTGGAGTAATTCATTAAATCGTTTAACTCTAAGCCCCTACCTTCACTTATCTTAAAGTTTTCTCCTGTGACTTCTGAAACTCCTGTTACATAAGACCCCACCAGTTGAATTGTATCGTTCAGGCCCACCCGCTTAGAAAACCTACTCATGACGTAACCTTCTCCCTGGTTTTCAATACCTGAATATAGCTCTTTGAAACTCCCATAATCCAATGAAGCATATTCCGCTTTTTTCATTCGAATGCCATCTAGGCGTTCATATACGTTAGGGTCAACCATTACCGCTTCCAATGAGGTAGTTTTTGAGATCTGTTCATTGGCATATTGCTCCAGGCCATCGATTAGGGAAAGAATGGCAACCAGTGCAGCAACACCTATCACAATACCTAAAATAGATAGGAATGTATGCAGAAAGTTAGAACGGATATTTTTGAAAGCACTGAATAGTGCGATAACGAGTTTCTTAGGCATGTGTATTGTTTTTCGAATGACTGATATAGGAAACCGTTTGTTACAACTCAATATGATATGTTATTCGAAATATTTAACTTAAACGACTTCTAATTCACCTAGCATGCGGATCAATCATTTCTTACTCCTATTCTTCTTTTTTTGTTTGTCCATTTCTGTTTCTGCCCAAAAAAAGAAAAAATCAAGGGCTGAACTCGAAATTACCTATGATGAAAAGCTCTACAGCGCAATGTCCTGGCGAAATATTGGTCCCTTCCGAGGCGGACGGTCCGTAACCTCCTCGGGAGTAGTGGGTGATCCCATGACGTACTATTTCGGCTCGGTAGGTGGTGGAGTTTGGAAAACCGAAGATGCCGGACATAATTGGAAAAACATCTCTGATGGCTTCTTTAATACTACTTCCATTGGCGCCATAACCGTTTCCGAATCGGACCCAAATGTGATCTATGTCGGTACGGGTGAGGCTCCCATTCGCGGTGTGATGACCTCACATGGGGATGGAGTTTATAAATCTACGGATGCAGGTAAGACCTGGAAGCATATTGGGTTGGACGGCGCTTCGCAAATTTCAGAAATCAGGGTTCATCCTAAAGATCCGGATATTGTTTACGTAGCCGCCCAGGGAAGTCCATATGCGGCTACGGAAGAACGGGGGATTTATCGATCAGTAGATGGAGGAGACACCTGGCAAAAAGTACATTTTGTAAACTCCAGCAGCGGCGCCAATAACCTTTCCATGGACATGAATAATCCGCGAATTCTTTATGCTGCTTTCTGGGACCACCAGCGAAAGCCCTGGTTTATTCGAAGTGGCGGTAAAGGCAGTGGCATTTGGAAAACTACCGATGGCGGAGACACGTGGAAAAAACTGGATGAAGGGCTACCTAAAAAACTAATGGGTAAGATCGGGGCTTCAGTCAGTAGAGCTAATTCCAACCGTGTTTTCGCTATTATTGAATCAGAAGAAGGGGGCCTGTATCGCTCTGATGATGGGGGTGAAAAGTGGGCATTGATGAACAGCGATCGGGTATTAAGAACACGTTCCTGGTATTACATGCATGTGTTCACCGATCCGAAGAATGAAAATGTAGTGTATGTACTTAATGCCCCTTTTATGAAGTCCATTGATGGGGGGAAAAGTTTTACACCAGTAGGTGTTCCACATGGGGACAATCATGATCTATGGATCAATCCCGATGATCCAACTAATATGATCAACTCTAATGACGGAGGCGCCAATATCAGTTTCAATGCAGGTAAAAGTTGGTCTACTCAAACCAACCAACCTACAGCTCAGTTCTATCGTGTGAACGCCGACAACCGCTTCCCATACTGGCTCTATGGGGGTCAACAGGACAATTCTACCGTGGCCATCCCAAGCCGAACAGATGGAATTACAATAGGCTGGAAAGATTGGACGGGAGGCGTAGGTGGGGGCGAAGCTGCTCATATCGCCTTTAACCCTGATGATCCCAAGTATGTCTATTCTTCAAATATCACTGGCTTCATAGATGAATACAATATGGAAACCGGTAAGTCAAAGCCGATTAAACCCTACCCGGTATTCGATCTTGGTGAGCCGTCTGATGAAATGAAATACC
Organism: uncultured Flammeovirgaceae bacterium; assembly: GCA_937899105.1. Taxonomy (GTDB): domain Bacteria; phylum Bacteroidota; class Bacteroidia; order Cytophagales; family Cyclobacteriaceae; genus Fulvivirga. The sequence continues at coordinate 3,681 of CALBPF010000334.1, read as the reverse complement.
GCTACAACTGGAATCCCCCGGTGATTGTGTCAAAACATAATCCCAACGTGATATACTATGGTAGTAATGTCGTTCATAAGTCTTCGAATCGAGCCATAAAATGGGAAGATATTTCTCCGGACCTTACCAGAAATGATACGAGCAAGCTTGGACTTATGGGTGGCCCGATCACCAATGAGGCCGCCGGAGGTGAAACGTACCACACCCTAATGAGCCTCACAGAATCGCCTCATAATGCCGACGTCATCTATGCTGGCGCCGATGATGGTTTCCTGCACATCACCCAAGACGGCGGCAAAAGCTGGCAAAACATAACCACCCCCGCAGGAGAAGGAATAATTAACTCCATCGATATTTCACCACATGATCCGGCCACGGTTTATGTGACGGTGATGAAGTACAAGTTCAATGATTTTAAACCGTACATCTATAAAAGCTCAAACTATGGAACCAGTTGGGCCAAAATAATCAATGGTATTGAAGATCGTGCATTTGCCCGTGCAGTCAGGGAAGATCCGGCCCAAAAGGGACTGCTATATGCAGCTACGGAATTGGGCATGTATATCAGTTTTGATGATGGAGTTAAGTGGTCCTCTTTTCAGCTTAATCTTCCAAAGGTCCCCCTGTTAGATATCAAAGTGCATAAAAATGATCTATTAGCCGCTACTTCAGGCAGGGCCTTCTGGATCCTGGACGACCTAACCCCTTTGCATCAATTGGCCCAGGCCAAAAATGCCGACTCCTATTTCTACAAACCCAGACCTACCGTTAATACACGCGCGCCTTACCTCGATGTACCGATTACAAATGCTGGCATCAATCCATTTCCCGGGGTGGGCTTTAAGTACTTTGTAAAGCAAATAGAGGAAAAAGATAGCCTGCATGTGAAGGTGGAAGTAATGGATGCTTCAGGAAAGATTTTAAGAACATTAACCAGTGATACTGAAAAAGCCTGGAACAAAATAGAAATGAAAGAAGGTATGAATATCGCCAAGTGGGATCTGCGATTAGCGAATATTGAGCCAGCTGAAGGAGTATTTGTTCCATCCTTTGGCAATACAGGAATGCAAGGATATCACATTGGCCCCGGCCGATATAGCGCTAAAATTACCATCGGGGACTTCAGTCAAATCCAGGATTTCGAAATTCTGAAAGACCCGAGGGATAAGGTAAGCGATAGTGATATTGCTGATCAGGAAGCGCTTAAAAAAACGATTTATAAAAATCTGGAGGAGCTTTACGAATCACTGAAGCAATTGCAGGACGTACGTAAGCAGGTGGGTCAAATGATGGAGCGTGAAGAAGGTGATGAGGAGATCAAGGAAATGGGAGATGGCATCAAAAACAAAGTAGGTGAGATCGAGAAAGAACTGATTTCACCAAGCCAGGAGACCTTCCAAGACATCATCAACTTCCGAAACAAGCTGGACATACAACTATATCAACTGATGCAAACTATTGACGGCAGCATTCCACCGCTAACCAATGGCGAAAAGGGCTTGTATAATGATTTGAAAGAGGAATGGGAGACACAACGCAACGGTGTTCAAAAAATTCTGAACGAAGATATTCCGGCCTTCAATAAGCTGCTTAGAGATAAAGGGGTGGAGTACATTGCTCCGAAGAAAAAGAAAGAAGAAGACAAAGTGGGTTCATAAACTAACCCCTTAATTGTGTAGTCCGGAATAACATAATGAGATCCGGGATGGCCCCGGGAATTTTGCGATGATAATAACACTCCAAGGCATTTGCTACGATGAGAAGTCCTCTTTCCTAAAAGGGCCGGCTAAAGCTCCGCCACTGATCAGAGAGTTTCTCTATTCGGATTCATCAAATGCATTTACTGAGCTGGGCTTCAACACCCAAACCATTGACTTCAACGATGTTGGAGACTTTTATCCCATCGAATACTTCGATATTCAACAGATCACCAAACAAAACTGTAGTACTGATTCAAAGCTGATCACACTGGGTGGAGATCATTCTATTACCTACCCGATGTTAAAAGCGTATTCAGCTGTAAAAGGCCCCTTTGAAATCCTGCAAATTGATGCTCATGGTGATCTGTATAATAATTTCGAAGGTGATCCACACTCTCATGCTTGCCCTTTCGCCCGCATCATGGAAGAAAAACTAGCTTCAAAACTTACCCAGGTGGGCGGTCGCACGTACACGCAACATCAGTATGAACAAGCTGAGAAATTCGCAGTGGAGATCCATGAAATGAAAGACTATGATCTACAAAAGCTATCGTTTAGCAAGCCTCTGTATATCTCTCTGGACATGGATGGGTTTGATCCGGCCTATGCCCCGGGGGTTTCGCATCATGAACCAGGGGGATTCACTTCGCGGCAGGTCGTTGATATTATCCACTCCATTGATGTAGAGATCATTGGAGCTGATATTGTCGAATATAATCCGGATCGGGATGTGCAAGGGATCACCGGTGCACTCGCTGCTAAGGTATTGAAAGAGATCATTGGAAAGATGGTGTAGCAAACCATACCGATAACAAAATGACTCTCTTTTAGCATTTAAGTTCCATTATCAAATCAAAAAAACTAACTTTGCGGCTTCATTTTTTAGAGAAACTATGATTGCAGCAAATAACGTATCGCTACAATACGGAAAGAGAGTTCTTTTCGATTCGGTAAACATCAAGTTTACACAAGGCAACTGCTATGGTGTCATTGGCGCCAACGGAGCAGGGAAGTCCACATTTCTCAAGATCTTATCCGATGATATTACCCCTAACTCCGGCAAGGTGACTATCGATCAGGGTAAGCGAATGGCGGTACTGAGGCAGAATCACTTTGAGTTTGATGAGGAAACAGTATTAAATACGGTCATGCGTGGTCATACTAAACTCTGGAGCATCATGCAGGAAAAGAATGCCATCTACGAAAAGCCGGACTTTTCAGAAGAAGATGGTGTTAAGGCCTCAGAGTTAGAAGCTGAATTTGCAGAAATGGATGGCTGGAATGCCGAGTCCGACGCCGCTGCACTACTTAGTGGTTTGGGCATAAAGGAAGATAACCACTACCTTCTTATGAAAGAGTTAAGTGGGAATCAAAAAGTAAGGGTGCTATTGGCTCAGGCAATCTTTGGCAATCCTGATATTCTTATCCTTGACGAGCCTACTAACGACCTGGACATTCAAACCATCGCCTGGCTAGAGGACTTCCTTTTAGAATTTAAGAATACCGTTATCGTCGTATCACACGACCGCCACTTTTTGGATACGGTATGTACGCATATTGCCGATATAGACTTTAAGGCCATAAAGCTTTACACCGGTAATTACTCATTTTGGTATGAGTCCAGTCAACTGGCCCTCACACAGCGGTCTGCCTCTAACAAAAAGGCAGAAGAGAAGAAAAAGGAGCTGCAGGAATTCATTGCTCGCTTCAGCGCCAACGCCGCCAAGTCGAAGCAAGCCACGAGTCGTAGAAAGTTGCTTGATAAGATCAATGTAGAAGATATTCAACCGTCTTCCCGCCGTTACCCGGCCATCATCTTTCAGCAAAATCGCACCGCCGGTGACCAAATTCTACAAATTGAAGGATTGAGCTCCAGCAGCAATGGCAAAACCTTATTTAAGGACCTTGACCTCTTCGTAAACAAAGGGGATAAAATAGCTGTACTCAGCCAGGACAGTTTAGCAATTACTTCATTATTTCA
>CALBPF010000333.1 GCA_937899105.1 uncultured Flammeovirgaceae bacterium | reverse complement strand
ATCAGCCGCCGCCATCCTTATCTCGAAATGTCCTTTTTACCCCAGGGTAAAGGCGAATGCAGAAATTCCATCAGCCTTTTTGATCAATGTCATTAAAGAAGGCCAAAAGGACGGGAGTATTACGGACACTATTTCAGCGCAACAATTATTCTTAAATATTTGGGCTTATCTAATAGGCTGCTCGCACCTTTTTAATTTTTCTAATACGGGCAAAGGAGCCAATACCCTAGGGATACAAACGAACACATCTGATCAGGATATTCTGGATTTGATCAGGAAAATCTTGTCGTGACTTGCCTCTAACATGGCAGCGTACTGAAAGGCATTTTAACCCGTGATTTTAACAATGTTCTTAGGCCAAGGATCAGCGAATTCGTAACCATTTTTCCAAAGTGCTATTTCTTCGTCCGTAAGAAAGCAAGCTTTTAGCGCATCGGTAAACCGCTCCACATGGGCTTGATCTCCGATTACCGTTAGGTCGCATTGGCGATCTCCAAAGCGCCCAGGTTCTTCGGCCAGCATTTTTTTAAGTTCTTGTATTTCAAACTCGGTGATGCCGGGATTTTCGTCTTCAACAATGCCGGCTCGCCAGTACCCAATTAATTCCAGGCTGATACTGCCAGCGGCTTGATTCCACAGTAGCGACAATTTATCCCGGCTAGCGAGCCAGAAGAACCCCTTACTGCGATAAATTCGCTGGTCAAGGTATTGGTGGCAGGCATCCCAAAAGCGCTGGGGATGAAAAGGGCGGTCATCTTTGATCACGCGGGTTGCTAAATCATAGGGCCTGTCCATATCTTCCTCCGCTTCCAAGACGGGGTTTAGTTCTTCTACCAATTGAGCTACTTGGAAATAGTTATATTCTTCCAACTCAAATAAAGACCCTATGGCTAGCCGGCCAAAGTAGACCGAATGTACGGAGGCAAAGGGGTTGATAGCTTGAATGTAAGCGGCAATATGGGGTAGTTTATCCTCTTCTACGCGGTCTGTTTTGGTCAAAAACAGGTGACTGCAAAACATGATTTGTTCCACCAATAGGTTTACGGTATCGCGCTTCTGGTCGGCAGCGTTCTGTTGCATACGAGGAATAAGCTCCGCTCCGTACCTGTAATCGTGTGCTAGCATGAGCGTGTCCACAAGCGCAAATAGGCCAACAAGTGTTACCTGCTTCTGAGCTTTAAAATACTTGACTAAAGGCATTGGGTGGCAGCTACCAGAAGTTTCGATAATGATAAGTTTTGGGCTCTGATTGGACAAGAGTTTATTCAATGCTTGATCCAATTTTTCGATTCCCTTTTTGCTGCTCAGTACGCAAGAACTTATCGATTCTAAAATGTGCTTATTGTACTCTACGGCTTCGCTGATACCAATCAATTCGCCATCCACATCTAGTTCGCTCATGTCGTTGACAATGGCGCAAACTGGAATATCATTCTTTTTTGCTTGCGATAGCAAATTTCGGAAGAGCGTGGTTTTACCAGAGCCTAGAAAACCATTAAGAATAACGACGGGTACAGCCATAAGGGAGTTTATTGATTACAACGCAACTTTAAAATAACTGAAATGAGTTATGCAAAAGGAAAGCAATTTAAGGATTAATCATCTACCGTTATACCGAACTTCAAGGTAGGACTTGACTTTTTGATTAGTGCACTTCCCTGCTTCCCATTTTTGTGCTGTTAGGAGAGCGACAATCTCATCATGTACGGTTTTGGTCATTGTTAGCCCCATTGCCTCTCGCGCTAATTTTTCTCCCTCACTTAGCTCTGGCATACTATCGTACTTTTTCGATAGTTCATACTCTACTATCACCATCTTATACATCTGATCATCTTCTCCTATCACCATCATTATGTTAAGGTTACTGATCTTGTTTTGTTCGATCACCGTTGCCAAGATGGACAAAATCTCCTCATCAATATTTTCATTTTCGTTCAATTTGACAACACTTTCTAAGTTAGGTTTTAGCATCGCTTTTATTGAACTCTCGCTCTCGAGGCCAAGTGTTATATTCCGAAATTTACAATTTGGGCGGTTATCGTTTTTAGAAAAGTCATGGTATTGGGATAGACGCTCTACGATTTGTTGAAATACCACAGTGTCGGCATGCCGATGGATAGGTACCGTGCTTAGCTCCTCATACTGTGGTTTATTATTATACCAAGTCTTCTCTATTAGTTCTTCATTTCTTACCGCGCTAATTGTGAGACGGGAGTAGCGGGCTCTACCGTATTCTAGCACACTGCTAACCTCTAGCTTTTTTATATCATTGAGGCTGCACTTTAGTTTGAAAAAGACGTCAGATATCGTATCATCTGTGGCGGTCATTTTCAAGAGGTTATCATATCCAATACATAGTGTATCATTTCTAATCGAAATGTCATAAACACAGTCTCGGTACATGTCTCTGAAACTAGGATCTGAATCATATCCTACTAGTTCAACCTGCTTACAGAGGTGCTGTAAATCTAAATTGACTTGCCCTATTACTGCCGTTGAGAACAGCATTAGGAAGTACGGTATTAATCTCATTAAATATTCTTGTGGTAGGTTATTAATTTCCTCACCCCTAATCTCCTGTCCTGGCTCGCCATTTCTCCAATATCTCCTCTTCTCGTATCATTAATGATCGTTCATTGGTTAGGATGTTATCTCGCCGCTCTTGCGGAACAGCGTCTGAATACCACCATGCCTTGGTAGCCCTAACGGTTTCGGATAAGGGTCTAAATTGGAGGTCAGTGGCAATGGCTTTGCTGTTGTCACTTTTGGACATGCCAGCGTATTCCGGTAGTTGTACCACCCAGGGCTGGATACCAATGATATTGTTTTCTTGTAGAAAAGTAAGGTCGTCGATTTGAATATAATTGACCGGAGATGTGTAGCTCGCATGAATCCCGTGTACAAAGGCATTAGTCGTCATGGCAAAGCCCGGACCTGAGCCATTGTAAGTGCCGGCCGCTTTATTTTCCAGTAATCGGATCATCCATTCCGCTAGGTCACGAACATCAATGTATTGAACGACTTCATCGCTGCTACCTGGAATAATAATGTCTCCTCCTTTTTCTAATCTGGCCAGCCAGTACGGAAAACGATCGGTGCGATCGCCAGGGCCAACAATTAAGGTGGGCCTTACGATAATGGATCTTTCTTTACCAAACGCCTCTATGGTAGCCATTTCTGAAGTGGCTTTCATCACGCCGTATTCATAGGTGAAACGCTCATTTTCTGTAACATCATCTGGTATTTCAGTGACCAGTGATCTTGCTTCAGAAAAGTCATCTCCAGTGAAAGGGTAGTAAACACTTATGGAGGAGGTATACATGTAGTACCCAACATTGTCAACCAGAAGTTTAGCCGTGTCTTCGGTCCATTTCGTTTTGCGACCGGAGTTATCTATCACCACATCCCATTTTCTATCTTTTAAGGCCTCTAGGTTATCTTCCCGATCACCTACCAACTGTTCTACCATGGAAAAGGCTTCTGGATGAATTTTAGGAACGGTTTTTCCTCTGGTGAAGATGGAAACTTCGTGCCCTCTCTTTAAGGCGTATTTGATTTGGTGAGGCCCCAAGAAACTAGTTCCACCCAGAATTAGAATCTTTAATTTTTCTTCACTTTCTTCGGTATCCACTAGGTCTTTAAACGGGTTGGCGTTAGCTACCGGTGCTAGGCCTAAGGCCAAACCTGTTCCTAAAAATTCGCGTCTTGTTTTTTTCATAGCTATCGACATTTTAGTCTTTGTGGTGCTGTGACATCCATCTTTTGTAGATCAGACAATAATCGGGTAGTCATTTTTTTTGCTCCGTAGGCGTTTAAATGACTGTCGCCGATCCAATCTTTTTGATCATCAAATATTTCGCAATCACTAAAGTTATTATAATCTAGCAAAAGCCCATTATTATTCACTTCATCCAGCAGCATACAGTTAAAGCGCTTTTTATGTCTCGTCTTTTTTAAGCCAGGCATTTCTACTATGATGAGCTCAATATCATAATCGGAACATAAATCAATGATATCGTAGATGAATGGAGCACTCTTATACCTATCGATAGGGAAATCGTTATTGTGGTCCAATGCGGTGTTGTCAGGAACTTGCTTCTTGAATCTGAGCTGGCCATATTTTAGAGATGCTTCTCGGTGAGCTTTAGAAACCAACTTTTTTAGTAATTCTTTAAATAGCCACCTGAACTTTAGCATAGGGAGGTCTCTGAAGCTAACTTCTCTATCCTTTTGTGTGTATTCTACAATTGGATGAATGGTTTCCTTTTCGAAGTCATTTAGGTATGAACCAAGTCCAAGTATTACACATTTGGGTTTCTTTTCGTACAGCGTTAAATATTCGTTCAGTTGAATGTAGTTAGTCCTTAACGAACTGCCTCCTAAAGAAAGATTATACGATTGGTAGCCATTTTGGGAGAGGAGTTCGGTATCTATACCATCCATAGCCAGACTATTCCCGATAACAATGATATCATTGTCTGGTGCATCAAGCGTTAGTGCATCTATTCTCTTTTTATAGTTCCAATCTGTTTTCTGAAGGATAATTAGGTAAATAAAGTTACTTGCTATAAATAGGAATAGAAACAGTATAGTCTTCTTTATAAATAAAATCATAGCCTAAAATTGAAAATAAATAAAATCCTGTTTGTTACCACCGAGTAAGCAAACGATGATAAATAATAGCAGGTATAGACCCCATCTTATGGACCTATGCCATTTTAGGCCAAACTTCTCTAGGGCATAATTCCAACGTCTGCCGTTCCATTCTTGAATGATAAAGTAGATGAGTAGAATAGTTAAGATGAAGAAGTCAAATGCATTTGAAACTTTAGGTGCTTCGAATAAGCGGTACGAAAAAATGGCGCTAATAATATCAAAAGCATGTGGAAGGTTTTCAGCTCGGAAGAAGATCCAGGCAAAGACAGTAAATGTGAAAGTTTTTAAGATCAGAAGTAACTCTTTGAGCGTTGGAAGGCGTTGGTGCGCTGCAACTATTGTAATGATGTTCCTATTCCTGCCGGATAGCAAAAGAGGTAGAAAATAGATAGCATTTAGGACTCCCCAAACAATAAATGTCCAGTTGGCGCCGTGCCAGAAACCACTCACGATAAAGATGATAAAAGTATTTCTAATCTTCATTGATATACTTCCTCCTAAGGGGATATACAAATAATCTCTAAACCAAGTGGAAAGCGATATATGCCAGCGCCGCCAAAACTCAGCAATATCTCTTGAGAAATAGGGAAAAGAAAAGTTTTTCATTAGGTCAAAACCAAAGAGCCTGGCGGTGCCTATGGCAATATCTGAATAGCCCGAAAAGTCGCAGTAGATTTGAAAGGAGAATAGCACTGCACCCAAAACTAAAGTACTACCGTTTAGGTCTGCTGAGTTATTGAAAATTTGATTGGCAAATTCAGCGCAATTATCAGCGATGACCACTTTTTTGAATAACCCCCAGAGGATCTGGCGCATTCCATCAACCGCTTGTGAATAATTAAATCTCCGTCTCTGATAGAATTGAGGAAGTAAACGAGTCGCCCGTTCAATTGGACCAGCAACTAACTGAGAGAAAAAGCTGACAAAAGCAGAAAACGCAATGAAATCATTAGTTGGTTCAAGTTTCTTTCTGTACACATCAATGGTGTAGCTCAGTGTTTGAAACGTATAGAAACTAATTCCTACCGGAAGAATTATCTTGAGAGATGTAGCCTCCATTGCTGCTCCAAAAAAAGAAAACGCAGCTACGAAGTTGTCTAGAAAAAAATTGCAATATTTAAAGAAGGCTAAGAACCCCAGGTTGACAAAGATGCTTGCCAATAAAAGCACTTTTCTTCTAAACTGGTTATCCTCTAATTTTAGCTTTAACCCAATGGTATAATCAACCAAGGTGCTAAAGACGATCAGTGATAGAAAACTCCAGTCCCACCACGCATAAAAAACGAAGCTAGCAGCTACTAAGAGAAGATTTTGCAGCTCTAAAGCTTTATTCGCTACCGACCAGTAGAGGATAAAAACGATAGGTAAAAAGATTGCAAAATCTATTGAGTTAAAGAGCATTTTTTGTCTACATATTAACGTAAGGTTGGGGCTAAGTTATCACTTAAGCCATTGAGCATTACGACCCCACGTTGTAGAAGTCTGGTACTGATTCTATTTTTTGGTAAAATCGCTCCAACTAAAACGATACCCCATCCTAAAGAGGAGCAAGTTCACTGGTTCGGCATTGGAAATCACCGTTGTTCGGTCTTTTGTGCCTTCGTAAGCTGGTGTAAGTCCCAAACGTTCATATCTCAATGATACGGAGAGCCTGTCCTGCAAAACGGCTCCCACCCCTAGTCCGTAAGACAGATTTTGTTGCTTGATCTTGGTGTCATTGTCCGTATGTACAAAGTAAGAGAGTACGGAATAACCAGAACGAGGCTCAATAAACAAGTGTTTACCGATGGGCAATCGGTACAATAATGATATGGTGCCAAAGCGTGCATCATTGGGGGATAGTATTTCAATATCTCCTTCCTGGCTTGTTCGTTCTCCGGGAATTAAATTTCCTCCGGTAGCGAAATCTAAGCCAATCTGGCCAAATTTAAAGGAGGTTAAGAGATTAAAATAGAGCTCTCCTTTGCCGAGAGTGTGTTCTTCTTCAACAACGTTTCCTACCCCCGCACCAACTTCGGCGAATAAATGTTGCGTCTTGCCGTATTGTGTGGAAAAGAAGAAGGTAAGTAGGAAAATGAGCAAGTTTAATTTATTCATCGCTTGAATGGATTTTCTCAGAATTGTTTACTCGCATACAGAAACACAAGATACCCCTTGGAGAAGAAGTTTTTATCATTTAGAGCAGCCTTAACTAATCATCTACCTTGGTTTAAGTACCTAGTTTTTCTTGGTACTTACTTTGGTTAACCCCCACGATTAACGTCATCATTCAGGTCAATAATTTCGGTATTAAAGCTATGCGTTAATGAACCGCTAATGAGCACGAATAGGCCTAATATCCCGGCTATTCGCGCAAGTGTTTTGATAGCTAAGCTTTTATTCTCTTTCCCCATTGGTTCTAAACTTTTACTTAAATTTATTGAAACTCCGATTGATCATGAAAAATATATCGCTCTCTCTCTACTGTTACTAGGTTTTTTTCTATATCTGCTCAAGACTACCTACCATTTGACTTGATGGAGGGGACAAAATGGTAAGTAAGCGGGCGGTGAAGCAGTAAACTTGCCGTTCATTCGCCTTGTACACTATAAATCTATAGGCCAAATAACTTAAAATCCTTTGCTGAAATATCATCGCCTACAACTTCGTATAACTCTTTTTCAAGTTGAAGGGCAAGCTCCTTTTCAGTATGGTATAGGTTATTTGTCTCGTATGGATCTTTTTTAATGTTGTATAGCTGATAAGGCCTTTTAAAAGGTATTCCCTTAGGAAATTGCTTGCCTCCCGAACCATCGGATAAAACCAATTTGTAAGCCCCTTTTCTGATAGCGAGGGTTCCGTTACCACTTTGATGGATGATGGGTTTTCGCTGGTATCCTGCTTCACCAACTAATAGAGGTAGAAAACTATGGCTGTCCTCCATTTGTAGTGGATCAGCTTCGAGCTTAAGTAATTGAACCAAAGTTTCAGCTACATCTGTAAGGCAAATTGTTTGATCAATAGATTTTGGGTTCAGTTTTGCAGGCCAGCGAATCATAAAAGGAACCCTATGGCCCGCTTCAAAAATATCTGCTTTGGTTCCCCTCCAATTCCAGTAGGGTTTATGGTTTTCCGGCTTGTACCCAGGGTTTTTGATATCATCAAAATGATCAGGTTCTCAATTATTATATAAGTACATATATGATCCATTGTCACTGCTGTAAATAACAATGGTATTCTCATCAATGCCTTCTTCTTTTAAGGTGTTAAGTACTTCTCCAACGGTCCAATCAACTTGCTGAATAAAATCGCCGTACCATGCTGCTTGTGATGTTCCCCTAAACCTGGGATGAGGTATTAGTGGTTTATGTGGGGCAGTTAGCGGGAAGTATAAAAAGAATGGTTTTTCTTCACCACTATTTTTTAGATATAGTCAACTACTTTATCTTTTAAATGGTCTAATACCTCAACATGACTAAATGACGAGGTAGTTTCTGCGCTCCTGGAATATGCTGGAAACTCAATAGATTCAACTATTGAGTTAACCGGTCCAATTGCGGTATTATTTTCGATATACACTGCGGGGCTAGAATCGAGGGATGCTGGTAAAATGTAGGAATAATCAAAGCCTAATTGTTTAGGGGTATGTAACACCTGTTTTGTGAAGTCAACAGTACCAAATTCGACTTTTTGACCTGGATTTTTAGTTTGCCATTTTACACCCAGGTGCCATTTGCCAATTATAGCTGTATGGTAGCCTGCGTCTTTAAAAATTGAGCCCAAGGTTTGCTGCCCAATTTCAATTAATGATTTTCCATAACCATTAAGAACACGTTTTTTCATTATGCTTCTCCAGGGGTACCTTCCAGTCATTAAACTGTAACGCGAAGGGGTGCAAACAGCTGATG
>CALBPF010000332.1 GCA_937899105.1 uncultured Flammeovirgaceae bacterium | reverse complement strand
GATCCATGCGAATACTCCTTTTACAAGTGGAGGTGTGGAGCGATTGGGCATACCCGAACTAATCATGTCAGACGGACCACATGGAGTACGTCATGAACATGGCCGCGACTGGGTCAAGGACGAAGGTGTATATGATAGCAGCACCTATCTTCCTGTGGGTACGGCTCTAGGCGCTACATGGAACCCTGAACTGGGATACAAGTTTGGTCAGGTATTAGGTAGTGAAGCTAATTTTAGAGGCAAGGATGTCATTCTTGGCCCCGGATTGAATATCATACGTTCCCCACTAAATGGTAGGAATTTTGAATACATTACTGAAGATCCTTATCTGAATAGCAGAATGGTTGTGGGTTATATAAAAGGAGTTCAGGAAAATGATGTGGCTGCCAGCGCTAAACATTATATAGCTAACACTTTAGAATATGATCGTGAGTATGTGAATGTAGAAATGAGCGATCGCGCGTTAAGAGAGATATATCTGCCTGGTTTCAAGGCTGCTGTTCAGGAGGGCGGAGCGCTGACAGTTATGGCTGCCTACAATAAATTTCGAGATGTATACTGCGCCCATAGTGGCCTTTTGTTGGATGAAATACTAAAAGGTGAGCTTGGTTTTAAAGGGCTGGTGATGAGTGATTGGGCGGCTGTAAAAAGCGCTGATGCAGTGAGTGTAGGCATGGATGTAGAAATGGGAACGGATCTGCTACAGGGTGAAAATGTTGATTACAATAAATTTCACATGGCGGATACCGCAATTAGTATGGTGAAAAATGGGGTCGTAGCAGAATCTGTTATTGATGAGAAAGTTCGAAGGATTCTCACTGTTATGGCCAAGATTGGAAAGTTTGGTGAAAGAAAAAAGGGCGATTATAATACCAAGGAGCATCAAGCTGTGGCTCGGCGGATTGCCGATGAGGCTATTGTATTGCTGAAAAATGAAGGTGCACTTCCACTCTTACAAGAAGGAATTAAGACATTAGCGGTAGTTGGAGCGAATGCTGATCATAAGCATGCGGGAGCCGGTGGCAGCTCTCAGGTAAAGGCGTATTATGAAGTAACACCTCTAGCGGGTTTAAAGAACCTGTTAGGTGACAAGACCCAAATTTCTTATGCCAGGGGATACGAGATAGTTAAAGGCGAACCTGATAATGCCGAACTTATTAAGGAAGCAATTGAAACCGTAAAAGGAGCTGATGCAGCTATCTACGTTGGCGGTTGGGTGCACGGCTATACGGACGCGTGGAACGACAATGCATACGATGCCGAAGTTGTAGATAAACCAGATATGATGCTGCCCTTTGGTCAGGAAGAATTGATCAAAGCTGTATTAAAGGCCAATCCAAATACTGTTATTGTGCTTGTTGGAGGTGGACCAATAGATATGCGCGGCTGGAAAAGTGAGACAAAAAGTATTGTGCAAGCCTGGTATGGTGGCATGGAAGGTGGTAACGCTCTTGCAGATATGCTTTTTGGAAAAGTAAATCCTTCCGGCAAGCTTCCGTTCACCTTTCCTGAAAAGCTGGAGGACAGCCCCGCTCATTCAGTGGCTCAATACCCGGATGAAAACCTTTTGATTGATCATAAGGAGGGCATCTTTGTGGGGTACAGGTATTTCGATACGTATGGAGTAGAACCTGCCTTTGCTTTTGGCCATGGGTTATCATACACCACATTTGAATATAGTGATTTGCAAATAGCCAAAGATGGCAACCAAGTTAGTGTTAGTGTAACGGTTACAAATTCAGGAGAAGTGGCCGGCGCTGAAGTTATTCAGGTTTATGTTGAAGATCAGGAATCCAGATTAGAACGGCCTGTAAAGGAATTAAAAGGATTCGATAAGGTGATGTTGGACTCCGAAGAATCTTCAACAATCAGCTTCCGGCTTAATGAGGATTCCTTCAGTTATTATGATGATGAACAGCGCAAATGGGTTTTAGAGCCTGGCAAATTCACAGTCCTGGTGGGTTCGTCCTCAAGAGATATCAGACTGAAAGGAACGCTGGAACTTTAAGAAAGCATTTCCATGACAATATGCTTGAGCGCTGGCAGGGTTTGCTGTTCAAACCAACTATTTTTTCTTAACCAGATATTGTTTCTTGGTTAGAGATGGGGCAGTACAAAGTACTCAGGAAGGTATGCTCTGAAATTGTGTACAGTACTGGTAAGTGTTTCTTTACGCTTATTTTTTAAATAATAGTCTTGAGCATAAACTCCGATTAATATTACAAGCTGTAGTCGTTCCATTTTTGGAAATAACTGTGGATGCCATTGGGGTGCACATTCTGGCCTTGGTGCAAGATCTCCGGACTTACCTTTACCAGGATAGTAAAAACCATTGGTACCAGGGCAAATTGATCGGGACTTTAAAATGTGGTTCTATCTACTCCAAGCCAATTTCTTAAGCGATCGCCACTTTTATCTTCCCATGGCACTCCGGAAGCATGGACCACGCTGCCTGGCGTCTGACCAACAATGGCAATTCTACTCCTGGCGCT
>CALBPF010000331.1 GCA_937899105.1 uncultured Flammeovirgaceae bacterium | reverse complement strand
AATCTCTGTTGAATCTAAAAACCATGTATTCGCGGCAATCAATTCGAATTCCCATTGTGATCGCTCTTCCGCCGGACCACCCCAATTGGTGAACTCACCTAACATATACATGGTAGCATAGTTGGCGTCAAACGGTAAATCGAAAATTTCGAATGACGTCGTATCCGGTGGTGAGGTATTCCCTTCCGAATCCACCGTAACGGCAATTAAGTTATATGTTCCTGTATCCAACGCCGCAATCCCCGAAGTCATTGCATCCATTGATATTGTATCCGCCTGACCAGTCATGGCATCTGTAGTTGTAGCCAATACGTTAAATTCTCTGTCCAATAATGTTAGTGTACCTTGAGTTAAAGGACTTATAACACCATCTGCCCCAGCCGCCTGAAGCTCTGCTTCCGATCCCAATTTGATACCACCAGGGTTAACAGCGCTCGCACTGGGTGGCACGCTTTGTAATGCTCCAAATTCTTCGTCATCACACGCTATGAAAGCAATGGACCCGAGAATGAGAGCGCCCAATCCATAAATAAACTTCTTCATAAGGTAAAGGTTAAGTAAATTTTTGTCATACACACTTCATTAAGTCTAACAATAATATTGATTAGCTCACTCAAAACAAATATAAACGATCATATTATTACCGCAAACGTTTGCGAATACGTATGCATAGGATGACTGATGTAACCTAAGGGGCTAAAATCAGCCTAAAACCTACTCTATGACAATTCTTTGGAGTAATGGATCTTCCCCTCTAATGAGAACTTTTAGTAAATATACACCCGTATTTAATCCTCCAAATTGTACCAGGATCTTGCCACTTGAACTACTCCAGCTAAGTGATTTTTCTCTACCTTCCAGAGTAACTAAGGTTATCTCATCAATGGGCTTATCAACCTCGATGACTACCTGGGAAGCTGTGGGATTGGGGTAAAATTTAATGTTATTTATTGAACCCAGCGTAAGGCTTGTAATTATATTGGTTGTGGTTATTGACAATTCATTTGACAGCTCCCCCGAAAATGCCTGATTAGCGGCCGCGATGGCGTACACATAATTAACACCTACGGATGCTGAGCCATCAATAAACGTAGTTTCAGTAGATGTACCGACTTCTTCAAAATCCGATGAACCTGACTTTCTGTAAATGACATACGAATCCGCAACGACGGAGTTGTTTCCCCAATTTAGTTGCACACCTTGGGACTGAACTTCCGAAAGGTCAAGTAATGTAGGCGCCAATGGCGGCACATAACCTATTAGCTCTTCCGTAATAGGTTCAAGCTCCAGGTTAGTATATATTCTCACTTCTCCCGGTTGTAATACTATTTCATCTGCATTCCCGGTAGCTGTGTAAACCTCACCGCTTGCAAAGTAGTGATACCAATCCCCCTGATGTGGAAAGGTGATGGTAATACTTCTTTCTAAAACATCAAAGTTACTAATGATCACCACGCTCATCTCATCACGATTTGATGGAGCAGCTGTGAAATTCTCATTTCTCAGTACTATGCTTTTAAGAAGCACGCTTTCATTGATGCTGACATCAGAGGTCGTGAAAACTTCACTGGAACTTCTCAAAGTCAATAATTCCTTTGTAAACTCGAACAGCCTTAGTCGCTCGGGATCATTGTTATAGTCTAATCCTTCAGCATTATTCCAGGGAACAGGCTTTTGTACAACGCGACAATCATCATCAATGGTACCATCTAAACATAAATTGATGGATAGGTCGTAACCGAGTTCTCCAAACTGCCATAACATTTTTGGTCCTGGAATTAAATACAACATTGCTGAGGTTTGTTTTGCCCTTTCCAGCGCCGTTGTTAAGGTTTGAATGTTATAATCGCCTTCTGACCGGCCAAAGTTAGCGGCTTCATATACGATCCGCTGTTCATCATGGCTTTCCATATAGGATATCAAATGCGGTTCGGACCAGCCCCGACTACCGTGATATGCACCACTAATACCGCCGTTTCTACCTTGTGCCAAATCTTTGTATACAAAATGCATATTACCCCAAAGCATCATGCCGTAGTCAGCTAATTCAACCTCTTCACTGTTGTCACCTAAGTGCTCCAAGATCACATAGGCATCGGGAGTATGACTCCAGATTGCGTCCGCCATTCTTTTGAGAATATCGATCCTGCTTTGATCACGAGCATTCCAATCGTCAAATCCGGTAGTTGGCTTCTGTGTAAAGCCTTTTGACAGATCAAAACGATAGCCGTCGAACCGATATTCATTTATCCAGTAATGGTTTAATGAATCCAGGTAATTCTGGGTATAGACACTCTCGTGATTCAGGTCTTCGAAAAATGTGAGAACAGCGTGCGGCGCATTCTCGTTGAACCACGGATTGGTATCAGTCGGGTTAAAACTGCTAAAGTTAAAGTCTAAAAGTACGTTTGTAGCAGGAACGTCATGCTGGTTCATTACAACATCAAGAATTACAGCCATTTCCATTCCATGGGCAGCATCAATAAACTCTTTTAGCTTATTCTTGGCGCCATAATATTTATCAGGGGCAAACATAAATGAGTTATTATACCCCCAACTGTCATTACCATTAAATTCGGTTATTGGCATCAGTTCGATAGCGTTAACTCCTAAAGACTTGATATAGCTTAATGTATCGATCAGATTATCATAATTCACTTCATCATTTTCAAAGAAATCCCTGACAAGAACTTCATAAATGAACAGATCTTCGTTGGCAGGGCGGACAAAATCATTATTTACCCATTGATAGGGTACTTGGCCCGTTTCAATAACTGAAAGCCTATTAAAATACCACTCTTCTTTTAACGCAGCCTCAGGGAAAGGCTTAAGATTTGGGTAGGTTGTATCCGGTATGGATGCATCCTCGGGGTCTAGAATTATATCTGAGAATGGGTCTGCAACATAAACGCCTTCATCTACAAAATATTGAAAAGCATATTGTTCACCGGCTGCTAAACCATCTACTTCAATCCAAAAATGCTCACCGTCTCTTTTCATTTGAAATGCCGGATCAATGGCCCAATCCGTAAAATCGCCTAAAACATAAGCAGAGGTATTGGTGGGAGCTAATAGGCTAAGATATACCCGCGAATCATCGCTATCAATATAATTTATTCCGTTAATTACACCCGCGGGCCGTGGTTCTGATACTACCGGAGTTCTGATGATTAAATTATATTCGTTTTCCAAGGTAGCGGCACCATCGGAGACGGTGAGTACAAGTTCCACGGTACCTGAGGTGGCCGTCACTGTGTAGTCATAATTAAATTCACTAATGCCCGTTTCCTGTACCTCCTGGGCACCATCTACAGTTAATGTAAATGTGGCCTGAGCTGTAGAAAACACGTTAAAGTTTATAACTTCTGAATTATCAACAATTAACTGATTTAAAAGCGGTGATTCTACTAAAATATCAAATCCCCCTTCATACATATCTATGAAGCGGTCGTTATCACTTTGAATTTCATCACCCCAATCCATTGACTTTAGTTTGAACCCGATTCTTGGAATCTCACTGGCAGCTACTCCAATAAAATCTGCGGGGGTCATAGTGAAGGTATAAACATTATCATCGGTCATAGACCTAGTCACCAGTGCGGCAGCTTCGTTCGCCGTCGCGGGGTTTACATTTGTGGGGGCATCCGGCCCTTTGTAGGAGTTATCTTCGTTGGCCACCCAAGTCCAAATCCAAACGTCACCTGTATATCCTTCCAGTGATGTACCGGTTACATTTACCGTCATAGTCAACTCAGCATCGGAAGTTGGGAACCGTGGCTCTGTAGTGACAGTTTGTGCAAATGTTTGGGTAATGATAATAGCAAATAATGCTTGTAAGTAGATGATGCGCTTCATACCTATGCTCGATTTTTTAATCAAATATGCCTATTAAAGTCTGATTATCAGCCAAAATATTGATGAGAATCACCGCAAACGATTGCATTGGAAGAATAATGGACTTGTTCAGCTTATACAAGGTGGCCAATTGGCATCAAATGTGTTATTGGTAGTTTCATACCAAATGAAAAATTGATATGAAACGACTGTACCTAGTACTGTTTACCTTGATAGCAACTATTGCGATCAACTCATGTTCCTCCGGGAAGAAAGCATACGAACAAGGTAATTACTATCAGGCCGTTGTGAAAGCGGTTAACCGGCTGAGGTCCAATCCTGGCCATAAGAAATCAAAGGAAACGCTTAAGCATAGCTATCCTCTTGCCGTTGAAAATGCAGAAAAGGATATAGCCAACATACTCGATAGCGATGCACCATTCAAGTACAGAACCGTTCTTCGTAGTTATGAGCAAATCAATGCGATGTACGAAGAAATCAGGAGATCACCGGGAGCGTTAAAAGTAGTTCCAAATCCGAAAAATTACTACCCCGAAGTAGCAAAACATAAAGATTTGGCTGCGGAAGAAAGCTATGCTGCTGGCATAGTTGCATTGGAACGAGATACCCGGGAAGATGCAAAGCAAGCTGTTTATCTCTTCAGAGATGTCCAAAGTTTCGTACCCGGATACAAAGATGCGCTTACCAAAATTGAAGAGGCTATGTTCAAAGCAACGTTAAAGGTGGTGGTGGACCAAATACCGGTACCTACCGCTTATACGCTTAGCGTTAATTTCTTCCAGGACAAGGTGGAAGAACATTGATACACGCAGTTCAGAAGTACGGAATTCGTGAGGTTTTACACACCCACTGAGGCAGAACATGAAAACCTACCTTACATAGACCAATATCTAAGGATCCAATTTGATGATTTTGTAGTGGGTGAAACTCATCTAGTGACGAATATAGAAACATTAACAAAGGACAGCGTAGTGGTTGGTTCAGTAACGCTGGAAAACGGTTCAAAAGTAGATGCCTACAACACGGTGAAGGCGAAGCTTACCGTCAATCATAAGGAAGTAATCTCCAATGGCCTGTTAAGCATGGGTGTTTTTGATGGCAGGACAAATGCTGTGTTAACTCATCAGAAATTCAATGGAGAATTCATTTGGTTTTCAGAGTGGGGTTCATTCAATGGAGACGAAAGGGCGCTCACAGACGAGCAAATTAAAATTTGTAACTCAAGCGAGGTACCTCCACCACCTCCTCAGGACCTGTTTGTTGAATTTACAAGACCAATATACAGTCAGTTGGTAACGTCTATTAATTCCTTCTACGCCGGGTATTAACCAACCCGGAAATGACCATAGAAACGGTGGAAAGAGACTATCTTCTTCTACCGTTTCTCTTTTTAAAACCTCGGCCCTTTTTTGTCGTCACATTGTACATAGGTCCACTACCTAAAGATTCAGGGATTTTAGCCTTAGGCACAGGCTCACCTAACAGTTGTTCAATGGCCTGAAACTTATATTGCTCTTCTTCTCCAACGAAGGTAAAAGCCACTCCTTTTGAAGCCGCCCTGGCTGTCCGCCCTATGCGATGAATGTAATCTTCACCGTCGTTGGGCACATCGTAGTTGATGACAAGGTCAATATCTTCAACATCTATACCGCGTGATAAAATGTCCGTAGCTACCAGGATATTTAATTTCCTGTTTTTAAAGTCTCTCAGTACCTCTTCACGTTTTGATTGCTCCAGGTCAGAATGAATATCTTCACATGAAAATTTGAGGGCTTTAAGTTCCTTGCTCAAACGTTTCGTACTCGACTTGGTGCTACAAAAAATAATGATACTCGTTAAAGATTTTGCTTTGAGCAGATACTTTGCCAGCTCGATCTTCTGATTATCATAAACTATAAATGCGGCCTGCAGCACTCTTTCGGCCGGTTTCGAAACCGCTATTTTCACCTCTACCGGGTTGACCAGGATCTGATTGGCCATTTCTCTCATCTTTTTGGGCATGGTGGCTGAAAACAGTAAGTTCTGTCGTTGCTTGGGCAGGTAGCGTACTATCTTCATGAGGTCATCATAAAACCCCATGTCCAACATTCTATCCGCTTCATCAAGAATTAAATGCTGTAGCTTATCTATTCGAACATATCCTAGGTTCAAATGAGCAATTAACCTACCTGGCGTGCCAATAACTACGTCTGCGCCGGTGGTTAGCGCTTTCTTCTCTCTTTCAAAACCTGAGCCGTCACCCCCGCCAAAAACGGCTATTGAGCTTAAACCCGTGAAATAGGACAAACCTTCCATTTGCTGATCAATTTGCACAGCTAACTCACGTGTTGGCACTATGACGAGCGCTCGAATGCTACCGTCATGTTCGGTTTGTAATATCCTATGAATAATGGGTAGCAAAAACGCTGCCGTCTTACCGGTACCGGTTTGAGCAGAACCAATCAGATCTTCTCCTCCAATTATCGATGGTATAGCCTGCTCCTGAATTGGAGTGGCTTTTTTGTATCCAATGGCCTCTATTCCCTCCACAAGCCTCTGATCAAGACCAAATTCCTCAAATTTCAAATCTTTCGTAATTTATTATTCGCGCAATTTAACAAATAAAATCTGACCATCATTTTCGAACATGTGCTAACATTACACTATAGATTTTTATTTATATGAAACAGCTGATATTTGATTGTGACGGGGTGCTGGTAGACACTGAAATAGTTGCAGCCGAGGTTATGGTAGAGTTACTTCAAACGTACGGTTTGGATTTGAACACAAAGGGCTATATTGAACGCTTTACAGGTAAAACCTTCTCAGGAATTCTTGATACTCTTGAAATAGAAATAGATGGCGATGTAGAATTGTTAGCCAGGCAAACCGAACAAAAAATATACGCCGATCTCAGGAGTATTGCTGGAATGCCGGAGTTGCTTCAAAAGCAAACCTTGCCCGTGGCTATTGTATCAAATAGTGCGACCTGGCAAGTGGCAAAAGCTATCAAATTCTTAAAAGTAGAAGATGTTATAAAAGAAAACTTCTTCTCCTCAGAAATGGTAGGTAGGCCTAAACCATTTCCTGATATCTATTTAAAGGC
This sequence comes from uncultured Flammeovirgaceae bacterium, assembly GCA_937899105.1. Taxonomy (GTDB): domain Bacteria; phylum Bacteroidota; class Bacteroidia; order Cytophagales; family Cyclobacteriaceae; genus Fulvivirga. The sequence continues at coordinate 12,355 of CALBPF010000331.1, read as the reverse complement.
CGCTGAGATCAACAATATTGATCCGCAAGACTGTCTTGTTATTGAGGACAGCATTAGCGGCGCCACTGCAGCCTTAGACGCGGGAATGAATGTTATAGGTTTTTGTGGGGCAAGTCATATTCAGCCTGGTCATGACCAAAAGCTTTTAGAACTAGGCGTTCTTAAAACTGTGTCAAATGCTACCGAACTAAACCTGGAACTAGACAGACTCACCTAGCTTACTTCACTTGCTGTTTTAAACCGTGTAATGTCAAAAGCAAATTCCATGATCTTGGAAACCTGCCCATCCCGCCCTCTTACAACGGTATAATTACCAAGGAGATATTTAGTTTGACCAGTCTTGGTAATTCGCTTGAACTCACCTTTACTGCTTATGCCCATGGACAAGTCTTTCCATAGTTGTTTATAGTCATCAGCAGATCGGTCATCTCTGGTAACAAAAATTCTTTGATGTTCTCCAATAACCTCATCTCTGGGATAGCCCATCATTTCGAGGAAGTTAGGATTAGCATTTAAAATTATGCCCTCCGTATCAAGTTCAACAACTGATAAAGCATCATTAACGGCCTCCATTGTACTCTCCGATTCTGACTGGCCTCGTTGCATTTCTTCCTGCGTTGCCTGAAGTTCTTCCATGTTTTGACGCATTTCCTCTTCCTGCGATCTCATCTGTTCAGTCATTTCCTGAGATTCTTCTAAGAGTCTTTGAGTTTTTGCGTTGATCTTAACAGAAGAAACCGTAGAAGCGATACTTTCGGCAATTTTTTCAACAAACTCAATCTCATATTCTCCAAACTCTCTAAAAGAGGCAATTTCAACCACGCCATAGATCTCCTCGTTTACCATAAGAGGCACTATAAGAATACTTTTAGGATTAGCATCGCCAAGACCGGAGGTGATCTTTATATAATTGTCAGGCACTTCCGTGATATATACTTTTTCTTTTTCCTGCCATACCTGTCCTGCAAGTCCCTCGCCTTTGTATATTTTTTGGTCTACATACTTTTTCTTATCCCAGGCATAGCACGCTGTGAGCGTCATGAATTGATCTTCCAAATCAGTATCATCAATGATATAAAGTCCACCCTGATTTGCTTCAAGGTATTTTATGAGATTACGAATAATATCATCGCTTAGCTTCTCGATGTTGTCATTATTGTTTCTGAGAATATCTCCGAATCGTGCCTGACCTTCTGTAGCCCAATTACGTTTTTTATCTTGTTCTGCTACGCTGGAGAGATTATCACGCATTTCAATTAATGCATTGCCAAGAACATCATCTTCGCCCAGAGGTTGGTACGCAGAATCATAATTTCCTTTACCGATATTTTCCGCAAATATAGTGGTTGAGCGCAGGCCTTGTATTAAGCTATCCATAGCCTCGGCCATTTCCCCTATTTCATCACGACTAAATTTACGCCCTTGATCATCTACAAGTTCTCCCTTGCCTAATTTCACAACTATATCCTTAATGTAATTGATAGGTTTGGTCATTGATCTTGCCATAATGAACGCAAATAACAGACCCACCACTACTATTATCACTCCAAGAGCCAATGTAATATTTCTTAGTCTACTTGTTGAACTGTTAAAACTTACGTCATAATCCTGCGTGATCTTTTCCTGAGTTTGCGCCACTGCCTGCAGTCGGCTGCTTATGTTAGCTGTCATGGGGATAACCTGACTCTCAATAGCGTCTTCCGCCAATAGCTTTGTAAGCGGATCCTCGTAATTTTCAAAGTTCACCAGCTGCCCCATAATATCTTTTTGAACCGCCAGTAATGCTTCAAAGTCAGTAAATAAAGAGTCGATTTCGCCTTTTAGCGAATCAGAATCCCAAAACACTTTGAGCCTAAGAAGTTCATCCTTAAGTTGAGGGTATTGATTATTATGGAGGTCATGAAGCGCCTTTTTATCTTCCGTGTCTTTGTTGCGCTCTACGTAAACCCAATTGATGATCAACATTTTTGATGTCGTTACCAGAAGCACAAAATCATTAATGGCATCTTTTGAGGGCCTTATTACTTCGCTCGACCTACCTACCACCTTATCAATTTGATATCCCGTATAAAAAATGACGCCTGCATTTATTATAAATAACAAAATGAAAATCAGAAAACTTCCGAAAATCTTATTGCCAATAGAAAATTTTATTTTACCCATATTAAAATATATAGTTTCTTAATTAAATAAGAATAGCCAGTTTAGTTAATTCTGAAGATACTTTTAGGTTTTGCCGATCCATAGCAGACTTATTAAGTTCAAATCTCAACTTACCACTTTTCTCAACGAAATTAATATTACTTCCTCCCTGCCCCAATCCCGATGACTCTGTGATAATCAAGGTGTTAGTCCCTGTGAGTTGCTTAATAATAGTACCAAAGTCCGCTGATCGGGAATCTGGCACAAAAAGAATTTCAAGTCCGGTCAAATCAGCTGTACCCGAAACTTTTTTTATGTCTATTTTTTTATCGCCTGCTTTCTTGACTGCCGCCATTTTCATTAAGTGGTCAATTACGGGCGAATCTCCATAAACACCAATTACAAAATTACCGGAGGTCTCACTGGGCCATTCAACATATTTTATAAAGCTGTAAATATATACGGAATGCAACTGATAGTTTTGAGCCTGGAGCGACGACAGCGTTAATACACCAATCATTAAAAACAAAATCCTACGCATAATTTCCAAAGTAAGTAAATGAATTGCTCTAATCAAATAAATGTGATTTGGTAATATCAGATTAAAGCCAGGAATTGGTCGCGAAGTAGACAGATCGATATGATTAGCCTCCAGGAGCTAAACCTTGTTTGTTTTGAAGAGTTCAATGTATCACGAGAAATCGATACAAAACAATAGGAAATTAACGAGTATACTAATGTTGGTGTTAAGTCTGTTTTTGATAACCTGGAATACAAGCCAGGAACAATTAAAACTATGGTAAAAAAGTATGGAGGACAAAGTGATTAAAAAAGAAGCAGAGTGGAAAAAGGAGCTAATAACTGAAGAATATTATATGTTAACAGAAAAAGGTACAGAAAGGGGCTTCATTAACGAGTATTGGAATAATCATGAAAAGGGGAATTACCATCGTAAAGGCTGCAAACTTGAACTTTCGGCTCAGATATTAAATTCAAAGCAGGAAGCGGTTGGCCAAGCTTCTATGAACCTTTAGATCGAGAAATATAGCTGTAGAACGCCACACCTATTTTGGTATGATGAGAGAGAGGTTCTGTGTGTAAGACGCGAAGGTCACCTTGGTCATGTTTTTGCTAATGGCCCGAAACCTACCGACCTCAGTTACTGCATAAACTCTGAGTCCCTGGATTTTACCAAAAAAATCAAAAATGATAATTTAACCGGTTTCTGACCAATGCATCAAAGTTAAAATACTATACAGATATAAAGAAGATTAAAATCACATATTACAGTCTGATATTTTTTCAATATGGTTTGCTTGATCCTTCCTGTTCGATGCGAGGTCCTTTATGTATGTAAAAAGCTATTATGTAGCTTCTGTAACATCAAAAAAAGTTTTCACCACAGAGTACTTTTATAAAATTTACGGAGTAATTTACATGGTAAAGGAAAAGGCAAAGTGTAAATGAGTAAGAAGTTAAAAGTTCAAGTTACTGAAAACTACCTTCTTATATCAGATGAAGGAACACGATCAGATCTTACAGGGGCGATTAAAGGAACAGAAAATATTGTAGCAGCTGCTAAAAAGTATAACAGACAGTTAGTTCTGGCAGACTACAGAAAGGTACATTATGATATTCCTTTAACGGATGCTTATAACCTAGTCAAAGTGTATGAAAATAAGGTGCCTGAATACAGGAGTTTGATAATGGCCGCTGTTGTTGACAGACGGGATTGGGAAATAGCAAAATTCTGGGAGTCTGTAAGCATCAAGAGAGGATATTCATTTAAGATTTTTGATAGCATCAATGACGCAGAAAATTGGTTAAAAAAAGCTGCACATTCCACGCTGTAATCGGAATTAAAGAAACATGTATAAACTTTGGGGCATAGCGTCTCTCGTTCACTAATACTTTATAACGAAATCCTCATTTTGAACGTTTATGCCATTGAATATGATAAGATAGAAAGGGGTAAACATATAAATATTAATGACCGACTACCACTTCAGTATCTATCAAGTCTTCGGAGATAGTAAAGCAAAACTTAAGGGCAACACCGCAGCTGTAGTAGAACTTGACCTGCCAATTAGTTCTGGTCTAATGCAGAACATTGCTCGTGACTTTAATCAACCTGCGACATCATTTATATGGAAGGGTAAAGAAAAATGGAGTGTTCGTTGGTATGCACCGGACGGAGAAATTGGTCTTTGCGGGCATGGGTCATTGGCCGCTGTAGCATATCTAGCCGATAGGCAGAACCTGGAAGAGCCAAGCCTGAATTACCCAGGCGGACAAATCCGGGGTAAATCGATCAATCCCAATTACTGTTCTATTTCAATGGATGCCATCTCTACCCAAAATCATAGCGAGCCTGAAAAAGCATTGAGGGACGGACTTGGTATAAAGATAAAAGCTCACTACAAAACTGATAATAAAAATTTGGTGGTCGTAGAAAATGAAGATAGTGTCAAAAACATGTCTCCAAATTTTCAAATACTAAAAATGTGTTCTGATTTTGGTTTTGTAGTAACCGCTCCCGGCAGTCAAACTGATTTTGTTAGTAGAACTCTAGTACCTCATGTACAACAATTAGAAGACCCAGCAACCGGATCATCACATGCCATTCTAGCCCCTTACTGGTCAAAAATATTGAACAAAACTAAAATGGCTGGACTACAAATGAGCAAAAGAGGTGGTAAGTTTATATGCCAACTAAACAATAGTAGGGTCATTTTACAGGGTGAACAAAAAATTCTGGCACGTGGGAAGCTATACATATAAAAAAAGGCCATCCGTAATCGGATGGCCTTACGCTGCTAATTAGCTTAGTTTAAAAAATAAATTCTTCAACTTCTCCTGCCTTATTAAAGATCTTAAACGTGAGTTTTCTACTGCTTATAGACTGTAGGTTATAAAGTTGTGCAAATTGATTTTCTACCAATTCTGCGGCTGAATATAATAATTCATTTTTTTCATTAAGTATCTCGATTTTAACTTCCTCATTCTTAGCATTTCCAAGAGCAAGTAAAAACTTATCTGCATCTAGCTTTTTAACGCTAACAATTAGAGAAGAACCAGTCGTTCTGAAAGACTTATCCGCGTAGGTATACTCAAATCTTTTAGTTTCGTTTTCATCTTCTATTTCGAAGGTGTATACACCGGCAGGAAGTTCTTTCATGTTATAGGGTCTAACAAAACCTTCCCTATTGCGAATTGTTTCGCCAAAAACTTTCTGTCCACTCTCATTGTAAATAGATACTTTGACCTTACTTACATTAGGTTTAGAATAATACACTCTAAATACAGCGCTAGAATCACTTATTACCGTGATGTCACCTTTCTCACTTGCAAAAGCAGAGCTTAAAACTGTTAAAAGCAATGCTACTAAACTTAACTTTCTCATTTCTGTTTCAGATTTTCGTTGAAATCGGTCGCGAAGGTAGCGGGTTAAATCAGATTGTCAATAGCGAGTTAGAGAGCATGGTGTATGTTTCTACAATAAGAAAAACATTTTATAAGTACGAAATTTCGCAACCTTTTGGTAAACGCTTCAATAGGAAGAAGCTGCTTTGGCTAAATCGAATCAAATCAGAATATTATTCTTAATAATTATTTAATACATATGTATTTTAAAATAATAATAAGACCAAAAGAGAAAATTTAAAATAAAGTTTGGAGACGAATGATTCTTAAATATAACAAATCCTATTCATACCGCAAGGATTTAACAGGATTAGACATTGAGGCTTTTAGGCTTTCAAAGCTCACAGTCAAAAGTGTTAGCAGTACAATGGCAGCAACACTTCCTACAAATAAGAACCAACTTAACGCGGTTTGATAAACAAAATTTTGAAGCCACCAATCAGAAAGGAAATAAGCCGATGGCACAGCTATTGAGCTTGAAAAGAGCAATACTTTTAAAAATAACTGTAACAGCAGCAACAAAATTTGACTGTTCCTGGCTCCAAGTGCTTTTCTTATACCTATCTCCTTAGTTTTTTGTTCGGCAACAAAAGAGGCTAGCCCGAATAAACCAACACAAGTGATAAAAATGGCCAGTCCTGCAAAATTGGTAGACAGTGAAGCTACTCTTTTTTCTAAGGTATACATACGTTCGAATTCATCATTTACAAACCAATAATCCAATCCTACACCGGGATAGACCTGCTCCCATACATCTTCAATTTTGGCAATCTTTTCCTGGAACTTACCCTCAGGGAGTTTGATGTAGATAATTCTATCTACAAAGTGGGGCCTTGGGGAAATAACCAAAGGCTCAATTGCCTGGTAAGCAGACTGATAAGGAAAGTCTTTTACTACACCCATTACCTGCCCTGTTTGCAAACTATCATAATTGTAATTAAAATAACCGTTTACCTGTGGATATGACATAGCAGTACCGATGATTTCTTGAGGGCTTTTGCCGAGAGCTTGACAGGCGGTCTCATTAAGTATGATCATAAGTGAGTCGCTTACATTACCTGACTCAAACTGCCTACCTGCCACCACCTCAAGGCCATAAGTATTGATAAAATCAAAATCAACGTTAAAAGTATTCCATTGATATTCTTCATCATTTACCTCTGGAAAGCGGTATGGCGTGCTTAATGGACCAAAGAAATCCAATCTAGGCAAATGGTTTCCAAAAGTTACATTTTGAAGATCCGGATCTTGCTGTAAAAGGTTTTTGAAGGAGGCATATTTATTATAATCTGCGGTTCCGCCATGACGTATTGATAGGATCTGGTCGCCGGCCTGATTTAATTTACTGCTCTGCATCATGTCCATCTGCTTAACAGCGACAACGGTAGAGATGAGAAGTATAATAGCAATTGAAAACTGAAAACCTACCAGTAGTCTTCGAATAATATTAGAGCCTTTTGAAAATTTGAATTTTCCTTTAAGCGTGTCAATTGTATTAAATCTTGACAGAAAAAATGCAGGGTAAGTACCTGACATAAAACCTACCAATAAAAATAACCCTACAATACCAAACAGTAGCGATCCGCTTAAAAGCGAAGAATACCTTATGGCCGTACCCGCAAGACTGTTGAATTGTGGCAAGAACACAAGTACTAAAACCAAACCGATTATAAACGCAAAAAGAACCATTACAAATGATTCCATCATAAACTGGTATATTAACTGAAGCCGTTCACTCCCCAGGGACTTCCTTAGTCCCACCTCCTTCGATCGTTTTGCCGATCGGGCCGTGGCCAGATTTGTATAGTTAATACTAGCTATGAGTATGATTAAGATAGCAATTGAGCTAAAGGTATAGATATACGTAATGTTACCGCTGCCCTCAGTGACCCATGGAAAGTCATTGTCAAAATGAATGTCTTCTACATTTCGTACAACCGGCTCTAATCTTCCGGGAATTTGCTCCGCCAGGCTTGGGTTTTCTTTCAATATTTCATCTATTATAGTAGACATCTCAGCTTCAACCAGCGCTGACTCCGTGTTTGGTTGGGTTAGAATATACGTCTGAAAACCTCCCTGAAACATGTGTTCCTCATTCTGTTCAAAAGACTTATCGTGCCCGAATTGTTGAAAGGGCGTAAGCGCATAGTAGTTTATGATTTATTTAGGTTTTAGATGCGTGTTATCAGGGTAATCACTGTAAACGGCGGTAACCGTAAGATCCAAAGGTTCATTACCAGTAGCGAAGGTATGTGTCAGCGCCACCTCCTTTCCTATCGGATCAGCATCGCCAAAAAGTTCGTAGGCGGCAGATTCACTCAAGGCCAGATTATTTGGGTACTCAAGCGCCTTTTCCTTATTGCCTGTAATCACAGGAAAATCCATAAATTCATGAAACGTATTTTGCACCCAGAATACATCCTCCGATAAGACTATTCTTTCGTCTGCTCTATACTCAAAACTGGCAGGCATTCCCATCCACCACATTCTTACTCCGCCAATTACTTCATTCAATCTTTCTTGAAGAGCTGTACTCCATCCCCCAGGCACGTAAGTATTAGGAGAAATATTACCTTCATTATCTATGAAATTGAACCCTAGAATATGTGTATCGTCTGACTTGGGAAAATTCTTATCGTACGTTAATTCGCTATGAATATACAGGAATATGAAAATTGCACAAGCGATGCCCACAGATAGGCCTAATATGTTGATTATGGCGTAAGACTTTTGCTTTTGGAAAGCTCTTAATGTGATAATGAAGTAGTTTCTAAGCATAACTGGTCGAGTTGTTGTAATTCAAATAACGAAAATCGTTCTTAATAGGAAGTCATGGATTTGTAATAAGATGTCACAGCACATATTAGTATAGAATATGTACCTGCATTTATGCCTTTGGTTACTTAAAATCACAGATATTAGTAAAATCAAAGGTCAATATGCACCCTATTCTATTTAAAATTCCTGTACCTGATTTCCTGCAAGGTATCTTCGGAGAATTCTTCACGGTATACTCATATGGTTTTTTCATTGTATTAGGTGCAGTAGTTGGGCTCACCTATGTTGCCAATGAAAGCAGAAGAAATTTCAATCTCCCTTTTGACAAGGTAAATACACTTTTTCTGTTGTTGCTATTCGCATCTGTCGTGGGTGGAAAAATATTCTTATACTTTGAAGATCCGGGAAGATATGCCGGCAACCTCAAAGCTCTCTTTTCCGGTAGAGGCTTTGTTTTTTACGGGTCACTACTTTTTTGTATTCCAACAATGCTCTGGTTCTTTAAAAAGAACAAACTACCGGTACTTCAAATGCTGGATATAATGGCCGTTACTACGTGCTTGGTGCATATGTTCGGGCGTATCGGATGTTTTATGGCTGGCTGCTGCCACGGAATTGAATGGCACGGGCCTTTGGCAGTTACCTTTACTGACCCTGTATGTCTTGCAAAACCCTTAAACACACCGCTGCACCCGACACAACTCTATAGCGCAGCGCTTATCTTTAGCATAATGATAGCCCTGTTTTTCATAAAAAAAAGAAAGCAGTTCCATGGTCAGCTATTTTTATCATACCTGACCCTCTATGCCGTTGGTCGTTCAGCGATAGAAATTTTCAGAGGTGATGTGAGTCGTGGGTATGTAATTGAAGGCTACTTAAGCCACTCACAATTTATATCCATACTTGTACTTTTATCATCCGTATATTTTTACAAACGACTCAAAAAAAATCGTTAAGGTAAAATCAATCAAGCTTCAAAAATTTGGAAACATCCGGAGGCCTGCATAAGAGAATAAATCGTTAATTTTAATTTATGCTCGACTATTATCAGGTTTTAGGCGTAAATCGAGATGCTGATCTTTCTGAGATAAAGACAGCATATAAAAAGCTGGCCCTAAAATATCATCCTGATAAAAATCCCAATAACCCTGCTGCAGAAGAATACTTCAAACACGTAAATACGGCTTATCAAACTTTATCCGATGCCTACAAAAAAGCCAGTTATGATCTGATGCTCAATTACTCGGCTGAGCGGGCATCACAATCGCAAAACGTTTCTCAAAGTCCTTATAGAAGGCATCCCCAAAGTCAGGAAAGATCGGTTTATGATAGATATGGAAAGTTCAGTTGGAAAAAGGCACCTAACTATAAAAAGGCACCGGCTTACATAATTGATAAAAACTACCTAAAAATCCAGGCGCTGACCTTATTAACAGTTTTCATACTGGCCTCTATAATTATGGGGGCATACAAACTAAACAACTACTATGAAGAACAGGAGTTGCTGGAAATTCAAAAACAAAATGAGCTTGCCGTCCAAAATGCCAAGCGGCTTTTTGATTCGGGCAAGTATATACAGGCTATCAACGAAATAACTCGGCTCATTCGGGAACAACCCATCGAACATATGTTTTATGAGGCCAAAGAAAACATGATCTCCAGCCTGAGTAAATCCGCAATAGTCGAGTTTAAACAAGAAAAATTTTCCGAAGCCATCGTTCATCTGGAGGTGTTAAGAGAGTACCAAAAACCTATGCGAATAAGTACCTGGGAAATGCTGGCTACGGCTTACTATACTCTTGAGGAATATCGGAAAGCGGTCCACGCTTATGAGTACATATTAATGCGAGAGGAAAACAACATTGAGCTGATCATGAAAATTGGTGACATTTATCTGGACAAGCTAAATATGACCGAAAAGGCATGGGATTATTACACAGAAGCGAGGTATAAGTTCAAGGAGTTTCAAAACAACAGCTATGGAGAAGCGTTCGAGCTTGTGGTGCCTTTAACTAATTTCACGGAAGAATATTTCCAGATGTTTTACAAGCGTGGCAAGCTCAATATCGAGCTTGAAAAATATGAAGAAGCCGTACACGATTTCAATTGGGCTATCTCAATAAGACCTTCCTATGGCGAACCTTACTATCTCAGGGCCATTTGCAGATCAGGCATGGGCAATAACAACCGTGGATGTGATGATTTAAGTAAAGCAACGGAAAATGGTTATGTTGTTCCCTTTGCCTTGAAACAGCGTATTTGTAATTAATTCACGTATCTTTAATCGATGGATAAGTTAACAGTTGAAGAATCAGAATCCCTAAAAAAGAGTTTTATCAATATACTGGCTCTTTTTTTTAAACAACCAACGATAGAAACTAAATACGTAACCTGCCTAATGAAATGGAGTACCCAGTTAGGTTTATCCAAAGACGATCTGCATCGTATCGAAGAAAATTTCGATCATTTAAATTTCAAGCCACTCTCGTCGCAGGAGGAAAAGCTGGAGGCTATTTTTTACCTGGTCCATATGATATACATCGATAATATTGTTGAAGACATAGAACTGGAGGTAGCCACTCTATATGCTAAAGAATTAGGCTTTAAAGAAAGCGTTGTTGACGAACTCTTTAAAGCAATAGCTACTGCTCCCTATGATGGAAAATCCACCGCTGAGGTTAGAGATGAAATTTCGGAATTTCTGGCGCTTCAAGAATAATCACTCGGAAGGGAGTACTATCCAAAGAATTATATAAACAATAGTACCTGGAAAGGCGGCGCTGAAAACTGAAATTAGCAAATAAAGTAGTCGTACTAAACCGATATCCCAACCGTACTGCTCGGCAATACCTGCACATACACCACCGATAACTTTATGATTTCTTGATCTTGATAAACCCATGTCTTGACCTTTTAGTTAGTTTATTGTTTCAGATTTGAATTAAATCATAATTTATCGGAAATTGTATATTTAAGGCAATTTTTAGCTATGGAGGGCGCCAGAATAGTTATATTCTTTTTTTTTCTCATATGTTGTGCCACGGTTGATACGGCAGTTGCACAAAAACAAAATACGTTCCAAAAAGCCAACAGAAAAAACTATAAGAGAAAGTACAAGGGTTCTTTGAAACCAAATTTACAATGCTTCAGGCTCTTCAAGAAAAAATATAAAGTAAAGAATAGCAGGGTCACGGTTAGAGGGAAAAAACCTGAAAGTCTTCCCTTGGCCGAGTACGATCCTACCGACCAACCTCCATTGAAACCAAAACCACAGCCGGTAGCGCAGGCCGTAGAAGAAAAAGAAGACTTTCATCAAAAGTCTTTCGAAGAACAAACATTAGATGAAAAACATGTCATCGAAGATGAGATACTTGCTAAAAATGATCTGCCCAATCCTACTTCTAAAAAGCATGAAGAAATAAGACAACTTGTAGAACAAAAACTTAAAAGACACAAAGACGGTGATCCTATAAAACTGGAACCGCTTTACTTTACTTTTGACGAGTCTGAGTTTGCGGTGGTTGATATGGAACCATTTCTTATAGCTGTTGAATATGCTCTCCAGGGTAGGGTAATTCTCATTGAAGGCCATACCGACAGTCAGGGTCAGGATAACTATAATGTGAAGCTCTCCATTCAGCGTGTGGAAAAAATACGTCAACTAATGCACGATATGGGGGTGCCAGATGAAAGGATATCAGTGGTAGGGTATGGTGAAGAAGTAGCCGAACATGACAATAATACATCCGAGGGGCGGGAGAAAAATCGCAGGGTCGACTTCACGGTATTTTGATTCTAACATAAAATCATAGTTAATTTCTTGTGCATGGATTTCGATCATTCCATATTTCTTAAAAATATTGCTCAAACTACAGGGCAGCCGTTCATGCTAGAGGTAGCATATGCAAAGGGAATTTATCTCTATAGTCCGGATGGAAGAGAGTATATAGATATGATATCCGGTATTGCCGTCAGTAATCTTGGACATCGGCATCCTAAGGTAATTGAGGCC
>CALBPF010000330.1 GCA_937899105.1 uncultured Flammeovirgaceae bacterium | reverse complement strand
CATTAGCTGGGTGAGTGATAAAATGCTTAAAAGTGATGTCTTTTCACTAAAAGAAGCCGGGATCGTGAAGCACGATACTAATTTAGATTCATTGGTCTGGAAACGAGGATAGCCTGAATACTATCGAAATACTATTCGACCACTGTTTCATTAAAGCGAAGCAAATTTCCAGCAGGATCTTCGATTTCCATTTGAAGTGTTTGCCAGGGCGTAGTCTCCACCTCCGGAGTGACTGCCTGGTTTCTCGTATACAGGGTCTTGTGCAAATACCGAATACGTTTGGTATCAACAAATACAATAACACCCGGATCAAACCTCTTATTTTCTGACAGATGCAGCACTAAACCATGCAAAGAAACCTGCATATAAACTGGTTCTTCAGGTCCAAAACGATGCTCCCAATCTACCGTAAAACCCAGGTAGCTAGTGTAAAAATCTATAGACTCCTGATAATTTAAAATGCGTAATGTCGGAATACCCTTAAGCTCAAAGCTATTCTTATCCATCTATTTCACCGGAAAATGTACTTCCGTTACCAATTCGTTATCCGGTACTTCTCCCGGCATATTGACATAGGTCTCGAAAGGATGAATTTTTTTATTTACTTTAAAGGCTTTGCCCCGCTGCATATTATAAAGTGTACTCCAGGCATTACCTAAATGTGCATAAGGTCCCGTATGCCCGAGCGTATATACCTCTGTTGCAGGAATCTCTCCGGATATAATTCCAGCGGGTAAATTGGTGGGTATGGATTTTACCGGAACCCCGGAAGTATATTCTACATTTCTCTTAACCATATCCCACTTATGATAGATAGAAAATGTATTGCCAGCTATTAAATCTTGATGATCCGCCATAAAAGCCATTAACTTTCCAAAATCTTGTTCCATGCTGGATCCTACGGTTTCAATTGTACATACCGTTTTCACTCCTACATACTTACATCCCGCAAAATTGGAGGCGCCTTTAAAATCAAGTTTGGAGTGTACTTCTCCATCTTCAACATAATCTTTTAACATGGCCAGGCCTCTTTCATAGTCCATCCCAACGAAAGCTTCCATCATCTTTTTCATCCAAAACATGAAAAAAGGTAGGCTGCTATCCATTAACCAATGTACTTCAGTACTAGCTCCCTTAGATATGGTTTCAAATCGGACCTTGGCTGTAGATTTCCATGGCGTAAGAAAAGTAAGGTCATAATAGATGAACTGGTTATCTGACTCATTGATAACTTGCATATTTCCGGAGCCAACTCGTTCGCCCTCCCATTCATAAGATTTGCCGTCTTCAGCAACAGTAACTGTAGCCTTAGGGTCCATTATTAGCCAGGGAGACCAGGCTGTCCAGTGATTAAAGTCATTAAGTTTTGAGTAAACCTTATCTACGGGTGCATTAATGGTTACACTCCTCTTGATTTGCATTTTAGGCATGGTCTGGTTGGTTTTAGTAAGATATTAAAAATACTAATAATTCGAATATCGATCAATCCCCCAACTGGCATCGTTCTTGTTTTCAGTGAGTTATCACTAACTCAAACGACTATGAAGGCTTTTCAAAAAACAACATTCTTTCTTCTAACCCTAATAGCCATTGCCGCCTGTGATAACGGACCCAGGTTACCGGAGGCCGACCTATTAGTTCAGGTAGAAGGCTACCTTTCCGGAAATGAGAGGGAAGGCATTATGGTACAAGTTTATCTTACCCGCGAAGATGCAGAAGATCAATTAGGAGCTATTACCCCTCCTCTATGGACCGATAATTATGGAGAAGTAGAAATTTTCGGATTGGAAACTAACAGAAGATACTTTGTAAGAGCAGACGCACGAGCAACAAAGACCGTACGCAAATCCAAACGACTAAATTTTGGTATAAATGTTTGCAGAATAAGAATACTCTGACTAAATACCCCCCAACAAGATTTAAAGGCATTTAATAATGACGCTTTGTTTACCTAATTTAGGTGAAAAAAAGCATCATTTCTATGGACAAGGCCTTGCAAACGATGATTGACAACATGCTTGGAAAAACAGGCAAAAGTCTTGAAGAATGGAAAAAAATACTTTCTAATAAATCATTTGAGAAACATACTGAAGCGGTGAATTGCTTAAAAAAAGAGTATAGTGTATCACATGGCTTTGCCAATACCATTGTCCACCTGTCTAAAGAAAATAATTCCACAAATGATGATCTTGTGGCGCAACAGTACAAGGGAAAAGAAAACCTCATACCCATCTACGACAAAGTGATTGAAACCGTTAGCAAATTTGGCGCTGACTTAGTAATAACACCTAAAAAGGGCAGTGTTAGTATTATTAGAAAACGGCAATTTGCTTTGATCAAACCTGCTACTAAAACCAGAATTGATCTGGGGTTAAAGTTAAAAGATGTGCCTAATCAAGGCAGACTTGAAGGGTCAGGCCCATTTGGAACTATGTGCACGCATAGAATACAGATAACCTCACTAGAAGGCGTTGATCAGGAGGTATCACAATGGCTAAAAGAGGCTTACAAAAAATCAATCTAAGACTTAAAAGTATTAATCAGACCGAAAATGAGGAACCTTATCGGCAGTGTACTACTAGTGTCATTAGCGGCTTTCCTAAGTTGCGAATCTACAGAAACACCTGCAGCCCAACCGGAGAGAAATAGTGATTATAATGATCTGGTTTCATTCTTTTATAAATGGCGCAAATTTGAGAAACCGCCTGTTGCAGACGGTGCGCCTGATTATACTGCTGAGACGTTTCAAAAACGCTGGCCGCAATTTCAAAAGCTTAGAAATGAACTGAATGCCTTTGACACTACCGGGTGGCAGATTCCCGAAAAAGTAGATTGGATGATCATATGGGCAGAAATGAACGGCTATGATTTCAATCACAATATTTTGAAGCCCTGGCAACGCGACCCTGCATTTTACAAATCACTGTGGACTTACAAAAGTGATGTGCCTGCACACGAAGGTCCTACACATCATATGACAACCGAGATATGGACTTATACATTTCCTTTAAGTGCTGAAGAAAAAGCGAGGCTTCTATCTGACTTGAGTGTTATCCCTCCTTTGAATGAGCAGGCTAAAATAAATCTAACTGGGAACGCTAAAGATCTGTGGATTGCGGGAATTAGAGATATAGAAAATCAAGTGGTCAACCTGAAAGCGATTCTTTATCAATCTGGTGTTAAAGAAGACGCTGAAGTAGTTTCAGCCATTCAAGATGCCATAAATTCCACCTACAATTTGGTTATATGGCTCAAAGACGAGGCCGGAAACAAAACAGGCCCATCGGGCATTGGTAAAGAGAATTATACCTGGTATTTACAAAATGTTCATTTAGTACCACTTACCTGGGAAGATGAGGCGATGCTGCTAAAAAGTGAATTGGCAAAAGCCTGGTCGTCGCTGAAGCTTGAAGAGCACCGGAATAGGAACTTACCAAATTTAGAACCTGCCGACAGTCCGGAGGCTTACCAAAGATTAGCCGAAGCTTCTTCTGAAAGCTTGATTAACTTTTTACATGATCAGGATATTGTTACGGTAAAAGACTACTTCAAGCCGGCTCTTGATGAACACCTGGGTCAGTATATACCCGCAGAGACCAGAAACTTCTTTTGGATTACCGCTCACTACGATCCAAGACCTCTTTATTCGCATTTTTATCACTGGTTTGAACTAGCGCGAATGGAAAAAGAGCCGAATGCCAGCGCAATCAGAAGGGTACCGTTGCTTTATAACATTTTCGATTCGAGAAATGAAGGAATGGCGACAGCCGTAGAAGAGTTTTTCATGCATGCAGGGCTATACGATGATAGTCCAAGGTCCAGAGAAATCGTATATATACTCATTGCCCAAAGAGCCGCACGTGGACTCGGTTCGTTATATGCCCATGCCAATGACATGACCATGGAAGAAGCCGGAGGCATTCATTCCGAATGGACACCTCGGGGCTGGATGAAGACGGAGAAGGAACTATTACTTTTTGAACAACACCTGTATTTAAGACAACCCGGTTATGGCACCAGCTACATAACCGGAAAGCACTTGATGGAAGCAACCATAGCAGATTATGCAAGGTTAAAAGAATCAGAAAATACACCTTTCGAGTTAAAGGCCTTTTTTGATAAGGTGAATACGATAGGAAATATCCCGATAGCTCTTGGACATTGGGAAATGACAGGAAATATTCAGCATATAGCGCCAATCTTAAGTAGTAAAGAAGTTGAAACCAATTGATTATCATATCCTTAACGGAGACGCCCTGAAGGCACAGTTTCCTGAAGAAATTCCCGGAGAAATTATAGTTATGCGCGAATGCCTAATAGAAGGGCCTGTGGCGGGACGATCCATTGAAGAAATACTAGACAATAGAGCCAGGTTTATCACAAATGAATATGGTGGCACCGAAGATGAATATCACAACACTGTAGGCGCAGAAGTAAAAAGGATCTCTGCCATTCCCGCTGACTCTGTCATCAACCTTTGGTTTGAGGACGATCTGTTCTGCCAGGTGAACTTATGGTTTTTATTACACTTGCTTAAAATTAACTCGCAAGGCAATGTACTTTACTTGGTTCGTCCAAAAACACAAACGCAATATGGGTTTGGCGCCTATAAACCGAATGAACTTCCTACACTATTGTCTGATAGAATAAAACTTGAAAGCGCCGAAGACTTATCGAAGTTTTGGTCATACTATCAAAGTGAAGAGTTGTCAAAACTACGCCAATTGGCCAATCAACTTTCTTCCGACTATCCGTTTCTCTTACCTGCTGTAGCCGCACATATTGAACGCATTCCGGATGGGCAAAATTTGGGGAGGCCGATTAATTCTTTGGTAGCAATTATTAAAGAATTGAAAACAAAAGAATTCGGCCCGGTCTTCAGGGAATTTAGCAAGAGAGAAAGTATCTATGGGTTCGGAGATTTACAAGTAAAACGGCTGTTTGATAAAGCCGTGGAACAGAGCTTGATTTAATCTAATGATTTTGTTCCTTAAAACGACACTTAACTTTATTTAACCTTTCCCGAGACATAATGAACTCTTTTGCACTGTCCTTAATACGGACAACGTATTTGTCATTCTCCCAAAAAGAATAATTAAGCATAAAGTTTAGATTAACAATGGTACTTCTATTAATCCTTATGAACTTCCCCGGATCAAGCGTTTCCTCCAATTCTGAAACCGTTTCCTTTAGCCTGTATTTGTCTGATTGGGTGACAGCGAAGGTTTTTCTATTCTCCCGCTGGAACCACATAATTTTGTCCACTTCCAGTAATAGTTCACCAGACTCGTCAAAGACAAACAAACGATCCTTCAACTTAGGTTTTCTGATTTGAGAAAGGTCGTGCTTGACCTGCCCAAGCTGCTCATTATACAATCTCAGCAAATTAACATTCAGCACGGTATAGCCAATAAGAAGTACCGGAGGTAAATAATTAAGATAGGTTTCAACGCTATAAAAGTATTGACTAAAATAAATATCGGAATCAATATCCGGAATATGATGCAATAAAAACCTGATAGTCAGCGAAAAAGGAGCGAATACAAAAAACGCTAAGAAGAAAACCGGTAAAAACCTGATTTGATAAAGAATCAGTTCTCTTAAAGTTAATCGCAATTCAGTCAGTTTTAATTTAAAAGCATACATGCGAATAAGCCAAAAGAGAATAGTTACAGTCACACATTCAATAAGGAACTGGTCTACAATAACAAACCATAATAAGTTAGAGACAGAAAATTCAGGGCTGTTTATCCAGCCCAGATTTTCAGGATGCAGGTAGATAATAGCTAAATAGATGATTATCATTACCAGCGTGGTACTCACTACCACTTTCCATTTTTTTAAAATATTATAGTTCAGTATGATCCACATTCCCGGCAGATTTCAGACATCAATTTAGGTCATTCAGGCTGTTATTTTCAAAAGGAACACCGATTAAAACTCAGATTTCAAGCAACAAAAACAAGAGTTAAGACAAGTCACGAAAGGCCAAATTACAATAGACCGCTTATTTGAAGCAAGACAAGTACATATATGAAAGTAATCATAATCGCCTGTGCGCTGGGGCTTTCAATTTTATCCTATGGACAGAAACTGGAAGTTACTATCATAGGAACGGCACATCATTTTAAAGATGATTACAGGCAATTTCAAAATTTATTTGAGGTTCAAGACTTCATCGTAAACCTTCAGCCCGATATTATCTGTATTGAGTCCATACCTACCTATGACACATTAAGTTTTCGGGAAATCTGGCCTAAAACTATGGTCAGGGCAGATCAATTACGAGATACTTTAAAAAACGCAGAATTCTTAAGAGTGAACGGATCAAACCCCGACCTATTGAAAGGCGCTGAGTACTACGCCTCCTATGATCTTTGGAATGCCTACTACTATTGGGACGACGTAGTCGAAGATGGTGATACACTAGGCTACTTCTCACAATATCATAATACATCGCTCAAAAATTCCGAATATGGCCTTATTGTATTTCCGGCTGCAAGAAAGCTTGAGGTGAAGAAGTTCTTCGGAATTGACTATCGCGTTGGGGAGCGAAAGTTCATATCCAATAACAACAAGGTGATTAAAAAGCTGCTTTTTGGTTTCAAATGGAAACCCCTAGGCAGCTACTTAAAAACACAAAAGCAGTATAAGAGAGCAGAAAAAGAGGGCAAGCTAATCCCCTATATTAATAGCGCTGAATTCCAAAATTCATTTTCCACCCTAATTGACGAACTTCCAAAAAGATTGCCTAAATCTAAAGAAGCCTTTATGGTCAAAGAATATTGGCTGGAAAGGAACAAGATCATGGCAAATCGGCTTATAGCTACTTCTAAAGAGCAAAATGCGCAGCGCATTCTACTAACTGTAGGAAGTGCACATGTTACCCATATCCAGCGATTTCTGGAGGAACAAGGCCATAGCGTGACCACGTATGGGAAAGCATTAACAACTTTAGAAACTGATCTAATAGGCCTGATAGGACACTCTTAAAATGTACGAAGTGACACCGTCTATTAGTAAGCAGCGCCTTAAAACCGCACTAACGATCAACAATTATTCTTTGAGCAGCAATCAGCTTATTACTTGCATCATACGCCTTGACGATATACATTCCACGGTCAATACCATCAATTCGTACCGTATTGTCAGAGATCGCTTTAGACAAAATCAAATCTCCCTTTAAATCATAAATGTTAACAAAATCAGCAAGGTCATACGAGCGTATGCTCAATACATCCTTAACCGGGTTTGGGTAAAACAGGAGACTTGATTCGTCATCAGATAAATCCTCAATGCTTAATATTGTTTCTCCTTCCTGACTGAATTTACCAATGTAGACGCCATGGCCATGTGTGGCAGCGAGAATAGTACTATCAGAGGCTCTTAAATCAAACATGTCTACTCTTACCAACGGAAACCCCTTATTGTAACTGACCCATTCAGCAGATAGGTTATCAATATCTTCTAATCCCCAGATCCCGGCTTCGGTAGCGATAATGACTTTATTATCATCAAAAGGATTAAACCTCCCCCACCTTACCGGTATATCAGGTAAATCACGCTCAATATCTACCCAAGTAGTACCTCCATCCTTGGTTACCCAAACTGAGGCCAAACCAAAATTGGAGAGCGTCAATAGAATATGATTTTCGTCAGAGCCAACGTCAATCGAAGATATGTATCCAGCAGGGTTTTGAGAATCGGTAATTTTTGTTGCTACAGCGCTATACGGGAGTCCGGTAATTTTGTAAGCTTGCCCATTTTCTGTACCAATAACCACAGTTTTATTTGTCGGGCTCGAAGATTCTACCTGACGCACCGCAGTAATGGCTTCCTCTAAGCCGGCATTCAGTTTAACAAAAGAGACCGTATCTAATCCGAGATCAGCTGTATTCAGGAACTTGTTGACATTAAATACTTCCAAAGTATCATAGAATCTACCCTTTAACCCGGAATACAATCCACCGTAGGCGCTGGTAGCAGTATTGGAATAAATCAGATTGGCCTCATCATCGTAATCTACCGGATTAACGAATAAGCCATTTATAGGGCCATGGAGGTAAGTCTGATCTTCAATATGAACAAAGTACCTATTGCCATATACCATGGTGATGAGCAGATTCTCATTATCCGAATCAAAAAAACTAAACCCTCCGTCGCCTCCGGAGATATTTCTCTCAAACTCTTCACCAGGTTTAAAACTTTGATAAATACTTCCATTGTCCTGAGTTCCCCCTAACAGTTCCATTTTTCCCGAAGCCGGGTTTAAGCTCGCGTGATAAAATTGTGTGGTATTAAGTCCATTGTTAGATGACCCAAATACAGGGAATTCCTGCACCGGATCTTCGGGATCGATACTATTGGTGAGCCCAATATTTGATGAATAAAAAACCCCACCGTCGGTGGTTATCAAAACGTTATCAGAACTACTTCCTAAGAACTGTATATCATGTATATCGGCATGAACATAGTAAGCCAAGAGCTGCTGAATTTCTTCCTCAGTTAGATTTGGATCATTGGCTTGAAAAAAAGCCGCCCAGTTGGAAAGCCTTATCCAGTCTAAATCTGTAATTCCTGCTGCTGAAGTGTTATTAAGTACGTAAACTTCCAGACCTCCCGCTATTATCTTATTTTCATCATTAGGATCAACAGCAAGCGCCATAGCGTGCCAAGGCAATGAGAAAATTCCCGGACTGGGTATGAAATCCCATGTGACGCCCCCATCCGTACTTTGCCAAATTTCCGAAAAGTAGTCACGCAGCTGGTCTAGGTTATTTCTAAAGCCAAAAGAAAAAACAGCATATAAATGATTGGGATTCGATGGTGCAGATTTTACAATAGATCTACCAGCGTAATACTCTTCACCCAAATCCAACACATACTCATTAAAACCTGTATATGCCTCCCAGTTTATACCATTGTCGCTCATCAGAACAATAGAACCTCCCTCATTTTCGGAATTTCTCATCGTACTGACGACTATCTTACCTGTACCGGTGATCTCAATATCCGATACCTGATAAATATTGTCTGTACCGGGAATAGTAGGTAATACCTGGGTCCATGTTTGCCCCTGATCGTCTGAACGATATAAGCCTTCCTGAACAAAGGTTTGACCTCTATATTCGCCTGATCCTACGGCCGCATAAAGAACACTAATGCCACTTTCTATTCGCATGGCTAGATCGTTGATAAAATAAAAATCCTTGGTAGATACGATATGCTCCCAGCCGGAACCACCATTGGTAGATTTAAAAATACCATTTCCTACACCGGTTGATTCCCGGTAATTGACAAAAGCCGTAAAGGACTCACCGGTACCCAAATAAAGAATGTCATTATTAATAGGATCAGCTACAATCGTGTTTACTGCCGTACCGTCAAAACCATCTACAATTTCCCATTTACCACTCTCATAGCTGGTGTTTCGCCAGAGTCCGCCGGTAACGGCGCCTGAATAGAGTATGTCGTTAGTATCATCGTAATACAATGCACGAGATCTACCCGGTATTTTTGTATCGATATTTTGCCATTGAAAGTCCCTCACCTCCTGTGCCGCTCTAACAAAAGCCTTGGCCTTAGGGTCATTTAGCCGTTCATACGGTACTCGGCCCGTTTTCCGATCTAAAAGCATATATGTATTATGAATAAAAGCTTTATCAGGCCCATCCAAAGCTAGAGCCCCAACTTCATCATCGCTCTTTTGATTAATTGTTAATTCAGAGTATCTCAGCCATATCAGTAACAACGTGGATAGTAATATTACAGTAATTATAGTACGTCTTACCATTTCGATAGTATTAAGCAGTATATAAATATACAAAAAAGAAAGGTCGTGTTTACTTACGAATACCTAAGCATCAACTATACAATTGATCCAAAGTTCCCTTTTACTATCTTGCGATCTAAACATCTTACAACTACATATCTCCTTAATTTTCTACATCTTAATAAAGATTATCAATACCGCCTTTCTAAAATTTGAAATGATCACCTTGGAGCTTTCTTAAAATTTAATCCATATTTTCACGCATGCTTAAGTTATAGTAAGGTAAATATGAAAACCACCAAAACACTGCAACTTCTTCGACATGCTCGTGCTATGGATAAAACCAGCGAGCAAAGAGATATTGAACGTGAATTGAATTCTATCGGATTACAGAATTCTACACGCATGGGCATTAATTTCAGCAAAAAAAAAGAGGAGATAGATTTCATAATAACTAGTCCGGAGATGAGAGCGAAAACAACGGCTTCACTTATTGCAGAGCAGATCGCCTACAATACCGCCAAAATTCATGTTAATGACGAGATCTATGAGGCTTCTATAAGGTCTTTATTGAAAGTAGTTAATCAGTTAAAAGATGAATGGGATTCGGTTCTAATTGTTGGACACAACCCATCAGTCACTTACCTTGCAGAATACCTTACCAGAGGCGAAATCGGTGATATGACTACATGTGGGGTGGTAAAAATAGAATTTGACATCGAATCGTGGGCTGAAGTTTCAGAGGGACTCGGAAAACTCGTCAGCTATGAATACCCGGATCTCTTAAATTTCTAAAATGCAATCAAAAAAAGAGATTATCGAGGCATTTAATCCAAATGCTTCGGCAATATCTGATACTCTTTTCGGCCTTCCGTTTAATGAAGACCATTCTGATCTTATACTTATACCGGCGCCTTGGGAGGTCACTGTCTCTTACGGCTCTGGTACTGCAAATGGTCCACAGGCAATTCTTGATGCTTCCATGCAAGTGGATCTGCATTTACCCAATATTAAAGATGCATGGACCATGGGAATGCATTTGCTTCCGATATCGAAAGAATTAAAAGAAGAAAATGACATACATAGAAACCTAGCCTTAAAGTATATTAAGTGGCTGGAGAACACACAGGGGGATCCTATTCCTGATGAACTAATAATCATACCTAAAGCCGTTAATGGAGTTTGTGAAAAACTGAACATATTTATTAAATCTCAAGCCCTTAAGTATTTAGGGAGAAATAAAGTCGTAGGTCTTCTTGGCGGTGATCACAGCACACCACTTGGCCTTATAAATGCCGTAACTGAGCGCTTTGGACGAACAGGAATTTTACAGATTGATGCTCACGCGGACCTTCGGAGATCATATGAGGATTTTACTTATTCGCATGCTTCTATCATGTACAACGCGCTTAAGAATCCGAGAATAGAGAAACTGGTACAAGTTGGTGTCAGGGACCTCTGTAAAGAAGAGAGTATTTTCATAGAAAACTCAAAGGGCCGGGTTACTACATTCTTGGATCAAAACATGAAGCGCGATCTTTACCATGGCCATTCATGGGTGGATATCTGCGAAAAGATTGTCTCCGAATTACCAAAGCAGGTTTATCTATCCGTTGATATTGACGGACTTGACCCTAAACTTTGCCCTAATACCGGAACTCCCGTACCTGGTGGCCTAGAGTTTTTCGAGTTAATCCACCTTGTAGAAACCGTAGTAAGGTCAGGCAGAAAAATTGTTGGTTTTGACATTAACGAAGTGGCTCCGGGAAAAGATGAATGGGACGCCAATGTTGGCGCTAGGTTACTCTATAATATCGGAAGTTTAGTTGGCATCTCTCAGGGCAAACTTGTGCTTAAGGCCTAAAACCTAATACCGCTATATCATCGGTTTGCTCATTCTGCGCCCTCCATTCCATTATTTCCTTCTTTAGTCTGTCCTTTTGCATCTCGAAATCGAGAGGGTTTATCTGTTTCAGCAACTTCTTAAATCTGACCATCATATATTTCTTGTTTGTATCGCCTCCGAACTGATCTGGAAAGCCATCGGTAAACATGTAAAAAGTATGATCTGCAGAGTATTCTATTTGTTCGCTAACAAAATCAGCGGTTACCAATTCTTCTTCACCTTGAATGATCTTTGTCCCCTTGATCTCCTTCAACTCACCGTTGGCAATATAAATCAGAGGGCGGTTTACGCCGGAATAGGTCAAAATTTTAGACTTTCTATCAACCTTGCACAACGCTATATCCATGCTATGATTCATGATCTCGCCTACATTGTTCTTTAGGGACTCTTGAATATAGGTGTTTAGCCTTTGCAAAATTTCTGCAGGTTCATCAACGCCATCTTTATTGATTATTTGCTCCAGGGCGGCATGGCCAATAACGGTCATAAAAGCTCCCGCTACTCCATGGCCGGTACAATCTGCAACGGCAATGATATCAATATCACCCTTCCCCTTATACCAATAGAAATCACCACTAACAATGTCCTTAGGTTCAAAAAAAATAAAGAACTTACTTCTTTTTGCTGTAGAAACGGTGTAGTTCAATAAGGACTTTTGGATACTCTTGGCATAATCGATACTGTACGTAATGCTTTTATTCTTATCCTCAATAATCTGTTTTTGCTCTTCAACTAATTTCTTGTTTCTCTTTATCAGTTGAAGTTCTTTTATAATCACCGTGGTAAGAGAAATTCCTACGATGGAAATAATGATAATGGCAAGAATTATGATTTTATCGTTCTTTATTCTAAGCTGTTGCACCTCAGACTCTAACTGGAGGGCGGCCAGCTCATCTTCCATTTTTTCCATTTCATAGACGGCTTCCATTTGCGCTATTAAACGCGTACTTTCTTCACTGAAAAGACTGTCCTTGGCAGTATCATGAAGTCGCTGAAAACTGTAGGCCATAAATGTATCCCCTTTTTCAAAGTAGGTTTCGGCCAGAGATTGGTATATGATGGACATCAACCTTAGATTATCCGTAGTTTGGGCTAATTCTAATGCATCATTAAACGTAGTCAGCGCTTTTTCAAAATTCCGTCGGCTCCTTAATACAACACCTATATTGTGCAAAGCGCTGGCCATCCCATTGGTATTTCCTTTAAAACGATCAAGATCATAAGCGCTTTGATAATATGCCATTGCGGCCTCCATTTCGCCTTTCTGAAAATAGATATTTCCTATACTTTCGAATGGAACAAATGTGTTTGAGTTATCGGGTATTGCCTCGTAGATAGCCAGGGATTTCTGATAATATAGAAGGGCTGAATCTGGTAGTTTTTGATCTATAAAAACATTGCCAATATTATTGAAAGCGCCAACCAATTGTTCCTGGCTATTTAATTTTAGAAAAATGTTTGAAGCCTGCCGAAAATAGTCCAATGCTACATCATGTTCACCTTCAATGGAATAAATGGTTCCGATATTACCTAATGTATTTGCAAGCCCGAGCTCTAAAAGATTGCGTTCCTGAATGCCGGCACTTACCATGTAGCTTGCAAGCGCTTTATCAAGGGTTCCTTTGTTTTTATAAAAAAGGCCAATGTTATTATGGCTAGCGGCTATCCCCAAAGAATCGCCGATAGCAGATGACAATTCCAAAGCATGCTCTGCAAAGTCTCTGGCTTTTTCGGGGTCATTATTTAGATATTGCCTGCAGAGTTCATTTAAAATAGATACTTTCTTGGCGCCCTCAGACTTATCCAAAGCTTTTGCAAGACTATCTTGACCTTGTAAGGGTTGTAAATACAGTAAAAAACAGAGTAGTAGAGAGCCCATCTAAGCAACTTTATAGATTTTGATCGGATCTTTTCTTCCCTTTATTTGGGTTTCAATTTTACTATCTTCCAGGTTGACGCTTAGGCGTTGGTACACTGAATCAGAGATCAACAGTTGCGATTTGAACGTTTTATTCAACTGTTCTATTCTGGCGGCGGTAATGACCGTATTCCCCGTGACGCTGTATTGCTTCCTAATTTCAGTACCTACATTACCAGCTACCACGTCACCGGCGTGTAGGCCAATCCCCACTCTTGTCTTGTATATTTTACCTTCTTCACTTCTTAGGTTCACCTCCTTGACGATCTCATTCGCTGCATTAAAGGCATTTTGAACATCGTTTTCATAGCTTACCGGCGCACCAAAAGTTGCCATAAATCCATCACCCATAAATTGATTTATCACCCCATGGTGTTTAGCTATAATTTCTATCATAAACCCAAAGACATCATTTTGATAAGCAATAATTTCCTCCGGCTTCCTGGATTCAGCAAACGGGGTAAAATCCCGAATATCAAGAAACATTACACAAACGAATTTACCAGTTATATTACCACTTTCTTGATTCAATAAAGCCTGGGCAATGTCGTCTGAAACCTGTTGACCAAGGAGCTTTTTTATCTTCTTTTCGGCTTCCACAAGTTGGCCTTTGGTTTCCTGAAGATTACGGTAGGTGACAGAAAGTTGGCGATGTGCCTTTTTCTTAGCAATAAATAGCCAATAGAAAACAAAAAGTAATAATGCTACAATAACAAGTCCAATGATCAGCCCCCGTCTGAAATTTGCTGCTCGCACTAATTCGTCAGCTGTCTTGGAAAGTTGCAACTCACCAAGCTCATTTTGTTGCATTAAAAGTCGGATCTGTTGTGCCTTATTAAGCAATTCGATACTGTCTAGTTCCTGTTGTTTTTGTTCTTCCAGACGTTTCGAGAACAGTTCATTATACAGCTTATAATAAGTAATAGAACGAGATAAATCCTCACTTTGCTCATACTGTTCCGCAAGGCTCTTATACCTGTCAAGTCGGATTAAAACACTGTCATCTTCAATCAATTCAGGCTCTATTGTGATTACCTGGTATGGAACTGATTCTTTTGGCATCGGTGTCAGTTCTTTTACTTCCTCAA
This sequence comes from uncultured Flammeovirgaceae bacterium, assembly GCA_937899105.1. Taxonomy (GTDB): domain Bacteria; phylum Bacteroidota; class Bacteroidia; order Cytophagales; family Cyclobacteriaceae; genus Fulvivirga. The sequence continues at coordinate 2,316 of CALBPF010000330.1, read as the reverse complement.
AAACAGCCTCTCTCCCCTCTTTTGATTTTTGAGCTAAGGTAGAATCACCTAATCTATTGAAGTTATCTTCACTGATTTGGTAGTAGGCTAAAGCCTCTTTGAAATTGCCGGCGTTCTTATTGATATCCGCAATTTTAGCCTGAATTTCAGTAACACCTTTGGCATCGCCTTGATTTTGCATTAGGTTCATTGCCTTTTTATTATTTTTTATGGCCTTATCGTAATTCTTCTTTTTCTCATGTAAACCGGCAAGTTTTAATATTGATTTGATCTTGAGATCGGAAGAAGAATTAGCTATTTTATCACCTAATGCCAGCGGTTTTAACGCCCTCTTTAAAAAACTTTCTTCAGCGCCCAGAGAGTCCGCTCTAACGATCATATCCAGCGCCTGCTGCTGAAAATCTAACTCATCAGCACGTTCCGCAAGATCGTGGCATTTTTTAAATCGTTCCTTTGCATCTGACAGTTTGGATTGATTGAAAAGCATCTGTCCATACTGATAATAAGCCTTTAGGCCGTGCTGAACAGCCACAGAATCCAGGAGTAGCTCATTTACTTCATTAAAGAGATTATCCGCGAGGTCGTCGGCCTGCCTGGCAAATTTATTTGCTTTCTTTTGATTAGATCCCAAATAGTGGGACGTAAGTATATTGAGCGCTTCCAGTCGGTTAACTCCGAACAGATCATCAAGCTGAGCTTCTACGATTTGCGGATCCTTAAGATAGCCCTGACCAAAACCGGGAACAGATAAGTGGAATACCAGTATACAAAGACAGGACCTTAAAAACAATAAGTCGTGCTTCTTACCCATTATCATTTTTAATATACTGAAATCATAAATACTCCGCGGTTACAAGCTAATCTTTATATATTAGCCGCTTCCGAAATTTACCAACTTTGAATTATATAGAAAGCTTAATCGTAAACTTTGCCAACTGGATCTGGGGCATTCCATTGTTAATCCTTTTAATGGGTGGTGGCCTTTTCTTTGTTATCTACTCCAGATTCGTTCCATTTAAATATTTTTTTCACGCTATTGATGTGCTTCGTGGAAAGTATGACGATCCTAATGAAGAAGGGCAGATAAATCACTATCAAGCGCTTTCTACCCAGTTAGCATCTACTGTGGGGATGGGAAATATCAGCGGTGTCGCCGTGGCCATTGTTACCGGCGGTCCTGGCGCCATATTCTGGATGTGGGTAAGTGCATTAGTGGGTATTGCCACGAAGTACTTTACCAGTACCCTGGCAATAATGTACCGTTCTAAAGGTGATAACGACAAGATATATGGTGGTCCTATGTATGTGATAAAAAATGGCCTCAACAAAAAATGGACACCACTGGCGTACTTGTTTTGTTTGGCAGGTACCATTGGTTGTTTACCGATTTTTCAGGCCAATCAACTTACACAGGTAATTAGAGACGTTTTGGTTATCCCCAATGGCTTATCTTCTTCTCCTATCACCTTGATGGGGGCCACTATCTCGTCCACTGACCTTTACACCGGCCTAATACTGACCGTTATTGTTTCAGCGGTTATCTTCGGTGGTCTTAAGCGCATTGCAGGTGTGGCAAGTCAGACAGTGCCTATAATGGTAGTGTTATACTTCATTATGGTCACCATCATACTTTTGACCAACTTCTCCAAAATACCATCGATGTTGGGCTTGATTTTAGAAGATGCTTTTACAGGAAATGCTGTTTTAGGAGGATCCCTTGGTACAATAATTATTGCCGGTGCCAGGAGAGCTGCCTTTTCTAATGAAGCCGGAATAGGTACGGCGCCAATAGCGCACGGAGCGGCAAAAACTGATGAGCCCGTGCGGGAAGGTTTGGTAGCCATGTTAGGTCCGTTTATCGACACTATTATCGTTTGTACGCTTACTGCATTAACAATTATTTCAACAGGCCAATGGCAAAAACGTATCGATCTTGACAAGAAGCCATTGATAGTACTCCAACAAATTTCAGATGAATCAGGCCCCAAGCTGGTTATACAAGCCAAAGAACAAGAGACGGCAAAGCTTTTAGCGTCTTCCTGGGAAGGGGAGTCTATAGATTATGATTTAACACAAAACGCCGATAGCATTGTATTACTCATAAACAACAAAGAAATAGCAACCAGCACATTGAATCTGATTGAAAATATCCCTATTTCCATCACTGTCAAACCAACCGATCTTGGCCAAAGAATTGTTATTAAGGAAAATCAAAGCCAGGGAGTAACGGTTACTGCAAAGGCCTTTGAAGCTTCGTTCCCCGGGTTTGGAAGCTACCTCCTGCTTACGTGCATCCTTTTCTTTGCGGTTACTGCT